>VGFF01000010.1 GCA_016868955.1 Armatimonadota bacterium
AGATAGCCCCTCCCCCCCCCCCCCCCTGGCTGGGACGAGGCACGCGTCCGACGTGTACGCGAGCACTACGACACGCAGACCGATGAGCAGGCCGTCGCCGAGGATGAAGCGGCATTCGAGTCTCCGACTCACGCCACGATGGAGGTTCCGAACGAGCTCGTGCCTGCCGTTCGCGAGCTCATCGCAAAGCATCGACGCAGTGCCTAGTTCACCACGACCGCGCCAAGCGCGGTGTCAGATCTGTTTTCGCATCAACTGAAGACTTAAAGGTCACGCCGACGACAAACTCAACGCGGAGTCGCAAACCGGCGTGGCCAGCGTCGCGGATCACGCGAATGATGGAGCACGGCAAGTACCGATACGACCGTCGGCCGCGCTACGTAGAACACAACGTAAGGAAACCGTGAGACGAGCGCGCGTCAAACATCTCTATACATGACGGAAGCAGACTCTGGGTAATCGCGGCGCGTTTCGAGACAACTTCGGAGTGATTCGAGGAAGTCGTCTCCAAGGCCACGCTGCTGAGATTCGTATCAATCGAATGCGGTCTGAATATCCTGTCCAGCTCTCGCACGAAGGACGAACCGCTGGGTCATGAAGCCCGGCGGATGCGGGCGAACACCTCTTCGCGCGTCGAACCTTCGTCAGGATTGGCCTCGAACTCCGCCAGCCGACGATCGAGCTCCTTCATCTGCCAGTCGGTCAAGGGCAGTGCCTCGGGGACTGCGGAGATGCTGTCCCAAATCGCTTCCAGAAGTCGCATGCGTTCCGCGACCGGCAACGCAAGGATTTCCGCGATCATCTCGTGCTTCATACGCTTAGACTCTCACCCCCTACCCCCTCACCAAATTCCTTAACACGAACAGCACGTTCGCCGGCCGCTCCGCGAGGCGGCGCATGAAGAACGGATACCACTCGGGCCCGAACGGCGCCGCCACCAGCACGCGATAGCCGTGGCGCACGAGATCCAATTGCAGCTGCGGGCGGATGCCGTACAGCATCTGGAACTCGAACCGGTCATTGCCGATGCCCTTCGTGTTCGCGAACGCGATGACGTGCTCGATGATGCGCTCGTCGTGCGTGGCAATCGCAGAGTAGCCGCAGCTTTGCAGCATACGCTCGGCCAACGTGACGTAATTCCGGTCGACGTCCGCTTTCTTCGGATAAGCGATCTCCGGCGGCTCTAGGTACGCGCCCTTCACCAGGCGCAGATTCGGCGCGAGCGGTAGCAGCGCCGTCAGATCGTCGCCGGCCCGGTATAGATACGACTGCAGCACGGTGCCGACGTTGTCGAAGCCGTCGGCACGGGCGCGGCGGTAGATGCGCAGCGTCGCGTTCACGCGCGCCGATTCTTCCATGTCGATGCGGATGCAGTTGCCGTGCGTCGCGGCGTGGCGCAGCAAGCGCGCTAGGTGCCCGTAGGCGACGTCCTCGCCGAGATTCAATCCGAGGTGCGTGAGCTTCAGCGCGACGTTGCACGTCAGCCGCTCGGCGGCGATGCGGTCGAGGATGCCGGCGTACGCGTCGGCGACGCGCTGCACGGCCGCGGTATCGTGCAGCCCTTCGCCGAGCAGCGTCGTGTTCGCTTTCAGGCCGGCATCGTTCAGGCGGCGGATGGCGGGGACCGCGGCGTCCAGCGTCTCGCCGGAGATGAACCGCGACGCGCCGAGCCGCATGCCGTAACGGCGCACGAACCCCGACACGAAGCGGTTGCCGGCGGCGAGCAGGATGAGGCGGCGGAAGACGGCAGTCATCGATCTCCTCGGTTGACGACGAAAGTCGCGTGGTCGATGGTCCATTCGCCGTCGCCGCGTCCGATCCCGCGTGCCGTCGCGTAGCAGGGCGGCCCGCGGGGAACGCTAGAACTAACCAGCCAGGAGGTCCGTCCTAATGACAATCGAGTCGAACGCGCCGGGATTGCCGGAGACCGGCCCCCGTGAAGTGTGGTCTTCGCGCGCCGGCTTCATCTTGGCCGCGATCGGGTCCGCCGTGGGGATCGGCAACATCTGGCGATTCCCCTACATGGTCGGCGACAATGGCGGCGGCGCGTTCCTGGCGCCGTATCTTGCGGCCGTGCTGACGCTGGTGCTGACGCTGATGATCGTCGAGTTCGCGTTCGGGCAGGCGACGCGGGGATCGGTCGCGGCGGCGTTCGCGAGCGTCCACGCGAGGCTTCGCCCCTTCGGTCTCCTTCTCATCGGGATCGAGGCGAGCATCCTGTCCTACTATCTCGTGACGACGGGATGGGTGCTGGCGTTTCTCGTCGCGTTCGTCGGTGGCATCTCGCTTACGTTCGACGCGCTGACGAGCACGTACGTGCCCGTCGCCGCATTCGTCGTGTCGGCGCTTACATGGGCGTGGATCGTCGATACCGGCGTGCGCGCCGGTATCGAGCGCGCGGCGAAGCTGCTGATGCCGACCCTCGTGCTTATTCTCGTTGGCATGGCGATCACGGCGCTCCCGCTTCCGGGCGCGGGGCGCGGCATCTCTTATTTCTTGTCGCCGGACCTGGAGGCGATCCGCGATCCACGCGTCTGGACGGCCGCGTTCGGACAATCGTTCTTCTCGCTGAGCGTGGGCACGGGCATCATGCTGACGTATGGCAGCTACCTGCAGCGCGGGAGCCTGACGCAGACCGCGGCCGCGGCGGTGGCGAGCGCCGCCGTGATCCCGATCCTGGCGAACGCGATCGCGAACGGCGCCAGCAAAAGGCGCAACAATTTCGGAAGCATCCTGAGCTGCCCCCTCGAGATCGAGGTTTTCACGGCGTGGCCAAAGTCGCGTCCCTCGGGTTGTGTGCGCTCGCTCAGCGTAGGGGGCGCACGTCAGGAGTTGATAAAAACACGATCAGGACGCGCCGCTACCGCGCGTGAAGCTACCGCTTCGCCAGCTTCACCACCATGTTCGCGCGCGCGTCGACGGAAAACGCATCGCCGGGATGGATGATCGCGGTCGACTCGTGCTCTTCGATGATCGCCGGACCCTCGGACGCGAATCCGACCGGCAGCTTGTAGCGATCGTAGACCGGCGTGGCGACGAACCCGTGCCCAGGGAAGTACGCGTGCCGCTCACCCTTGCGCGGGTCGCCGGCCGGCCGATCGCCGTTGCGCGACGTGCGCGGATCGTGCGACAGCGCAACCTCGGGGCGTGGCCCTTCGACGCGCACGCGCCACGTCAAGCCCATCATCGGCACGCCCTCGTACAGGTGGCTGTGCACGCGCTTGTACTCCTCCGCGAACGCGGCCTTCAGCTCAGGTAAGCGGGCTTTCGTCAGCTCGCCGGCGGGCACGGGCACGGTGATCTCGTGGAACTGACCGTGCAAGCGCATGTCCGCGAAGCGCACGACGCGCGCTTGCTTGCGGTGGATGCCCGCTTCCGCCAGCCGCGCTAACCCTGCTTCTTCCATCTCGTGCAAGACGCCGTTGACCTTCGTCAAGTCGAGGTCGTCGACGAGGCCGGGATACGACCGCACGTAGTCGAACGCGAGCGGCGCGATCAGCAATCCGAGCGCGGAGGCGGCGCCGGCCGCGATCGGCAGGATGACCTCCGGCGCGCCGATGATCCGACCGACGGCGCAGGCGTGCAGCGGGCCCGCTCCGCCGAACGCGACGAGCCCGTAGCCGCGCGGATCGCGACCGCGCTCGATGATGTGCACGCGCGCCGCCGCCGACATGTTCTCGTTGACGATCGAGTGGATGCCGTAGGCCGCAGCGTTGGTGTCCATACGCAGCTTCTCGGCGAGCGCGCCGACCGCGGCGCGCGCGGCATCGACGTCGAGGCTCATGCGGCCGCCGAGGAAGTAGTTTGGATTCAGATAGCCGAGCAGCAGGTTCGCGTCGGTCACGGTCGGCTCGTGGCCGCCGCGGCCGTAGCACGCCGGTCCGGGATCAGCGCCCGCGGAGTCCGGACCGACCTTGAGCAGCCCGAGCGACGAGACGCGCGCGATCGATCCGCCGCCGGCGCCGATCTCGATCATGTCGATCGTCGGCGCCTTCACCGGGATGCCGCTGCCGCGCTTGAACCGGTGCACGCGCGCGACTTCCTGCGACGCGGTGACCGTCGGCGCCCCGCCGTCGATCAAGCACGCTTTGGCGGTCGTGCCGCCCATGTCGAACGACACGAGGTCGCTGCGTCCGATCTGATGGCCGATGAGCGCGGCCGCGAGCGCGCCCGCCGCCGGCCCGCTCTCGACGAGGCGGATCGGCAAATCACGCGCGACCTGCGGCGTCGCGGTGCCGCCGGAGGATTGCATGAGGTAGAACTGGCCGGTGAACCCGGCATCGGTGAACGCCCGCTCCAGCCCGCCGACGTAGCGCGTGAACAGCGGGCGCACGTACGCGTTCGCGCACGTCGTCGCGGTGCGCTCGTACTCGCGCACCTCGGAGGCGACCTCGTTCGACGTCGACACGCTGAGGCCCGGGAACCGCGCGGCGATCGCGGCCGCGGCTTGCTTCTCGTGCGCCGGATTCGCGTACCCGTGCAGGAAGCAGAGTGCCACCGATTCTACGCCCTGCGCGACGAACCCGCGCACCTCGCGCTCGAGCATCTCGACGTCGAGCGGCGCCAGCACCTGCCCGGTGCGATCGATGCGCTCGACGATGCCGCGGCGCCACTTGCGCGGCACGAGCGGCTCGGGGAACTTCAGGAACAAGTCGTAGATGTCGTACCGCTGTTCCTTGCCCATCGCGAGGATGTCGCGGAAGCCCTGCGTCGTCAGCAGCCCGGTCTTCGCGCCGCGGTGCTCGATGAGCGAGTTCGCGACGAGCGTCGTGCCGTGGATGATGACCGCGACGTCGCCGGCGCGCAGCTCGCGCTGCGCCAGCAGCGCGCGAATGCCCTCCAGCGCGCCTTTCGACGGATCCTGCGGCGTCGTCAGCACCTTGTGCACCCAGAACGTGCCAACGCCGACGTCGAGCAAGACGAAGTCGGTGAACGTCCCGCCGATGTCAAACCCGAGCAGATAGCGGCTCTGGCCGCGCTTCGCGGTCATTGGGCCTTCCACCCGTACTGCGCCGCCGCGCCGTCCGACGTCAGGATTTCTTCCTCCACGTCGCGGCAGATCGCCTCACGGTCGCGCTTCTTCGGATCGCCGAATCCGGCGCCGCCGGGCAGGTCGAGCGTGACGCGCGTGTGCGGGTCCATGTCGAGGAAGATTCCGCCGAGGTGCTCCTCCTCCGGCGCGCCGTCGTGCTTGCGGCTGACGAGGCGCATGCGGCTGCCGTTGCCGCCGCCGAAAAGCCCGGGGTTGTCGTAGCGCAAGCCCGTCGGCCAAACGCCGATGAGGTACTGCCCACCCTCTTCGCCGGGGCGGCGGCGCAGCGTCACGCGCTGGCCGGGAGCGCCGCGGAACTCGCCGGGGCCGGCCGAGTCGGCGATGTACTCCTTCTCGTCGACGAGGAAGCCCGTGCGGACCTCGAACATCTCGACCGAGACATTGGAGGCGCTCGTCGGGAACATCACGGCGCCGACGCCGTCGCCCTGCTGCGAGGCGCCCTGCCCGCCGGCCTGGAACATGTGGTCGTTGAACGCGTGTCCGTCACCGGTCCGTCCGTATGTCTTGAACGAGGTTGGGTAGCCGGTCGGCGCCTGCGCGCGGCCGCGCAGCACCGGCGCCAGCGCGCTCATGATCGCCGGCGCGACGCTCCACATCGTGCGCGTGCGCTGGTTCACCGCCGCGGGGCGCGTGCAGTTGAGGACCGTGCCCGCGGGCACCTCGAGCGTAATCGGACGGAAGTCGCCGTCGTTGCCCGGAGCCTCCGGTGACAGGATGCACTTCAAGAGGTAGACGACCTCCGCGAACAGGATGCTGTACGTGACGTTCGTGCCGCCTTGCGGCAGCTGCGGCGGCACGTCAAGGAACTCGAGCTTCAGCTCGTCGCCCTTGACCGTGATGCGCGTCTTGAACGAGAACGGCGCATCGACGCCGTCGCACCACTGCACCGACTCATGCACGCCGTCGGGCAACGCGCGGATCGCGTCGCGCATCGCCGTCTCCGTGCGCGCCTGCACCTCGCGCGTCAGGTCCTCGAGATCGCTCAGGTCGTATTCGTCCATGAGATGCAGGATGCGCTCGGCGCCGACCTGGTTCGCCGCGACGAGCGCGTGCACGTCACCCATCACCATCGGCGCCAGGCGGACGTTGTTCTCGATGATCTCGACGAGCTGCTCGTTGATCTTGCCCTGGTCGTAGAGCTTGAGCGGCGGGATGAACAGCCCCTCGTCGTAGATCTCGCGCGTCGTGTGGCGCGCGCGCGTGCCGCCGATGTCGGCGACGTTCGCGACGCCGCCCATGACCGCGACGACCTTGCCGTCGCGGTTGAATACGGGCGTGCAGATCGTGATGTCGAACAGGTGGCCGGCGCACAGCCAAGGATCGTTCGTAATTAAGACGTCGCCCGGCTTCAGCGTCTCGACCGGGAAGCGCGCGATCATGCCGCGCAAGCAGTTGGGCAATGCGAAGTTGAACGCGGGCATCGAGCGCCACGGGTGCGCGAGCACGTTCCCGCGCGGATCGAGCACCTCGCATCCGAAGTCGAGCGCCTCGCCGACGACGACGGAGAAGCTCGTCCGCCAAATCGTGGTCCAGCACTCCTCCATGATGCTGATGACCCGCTGCCACATGATCTCGAGACTTACGGGGTCTATAACGGTTTTCATGACAGAGGAAGTTCTTCTCCGATGACGGACAACCTGCTCTGGGCAGCGCGCGTACAGGAATTCCGTCATCGGTGGCGAGAACTGTGGGGCAGCGGTTCGAGAAGCGAGATCCGGGTGCGAAACGATTTGCTTGTTATAAGGGGAGGACACGGCCATGGGACGCAAATTCGTCACCGCGGACGTTTTCACGACGCGCCCATTCGGCGGCAACCCGCTGGCCGTCGTGATGGAAGCCGAGGATCTGGACGCGGCGACGATGCAACGGATCGCCCGCGAGTTCAACCTCAGCGAGACGACGTTCGTGCTGCCGCCGGCGAGTGCGGACGACACCGCGCGCGTGCGTATCTTCACCCCGGCGCGGGAGCTGCCGTTCGCGGGTCATCCCACCGTGGGCACGGCGATCGTGCTCGCGGAGCTGTCGTTCGCCCCCGACGCGCCGTTCGAGACCGAGGTCTGGTTAGAGGAAGAGGTCGGCGTGCTTCGCGTGACGGTGACGCGTGCCGCCGGCGCGCCAGCATATGCGGAATTCGCGGCCGCGCAAGTGCCCGCGCCGACGTTGGGCACGCTTCCCGTCGGCCGCGCCGCCGCGGCACTGTCACTGTCGCCCGACGACATCGGTCTGCCGGGTCACGCGATCGCCGCGAGCTCCGCTGGCGTGCCGTTTTTGTTCGTGCCTGTGCGATCGCTGGACGCGGTCCGGCGCGCGACGCCGAACACGGCGGCCTGGCCGACGCGTAACGAGGTCGGAGGACCGACGAGCATGTTCGTCTACGCGCGTGGCGGCGAGAGCGCCGATGCCGCGTTTCGCGCGCGCATGTTCGGGCCGGAGCTGGGCATCGTCGAGGATCCCGCGACCGGCGGCGCGGCGGCTGCCTTTCCCGGGCACGTACACGCCTGCGATCCGCTCGCCCACGGCACGCACACGTGGCTCATCAAGCAGGGCTACGAGATGGGCCGGCCCAGCGACATCCACGTCCACACGGACGTCTCGAGCGGACGGATCACGCGGGTGCGCGTCGGCGGACACGCGGTGCGCGTGAGTGAGGGTACGCTGCGCGTTTAGCAGCGTCCGCCGGCGCGAGCGGCGCACGATTCGGCAGGACGACTCCACTGGCGGCGAGAAGGGGATCATCCTCGCGCGCGGCCGAGCTGTCCAACGAATTCCTCGATGGACGCCGGCGCTCTGCGACAATTCCGATGACGGCGCGTCGCCGCCTTCGATCTCCAACCGAGGTGTCCCGATGATGACCGCTCGCCAGCGCGTGCTCGCGGCAATCGCCGGCGAGCAACCGAATCGACCGCAGATTAGCTTCTGGAAGCACTTTCCGGAGGATGACTAGCGCGCCGATACGCTCGCTGAAGCGATGGTGCTCTGGCAATGCGGTTGGATCTCGACTTCGTGAAGATGATGTCGAGCGGCTCGTACGCGGTGGAGGACTGCGGCGCCAAGATCGGGCCGGCCAGCCCCGTCAACGGCGCCAAGCCGATGCTGGAGGGCCCGTTCCAGCGCGGCATCGCCTGGAATTCATTGCCGCGCATCGCGCCGGACAAGCCGGCGCGATGCGCGGGAGCTGGACGCGATCCGTCTGACGCGCAAGGCGTTGGGGCCGGACGTTCCGATCCTGGCGACGGTCTTCTCGCCGTTGAGCACCGCGGTCAAGCTCGCGAGCCGCGACGCCGTATTCGCGCGGATTAAGAGCGAGCCCGGCGTCGTACACGCGCTGCTGCGCACCTTGACCGAAACTGAGAAGGCGTACGTCGCCGCCGTGCTCGACGCCGGCGCCGACGGCTTGTTCTACGCCACGCAGTTGTGCGGGGCGCGCGCGATCTCCGACGCCGACCACGAGACGTTCAACAAACCGTATGACCTTGAGGTGCTATCGGTGCTGCGCGGCAAGTCCGCGATCTCGCTGCTGCACCTGCACGGCGATGATCTCTCGTTCGCGCGGTTCTTCGACTACGCGCTGCCGCTCGTCAACTGGCACGACCGGCGCACGTCACCCCGCCTGCTCGAGGGACGCTTGCAGTGGACGCACGGCGCCGTCTGCGGCGGCCTCGACGAGAGCAACACGCTGCTGACCGCGCCGCCGAAGGTCGCCGCGACGGACGTGAAGGCGATGCTGCACCAGAGCGACGGGATGCGCCATATCCTGACGCCCGGCTGCGTACTGCCGATGTCGGTGTTGGATGACGTTCTGGATGCGGTCCGGGGAGCGGTGGAAGGGTAGCTGGCGCGCCCGGAGAGATTCGAACTCCCAACCGCCTGATCCGAAGTCAGGTGCTCTATCCGTTGAGCTACGGGCGCGTGCCCAATAGATGATAGCAAGGACGCTTGCCGCGTAATGATAGGTTAGGTAAGACACCCAGCGTGGAGGCCAAGTTTGCGTAACATCCTGACGTTCCCGAATCCGGTCAACGATAAAGCCGCACGCACGGTCGCGGCCTGCGTTGCGGTGACGGGGATCGCCGCGCTGACGACGTCGCGGGCGTGGCTCGTGCCGGTCCTGGCCGTCGGGTTTCTGCTGCGCACGGCGTTCGGAGCGCGGTTCGATCCGTTCGCGCTGTTGGCGACGCGCGTCGTGGCGCCTCGTCTCGGTGCGCCGCGCCCGGTGCCCGGCCCGCCAAAGCGGTTCGCCCAGGCGATCGGCCTGACCATGACGCTGGCGGCGACGGTGGCGATCTACGCCGGGGGCGCGGTGACGGTCGCGCAGATACTGCTCGGCGCCCTCGTGGTCGCCGCGACGCTGGAGTCGGTATTCGGATTCTGCGTCGGCTGCGCGCTCTTCTCGTTGCTCATGCGCGCCGGTCTGATTCCCGCGCCGGTTTGCGAGGCGTGCGCCCGCGTGCGCTGACCTCGCGGCACGCCCGCGCGTCGGAAACTCACTTCCGCCTCACTCGATTTAATCCGAACACCGAGATCATTTCGAACAACAGGTTCGCGGCCAGCATCGACGTGACCGCCGCGTGATTGAACTGCGGCGATTCGAACGCGTTGGGCAAACGATAGTCGGTCATCGTCGCTCCTTCGATGAAAGATCACTTGATTCTTTCCTAACATATGTCCGGACAGTCGACAGTGCGGAGGTCTTTCGTGTCCCAAAAGAGCGGCCGCAGGCGCCGCAGCTCTTCTCGCTCTTCGCTGGTCAAGCCGTCGCTACGCTTGCCGCGTTGGGATCCGCCGAAGACGATGGACGCAGTGCAAGCGCAGCTGCAAGACCTCCGGCGCGAGCTTGGGATCCACAATCCGCTCATCGGCTTGGACTTCGCGACGTCGCTCGATCCGCGGCCGCGCTGGGGATTCTCGCAGGGCCGCCACGCGCTGCTCGAGCGGATGATCCGCGCCGCTCCGGCGCGCCACATCGATCAGTTACGGCAGGTCGCGTCGCACCTCGAACGATATCGCGCCATCGACGTCGGTCCCCTTCCCGAGCCGCCGTCACGACCGGTGTGGATTAACCGCCAGATGACGCCGCTGGACGCGGCGACGATCTACGCAACGCTCGTGGCGCGCAATCCCGGCACGTACCTGGAGATCGGCAGCGGCCTCAGCACGTTGTTCGCGCGCGCGGCGATTCGGGATCACGGTCTGCGCACGCGCATAATCTCGATCGACCCGGCGCCGCGGGCCGCCGTCGAGGAAGTGTGCGACGTATCGATCCGCGGCGGGCTGGAGCAAGCCGACTTGGCGCCGTTCGCCAACCTGGCGCCGGACGATCTCGTGCTCTTGGACGGCACGCACCGCTCGTTCACGAACTCCGATGTCACCGTGTTCTGCCTCGAAGTGCTGCCAATGCTGGAACGGTCGATCCTCATCGGCGTGCACGACATCCACTGGCCGTGGGAATACTCGGAGATGTTTACGTCCTTCTATTGGAACGAGCAATACGTCTTGGGATCCTACTTGCTCGGCGCGCGCGATCGCGTCACGGTCGAGTTCAGCACGATCACGCCCGGCCTGCTCCCGGAAGCAGAGACGATCATGGCGCCCGTGCTCGACTGGTGGCCCGGCGACGAGCGCGTGTGGCTCAGCGGCGGCCTGTTGTGGTTCCGGATCGCGCCGCTTCCCTAGACGGTCGTCGCCGCCCGCGCCGGCTCCCGCTCGCTGCTCACCTCGCGCAAACAAACCTCGATCGCCAACCGTGCCGCTTCCACGAGCGTCGCCCGCGAGACGCTGGGCAGATCGTTGCGCTTGCCGACCGCCTGCTCGTGGATCGCCGGCACGTGCATGAATCCGGCGCGGCACGGCAGCCCTTCCCGCGCGATGCCGTGCATGACGCCGTAGAACACGCGGTTGCAGAGATACGTGCCGGCGGTGTTGGAGATCGCGGCCGGAATGTTCGCGGCGACGAGCCCCTCGGCGATCGCGACGATCGGCAGCGTCGAGAAGTACGCCGCCGGACCGTCAACGGCGATGGGTTCGTTGCGCGGTTGATTGCCGGCGTTGTCGGGGATCACGTAGTCGTCGACGTTGATCGCGACGCGCTCCGGCGTCACGCGGAAGCGGCTGCGCGCTTCGCCGAGCATCAAGATGACGTCGGGCCGCCAGGTGCGCGCGCGCGCCAGCACTATCTCCGGGGCGCGGAAGCGGTCGACGGGCAGTTGCAACGTCTCGACGCCGCCGCCCTCGAACCGCAGCGGCGCGATCGCGCGCGCCGTCTCCAGGGACGGATTGATCGTCTCGCCGTCGAATGGTTCGAACCCGGTCAGCAGCAGCTTCCTCATGTCGCCTCCCGCGTGCTGGTGTTCGCGACGGCACCCCTGGCGGGCGCCGCCCGTGCTTTGCGAGACGCCTACGACAAGAGCGGCGGCGTGTACTCCAATCCGAGGATCTCCTCCGGCGACATGCCGGCCGCGTCGCGGCTGCGCGAGGCGGCGATGAGGCTCTTGTAGACGCCCTTGGCGCCGATGCGCAGCGCCTCTTCGTCGGCGCCGACGACACGCCGATTGACCACCACATGCCGCCCTTCCACCCAGACGTCGCGGACGTCCTGTCCGGTGGCGCACGTGATCAGCGCACGAATCGGATCGATGACCTGCCCCAAGTGGTAGCCGCCGAGATCGACGAGCACGATATCTGCCTTGGCGCCGGGCGCGAGCCGTCCCAGATCCGTGCGACCGAGCGCATGCGCGCCGCCGAGCGTCGCCGCATCGAAGACCTCTTGGCACGTCGGCGTCTCGGCCGACGCGTCCTGCGTCTTGCTGAGGTAGTACGTGAGCCGCATCTCGGCGATGATGTCCGCCGGCCAGATGTCGCAGCCGATCGACATGTTGATGCCGGCGGCACGGTACCGCGCGAACGACTGCATTGCTTCCCCGGCGCGCGCGAACGGCAGCGGCGAGTGCGCGACGGACGCGCCGCTGTCGGCGATCAACTGCAAGTCGGCATTCGGATCGCCGCCGACGAATCGATGACCGGACGTGTAGATCGTGTGCCCGAGGATGATCTCCGGGCCGAGGAAGTTGTTGTTCGCGAGGTGCTGCACCGGCGTGCAGCCGTACTTGTCCTGGATGAGCTTGACCTCGTGCGTGTACTGCGCGCAGTGGATTTGCACGCGCAGGTCCCATTCTTGCGCCGCGCGCTTCGTCGCGTCCAACAAGGCGGGCGTGCAGTTGTCGACCGCGTGCGGGCAGAGCATCGTCTCGACGTGCCCGCCGCGCGTGCCGCGATGGCGGACGGCGAAGTCCACGGCGCGACGCAAGCCCTCGAGTCCGGACTCCTCGTCGAAGTGCCAGTCCGGCGTGCCGTCGAAGTGACGATAGACTCTGCCCGATCGATAGGACAGGCTCGCATAGATCCGGGCCCCGATTTGCTCGGCGGACTCCAGCAACATTTCCTCGTCACCCGGCGGGTTTCCCAACCACCAGATCGGGCCCGAACCGGCGGCGTCGACGATCGTCGTTGCGCCGCACCGCAACATTTGGACGAGCGAAAACGCGCCGGAGATGCGTTGTTCTTCCGCGGTGAGCGACGGTGGCAGTTCGAGGTTTTGGACGAATTCGAGCGACGGCGCGTAGCGGCGGGCACGCTGCACGTCGATGAACGGGGCCATGAGCTCGACGCCGATGTGCGCGTGCATGTTGATGAAACCGGGGGAAACGAGTGCCTCAGGCGCCTCGATGACGGCCTCCGCGGTGCCGTCCCACTTCGGCCCGGCGTACAGGATCTCGTCCTTGTCGAACGCGACCTCGCCGTCGGGAATCACGCGGTGTCGCCGGCCGTCGTGCGCCACGACCCAGCCGCCACGAATCAGGGTTACCATGATCGGCTTCACCTCTTAGGAGCACATTCGCTCTCTCCCACGAATTCGCCACGCGCGGCGCGATTCTTTCCTTCAATCGGGCACGACGGTTGCTCAACGAATTCAGACTTTCACGCCAAGAGTCGAACACTCGACGGATGAGAGGGCCTAACTTAACCTTGGACAGTATGTTGATCCGCCACATCACGCCGATCCAACGCCGCGTCGCAGTGCGCGCGGCGTTGGTGTCGGCGGCGGCCGGCCTTCTCATCCTGGGGTTGAAGTTCGCGGCGTTCGCCGTCACGGGTTCGGTGGCGTTGCTGACCGATGCCGCCGAGTCCGTCATCAATGTCGTGGCCGCGGTCCTCGTCACCGCGTCGCTCGTCATCGCACACCGGCCGCCGGATGACAGCCATCCCTATGGGCACGGCAAAGCGGAATACATCGCCAGCACCACGGAAGGATTCCTCGTGCTCGGTGCCGCGGCCTGGATCGTTTGGACGTCGGTGCGCCGGATCATCGAGCCGGTGACGCTGAGCGAGGTGCCGCTCGGCGTCGCGATGACTGCCGTCGCCGCCGCCGCGAACCTGCTCGTCGCGCGGTATCTGCTGCACGTGTCGCGCGAAGCGGACTCGATCGCGCTCGAAGCCGACGCGCGCCACTTGATGACCGACGTGATCACGTCCGCCGGCGTGCTCGTGGCCCTGCTCATCGAATACGTCACCGGCCTGCGATGGATCGACCCGGCGATCGCGCTGCTTCTGTCGGGGCACCTCGCGGCGACGGGCTTCAAGCTCGTGCGCCGGTCGATGTCCGGACTTCTCGACGACCGGCTCTCCCCGGAAGAGGAAACGCGCGTTCGCGAGATCCTCGACGCGCACAAGGCCGAGATCATCTCGTACCACGCGTTTCGATCGCGACGCGCCGGTGCGCGACGGTTCGTGGACTTGCACCTCGTCGTCGATCCGAACCTTACGGTTCGCGCCGCCCACACGTTGTGTGATGACCTCGAGAATCACATCGAAGATGCGCTGCCCGGCACCGACGTGACGATCCACGTCGAGCCGGCGACCGGATAACGAGCGCCGCACAGGAATTCCCACCCTTCCAGCCAATCTGTCCGGAAAGTCCACTTGCAAGACAGGAGGGTTGCGCGTGCTACGCACAAATCACGACCGTCTCGTGAAAATGGCGGTCGCCGGCGACATCGCGCCCGCCACGATGGGACGCGGGCCGCACAAGATGAAAGCCGGCGGCGAAGCGTACGTCCCCATCGGCATGGCGGGCATCATCTACAACGCTCGTCCCGGGTGCGCGGCGTTCCACTGGGAAGCCGACCACCTCGAGCCGTCCGTCTGCATCGACTGCAAGGACGGCGGCGAGCACCACGCCTTGCACTACCTCGGAAATCTCGGAAACGACGCGGTCATCGTCACCGGCGACGCGATCGGCGCGCGCGGTGTGCTGCTCGGCGAGCACGCCCGGCCGATCGTCGACTTCCCGCCGGAGGCCATGGAAAAGATGATGCCGGGCGACAAGGTCCAGCTCACCGCCTGGGGCACCGGCCTCGAATTGCTGGACTACCCGCACATCCAGGTGCGCAAGCTCGATCCGCGCCTGCTCGACAAGATGGGCATCGTCGAGCTGGGCAACGGCAAGATCCGCGTGCCGGTCACGCACATCCTGCCATCGAAGGTCATGGGCTCCGGCTGGGAGCTGAATCCCGAGTACGTCGACCAGGACATGTGCGCGACCGACGAAGCGACGGTCCGCGATCTCGGATTGGAGAGCCTGCGCATCTGCGACGTTGTCGCGGTCATGGACGTCGACCACACGATCGGCCGCGGCTACAAGAAGGGCGGCGTGGTGATCGGCCTGGTCAACCACGGCAACTCATGGTCGATCGGCCACGGCCCTGGCTGCATGACGTTGCTGTCGTGCGCCGAGCCGATGATCGAGCCGGTCATCGATCCAAACGCGAACATCGCCAAGTACCTGAACGCGGGCGCGTTCGCCTAGCCGCGCGAGCCGATTCTTCGAGGAGACAATCAATGATTGCGATCAACCAAGACAAGCTGATTTCGATCTCCACTGCCGGAGAGGTCGTCGCGCCGCGCATGCCGGGCCTGCCGGGTATGCCGCACGTGATCGGCCGCGACGGAAAGGCCGTGATCGTGCCGTCGTTCGGCAGCATCGTCTACAACGTGCGCGTCGGCGATTCGGTCTTCGGATGGGTGGCCGAGAACGTCCATCCCGGCGTGTCGATCAAGAACCGCGAGGAGGCGCCGCACGTCGCGCTGCACAACCTCGCCTGCGTCGGCAACGAAGCGACCGTGATGTCCGGCGTCGCGAAGGGCGCGAAAGGCGCGGTCACCGGCAAGAGCGGACGCTGGTCCGAGCACGTCATCATCAGCTTCGAGCCGGGCGCGCTCGAGAAGATGGCGATCGGCGACCGCGTGCTCGTCAAGGCGTTCGGCACCGGCCTGAAGTTCAAGGACGCGCCGAACGTGCTCGCCAAGAGCCTGTCGCCGCGACTCGTCGAAGCGTGGGGGCTGCAAGCGAAGGACGGCGCGCTGCACGCACCGGTCGTCGGCACCGTGCCGGCCGAGCTGATGGGCGCCGGTTCCGGTCTGTCCAGCGACGGCGGCGTGCTCGACATCCAAACCGCGGACAAGGAACTGTTGAAGAGCGCGGGGCTATCGGACCTTCGGATCGGCGACTTCGTCGCCTTCCAGGACTGCGACGCGACGTTCAACAGCGGTTTCCACAAGGGCGCGGTGAGCGTCGGTGTCGTCTCGCAGGGCGACAGCTACCGCGCCGGCTTCGGCCCGGGAGTCACGATCCTGCTCACGTCGCGCGCCGGCGCGATCAAGCCGGTGCAGAAGGCGGGCGTGAACCTGAAGGGGTTGTTGGGGCTGGGATAGCGCTCATCCATAGGATAGGATCGCCTGCGCTGTGACCCGGGAGAAATCCCGGGTCACAGCGTTGTCGTGCGAATTACGGCCTCGGTTGCGAGTTGGCGATTCGTCAGGATCAGAGCATGGACGGCCATGAGCGACCATAGGTGGCCGGCGGGCCGCGATGTTCCTCGGTACGGGCGCGGCCGCCTACGGCGCCGCCGTCGAGATGCCGCCCATCGGGGTCACGGAAACCGTCGCCGTGCCGGCGGCGGTCGGCCCCTCCGCGTCCGGATCGACCTCCCGCGTGATCCGATCGGCGGCCGCGTCGTACGCGAACGTCACCGTATAGTCGCTGGTTGGCGAGAACGGCGAGCCCGCGGCAACACGCACCGTGACCGACGTCGCCGTTTCCGCCGTGATCGTCGTGCCCCAGCGACTTTCGTCCGTCAGGCTGTCGATCGCCGCCCGCAGCTGCGATTGCGTCTGCACGGAGTCGCCGATGTGGCGGAGCGATCGCCCGCCGGTGCCGACGAGCGGGTACACCGAGCCCGACATCGCCAGCATCAGCGTCGTTCCGACGATGAGGTCGAAAAGCGAGAAGCCGCGCTCGTCGCGAACGACACAGCGAAGGCGAGCGCGCAGATTATTGATCATCGAGCACCGTTGTCAGGGAGTACAGCGGGGCCGCGTCGGCGTCCGACGGCCGATAGACGTTGACCGTGACCTTCGTCAGCGTCAGATCGGCGTTGGGCGTCACGTCGACGGCGATTTGGAACGTGCGGTTGGTCGGATTCGTGACGCCGGCGTAGGGCGCAGATAGTGGACGGTTCGTGCGCGCCAGATCGGTGAATCCGACCATCGTGTACGGATTCGCCCTGGCGTGAACGTGTTCCATCACCTGGTTCGCCAGGGTCGTCGCCGAGGCCAGCTCGTCGGAACGGCCGGAGATCGACAACCTCACGAGCAACGCCTGAATGAGCGCGACGGCGGTGAAGCTAAAGAGCGATACGGCGACTAGGAACTCCAGGATGCCCATGCCGTCTTGGCGGCGGACCAGCGAGCATCGCTTCCAGACCCAATGCACGATTGGCCTCCCTTCGTTTCCCATGCGGTGGCCACGCGGGGATTTCGGTCCCCTCGATCTCCTTATCGACGAAGAACCGCCAGTTCTTGAGACGACCCGGACCCTCCGTCCGGACCCTCCGTGCGGCGGATCGCCACGGCACAAACGGAAGAGCCCGCCGGCGAACCGGCGGGCTCTCATTAGATAGGACACTTCCTGTCGACTACCAGCCGTGTTGCTGGCGCAACCACGCGATCGCGCTGACGTGGTGCCTCACATGGAACGCGTAGATTTGCAGCTGTTGGTCCAGCGTCGGCGTTTGCTGGCGCTCCGCGTTGTGGAACGTCCGTTTGAACTGCGCCTCGGACATCGATTTCAAGAGCGCTGCCCAGCGCTGGTGCAAACCGTCGAACAAGGACAAGGACGCCGGGACGCTGCCGCTCACGGCGTCCGGCAGCGCCATCCACTTGTCAATGTTCACGGACTTCACCGTCGGGTTGTCCTCGGTGAGCGCGAGGCGAAAGCGAAAGTAGCTGTTGAGATGGCTGTCGGCGAGGTGGTGCACGATCTGGCGGATCGTCCAATTACGGTATTTCGTGTCGAGCTGCGCGTCGCTCAAGCCCGCGACGGCGTCGTGCAGGACGCGCGGGGCGTGTTCGATCTCGCCGATGAGCGCGTTGCGTTCGGCCGCGGTCAGGTTCTCCTTGCGCTCGAATTGGCCCGCGGGATACTGCGGCGCCTCCATAGATATGGCCTCCTTTGTGATGGTGGATCGGTTCGGGCGAAGCTACTTCTTCAACCGCTCCATGTACTTCACGCGAAACTTCGCCACCTTCGGGGCGACGATCGCCATGCAATACGGCTGGGACGGATTCCGCTCGAAGTATCTCTGGTGATACGCCTCCGCCGGGTAGAAGACGTCGAGCGGCTCCAGCGTCGTGACGAGCGGTCGGTTCCAGATCCGGTTCTTCTCAACATCCTCGAGGGCAGCCTCGGCGATCGCCTTCTGCTCGGGCGTGAGGTAGAAAATCGCTGATCGGTATTGGGTCCCGATGTCATTGCCTTGACGATTCAACGTCGTCGGATCGTGGATCGCGAAGAACACATCGAGCATCTCGCGGTAGGACACAACCGCCGGGTCGAACGTGACCTGCACGACCTCGGCGTGACCGGTCCGCCCGGAGCACACCTGCTCATACGTCGGATTCGCGACCGGACCGCCGGCGTAACCCGAGACGACGCGCTCGACGCCCCGGAGCTCCTGATAGACGGCTTCCAAGCACCAAAAGCACCCTCCAGCGAGCGTCGCGATCTCATAGTGCTTTCCGTTCGGGTGGACCTGCGCTTCGTGCGACATCACAGCTCCTTTGCCGAGCACGATCGGGCGAGGCGAACCCGGCTCTCCGATTCTACGCGATCGCGGTTGCGAACGTGACCAGCGACGATTCCGGCCGCGCGCTCCTCCGGAGGAGGATCCACGCGCGGCGCCGGGTAACCAGTCCCCATGCCCCCCCGCTGTACCGTTGCCGTGACCGGCGATTTGCAACTGAGCCGGCCGCTCGCCCGCGAGGGCGCCGACGCGCCCGAGGCGGCAACGGCGGCCGTCTACGCCCGCCTCCGGGCCGCCGACCTGACGTTCGCCAACGTCGAAACGCCGCTGTCGCACGAACCCGCAGGCGGCGACAAGCTCGTCGCGTTCGCCGCCGATCCCGGCCTGGCGCCGCAGCTACGCGCGATCGGCGTCGACGTCGCGACGCTCGCGAACAACCACGCGCTCGATTGCGGCGCGCAAGGTTTGCATGACACGTTGACCGCTCTTGCCGGCGCCGGCATCGCGACCGTGGGCGCCGGCGCGTCGATCAACGAGGCGTTCGCGCCCCACATCGCAATCGCCCACGGCTTGCGCGTCGCCTTCGTCGGATTGTCGGGCACCCTGCCGCCCGGGTCGGCCGCCACGGCCGATCGCCCGGGCATCGCGCCGATTCGCGTCTACACGCGCTACGTGATCGACGCCGAGAGCTTGCTCGAGCAGCCGGGCACGGCGCCGTATGTCGAGACGGGATCGGAGGTCGCCGACGTCGCGCGAGCGGCCGACGCGGTGCGCCGCGCCAAAGCCGCCGCCGACCTCGTGATCGTCGGGATGCATTGGGGCGTGCCGGCCGGATTCGTCGCGCCCTTCCAGGACGCGGTTGCCGAGTACCAACCACCGCTCGCCCACGCGCTCGTCGAAGCCGGCGCGAGCGTCATCGTCGGGAATCACGCGCACGTCCTGCACCCGATCGCGTTCCACCGCGGCGCGGTCATCTTCTACTCGTTGGGCAACTTCCTGTTCCACCGCCTGCGGCCGACGAACGCGGTCGGCCTGCGCCGAGACTACCCGCCGTACTCCTGGAAGTCGCTGCGCTCGCGCGCGAATCGCCTGTCGGCGCTGCCGGTCCTCACGCTCGATGCCGATGGCGTGCGTGCCGTCGAAATCGTGCCCTTGATGCTGACGACCGACGGTGAGCCGGCGATCGCCGAAGGGGCGGTCGCCACCGAGATCCTGACGATGCTGGACGAGACGAGCCGGGCTTTTGGCGCGCGGATCGAGGCGCGCGGCGTCGTCGGTCACGCCGTCCCCACGGCGCCGGACAAGGAGAGATCACGATGAGCGAGTTGTTCACCGCTTTGCGGGACGTCGAGAGGCGGATCGTCGAGGCGGTCTCGGGCAAGCGGCTGCTGGACCACACGGCGGCGATCGCGCGCTACGTCCGGCTGACGGGCACGCCGGAGGAGGACCGCGCGTTTCGTGACGTGCAGGCGCGCTTGGAAGCGCTCGGCGTCTCGACGAAGCTGCTTCACCACGACGCCTACGTCAGTCTGCCGGTCGAGGCGGCGTTGGACGTGATCGCGCCGGAATCGCGGAAGATTGAATGCTACACGACGTCGTTCTCGATCACGACGCCGGCGGAGGGCATCGAAGGCGAGCTCGTGTACTGCGGCGAGGGCCACGCCGCCGACTTCGAAGGAAAGGACCTGCGAGGCAAGGTTCTGTTGTTCGACGGATTACCTTCGCCGAGCAAGGCCATGGACGCGGACCGCCACGGCGCCGCCGGTCACCTCCACGCCGGTGACGACCACCTGCACTGGATGATCATCTCGCCGGTCTGGGGCAGCCCGACACCCGATCGCGTGCCCCTGATGCCGAAATCGGCCGCGGCCTGCATCAGGCGCGGCGACGGCGCTTGGCTGCGCGAGCGGCTCGCCAAGGGCGCCGTGCGCGTGCGCCTGCGCACGAAGGCCGATACCGGATGGCGCAAGACGCCGTTGCTCGTCGCCGACATCCCGGGTCAAACGAAGGACTTCATCTTGTTCAGCGGCCACCTCGACTCCTGGGATCACGGCGCGATGGACAACGGCACGGCGAACGCGGCGATGATCGAGCTCGCCGGGTTGCTGAACGCCGAGTGCGCGCACTTGCGCCGAGGCATCCGGTTGTGTTTCTGGTCCGGGCACTCGCACGGCCGCTACTCCGGGTCGGCGTGGTACGTCGACCACCATTGGGAAGCGCTGCACGAGCACTGCGTCGCCCACGTCAACATCGACTCCGTCGGCGGCAAGGGCGCGAACGTGCTCGTCGACCCGACGCTGATGGCGGAGACGAAGCCGCTGGCGGCGGCGGCGATTCGAGAACACGCGGGGCAAGAGCTGATCGGCAAGCGCATCGGGCGCATGGGAGATCACTCGCTCGTCGGCGTCGGCGTCGCTTCGATGTTCATGAGCATCAGCCACCAGCCGCCGCATGACGACGCGACGAGCCGGGCGCTCGCGGTTCGCCTCGGCGGCAAGGTCTTGTCGGGCGGCCTCGGCTGGTGGTGGCACACGGCGCAGGACACGCTCGACAAGATCGACGAGGACAACTTCATCCGCGACACGCGAGTCTACGCGACGGTGCTGTTCCGACTCGCGGCCGCACCGGTCTTGCCGCTTGATCTGCGCGAGCATGCTGCCGAGTGGGTACAGATCCTCGAGGATCTGGCGAAGGTGGCCGGTGGGCGCTTCGATCTCGAACAACTGGAGACGCGCGCGCGCAAGCTAGAGTCGCTTGCGGTCGCGCTGCATCGCCGGGCCGATACTCTGGCCCGCGATGCAGCGACCGGACACGAGGACGAGGCCGGCATCGCGACGGTCAACGCGTGCATCCAAGCCGTGTGCCGAACCCTCGTGCCCGTGAGCTACACGCGTTCGGGCGCGTTCGACCATGACCTGGCGCTGCCGGCCACGCCGCTCGGGGCCCTCGACGACGTGCGCAAGCTCGCGAAGACCAAATCGGGCAGCGACGACGCGAAGTTCTTGGAGACGGCGCTCGTCCGCGCGCGCAACCGGGCCGCGCACGCGCTCGCGAAAGCGATACGGCAAGTTGAGGTTACCTTGGAGGGCCTGCATGCGTGATGGGATCGAAGAAGGGTTTTTGGCGGCCGTCTCGGCGGAGCGCTTGTGGACGGATCTCACGTTTCTGGCGGCGATCGACCGCACGTCGGGGACGCCCGGCGAGCACCAAGCGATGGCATACATCGCGGATCAGCTTCGGGCGGCCGGCGCCGATGTCACGGTACACGAATTCGACGCCTATCTGAGCTTTCCGGGGCCGGCGTCGATCGACGTCGTCGCCGCGCCGAAGTCGTGGACGGGCGGATCGAGCGTGCCGACGAAGACGCGATCGTTTTCGGCGAACACGTCGGACGATGGGCTCGTCGCCGAGCTGATCTACGTGCCCGGCGGCTCCGACATGTTCCGCGACACGGAATCGCAGAAACGGCTGGCCGCGGCTGACATCAAAGGAAAGTTCGTGGTCTCCGAGGCCGGAAGCCGTCACAACATGCTGACCGCCGCGCAGCATGGCGCCGCTGGGTACGTGCATGCTTGGCCGTCGGATGAAGACGCGCTGCACGAAGGCATCGTCACGCCGATCTGGGGCACGCCGACGCCCGAGACGATCGACACGATCCCGAAGATCCCGGTCGTCACGATCTCGCACAACCCTGGCAAGGCACTCATCGCGGCGTTGCGTGACGGACCGGTGAAGATCCGATTGCGTGCCCGATCGGAAACGGGCTGGCGCCGCGTCCAGCTTGTCACCGGCGATATCCGCGGTAGCGGGCCGGAGTTCGTCATGCTGTCCGGCCACGTCGACTCCTGGTACCTGGGCGCGACCGACAACGCGACCGGCAACGCGACCTGCCTTGAGGTCGCGCGCGTCTTCGCGAAGCAGCGCGCGTCGTTGCGGCGCGGCCTGCGCGTCTGCTTCTGGCCCGGCCACTCCACCGGCCGATACGCCGGTTCGGCATGGTACGCCGACAACCACTGGCAGGAGCTGCACGATCGCTGCGTCGCGCACCTCAACTGCGACTCGACGGGACCGCTCGGCGCGACCGAATACGACGAGGTCATGGCGACGGCCGAGACGTTTCCGATCGGCAAGGCGGTCATCGGCGAGCTGACCGGACAGAACCCCGCGATGGAGCGTCCCGTGCGGGCCGGCGATCAGTCGTTCTGGGGCATCGGCGTTCCGACATTGTTCATGCTGTTGTCGTCGCGGCCGACGGATCAGCGCGCGAAGGTCGGCGGCAGCGGCTACGGTTGGTGGTGGCACACGGAAGCGGACACGATCGACAAGGCCGACCGCGGCATCCTGCACCTCGACACGAAGATCTACGCTCTGTCGGCGCTGCGACTGTGCCGTGACGCCGTCCTGCCGCTGTCAGTGTCGGCGGTCGCGGCGGAGATCGCCGGCATCGTCGAGGGAATGAACGCGAAAGCGGCGGGACGGTTCGATTTGACGGCGGTCGAGCGCGAGGTCGCGCGCCTGCGGGAGGCCGCCCGCGCGCTCGACGAACGATCCCCCGCGCTCGCGAAGGACGCCACACGGGCCGAGGCCGCCAGCCGCGCTATCCACCGCGCCGTGCGCGCCTTGATTCCGATCAACTACACGCAGGCGAGCGCGTTCGACCACGACATGGCGGTGCCGATGCTGCCGTTGCCCGGATTGCAGGCGATCGCGAAGCTGGCAACGCTCCCCGACGGGTCCGACGACGCAGGTTTTCTGCGCACGCGCTTGGTCCGCGAGCGCAATCGCGTCGTGCACGCGTTGCGGGAGGCGGTCGCGGCGTTGGAGGGCTAGTGGCCGGGCCGGCCTCGCGACCACGCCCTGCCGCGTAGCAGGAACAACCCCAGCCGCGCCGCTGACAGCGCCACAGAGAACAACCAGACTCCCGCGAAACCCTTGGTCGTCTCCGCAATCCAGCCGAACAGCGCCGCCGCGAAACCGGAGCCGGTCTGCGAGATGGCCACGGACACCGACGTCGTGACGCCGGCGCGGGACGCGCCGAAGTACTCGGCGACGAGCAGCGTCATCGGTGTGATCGCCCAGGCGAATCCGACGCCGACGACGACCGCCAGCGGCCACACGGTCCAGTCGGACGCCCACAGCAGACCCACGCACCCGAGCCCCTGCAGGATCGTCCCCCAGACGGCGATCGGTACCCGATCGCGCATGCGATCGGTGATCGTGCCGGCGACGTACGCGGACACGATTTGCGTCGATGTCAGCAGCCCCATTACGAACGCGACGCGCGCCTTCGCGAAGTGCAGACCGGTTTCCAGATAGGCGGGCAGCCAGGCGAGGACGCCGTTCGCGACGGAGAGACCCAAAACGCCGGCCAGCGAGAGCAGCAGCAGCTCGACGACCATCGCGCGTGACAAGCGCGGCGCCCGCGTCGTCTCGTCCGACGCGGCGCCGGTCCCGCCCGTCGTCGCGGCGCCTGCCGATCCAGGGATGGCGGGCGGCTGCGTCGCCGGCATCCGCGGCAGCAACGCGAACCCGGTAAGGCAGAGAATGCCGAAGGCGACGAACAATGTCGTCGGCTCGACGCCGGCCTGCACCGAAATCAATGGAGAGAACGTGAGCGTCGTGATCAACGCCGAGCCGATCGCGACCTCGGTGATGCCGGCGGCACGTCCTCGCTGGTGGAGCGGCAGGTAGGATGTGAACAACTTCATGCCGATCGGGAACACGAGCGCCGACCCGATGCCCTCGACGACCCGCAGGGCCAGGGCGGCCGCATACGTCGTGACCAATCCGACGCCGGCGATGCCGACGGCGAGGAGCGCGAGTCCGGCGGCGAGCTGCAGCCGCGGCGAGGCCCGGTCGGCGAGCCATCCGGCGAACGGCAGCAACGCCGCGTAGGCGACGAAGAACGCCGACATCAGGACGCCCATCTCGACCAGCCCGACGCCATAACGCTGCATCAGCTCGGGGAAGAACGGCGTAATGTGCATCCGCGCGACGAACGCGAAGAAGCGGCTGAACGTGATCCCGGCGAGGATGCCAGCGGCGGACACAGTCGGCGCCATGGAAAGGGACGCGACGGGATCGAATCGCAGGTTCCGTGTCATAGATCCGTCGACGTGTTTCGTGGATTCGCGCCGGTTCCCCTGGGCGGTGGATCGGCCGCGCGCGGGCCGCCTCGCCGAAGGGAACGATTACGGTCACGATGACGCTCACATAGGTGAAGTCCACGTCTTGTGAGGACCCCAGAGAATGAACACTCGTGGCTTTGTCGCCGTAATCGGCGCATTGTTCGTTACTCTGTCATTGGCGGCTTCCGCCGCGCTCGCCGTGCCGGCGTCGCCCGCTTCGAAGTCAATGTCCGGCGACGCCATGTCGGGCCTCGGCGTCAAGACCGTCAAGATCACCTCGCCGGTGGCGCCCGGCGGTACCGTCCAGGTCGACGCGCAGACGATGGGAAACGCGGAGTGTGCGATCACCGTCGAGCTGAAGTCGGGCGCCAGCGAAGCGAAGGCGCTGGCACCGAAGAAGGCGAGCGGTCGCGGTACCGTGTCCTGGTCTTGGAAGCTCGCCGCGACCGCGGCGGATGGAAAGTCGCCCGTGACGGTCTCGTGCAAGCTTGGCGGCAAGGAAGGCAAGGCCGAAGGGCAGCTCGAGATCAAGAAGAAGATGTAGGGCCTCTCTGGGGCGGTTGAGGCGCCGGGCCAGCTGGCCCGGCGCCTCAACCGAACATCCAGTGCCCGCCGTCGACGCCGATGACCTGACC
The DNA here is from genome assembly GCA_016868955.1 of Armatimonadota bacterium. Taxonomy (GTDB): domain Bacteria; phylum Sysuimicrobiota; class Sysuimicrobiia; order Sysuimicrobiales; family VGFF01; genus VGFF01. Next base: position 24,953 of record VGFF01000010.1, read on the forward strand.
GGTGACGTAGCCGGCGCGCGGCGTGCACAAGAACGCAGTCACGGCCGCGATCTCTTGCGCTTCGGCCGTGCGGCCGACCGCGATGCTCTTCATCAGATCGTCCTTCTCTTCTTGTGACTTCATCGCCCACTGATCGCGGCCCAGCGGCGTCATCACGAACCCGGGCGCAACGCTGTTGGCGGTGATGCCGAAGGGGCCGCACTCCTTCGCCATCTCGCGCGTGAAGCCGTACACGGCCGCTTTCGCGGTCGTGTACGCGTGGATCTTTGTGCGGCTCACGGACCGCCCGGCACCAGACGTAATGTTGACGATTCCCCCGTACCGCTGTTTCTTCATGCGTCCGATGAACGCGCGGCAGACGTAGAAAGTGCCGTGCAAATTGACGTTGACGATGTCGTGCCACGCTTCGTCGGCCGTCTGCTCGAGCGGCCGCGCGACGTGACCGAGGAGTCCACCGGCGGCGCAGACGAGGATCTGCACGCTGCCGAAGTCCTCGAGGACGCGCCGCGCCAGATCGTCGACGTGCGTGCGCTGCGACACGTCGGTCGAGACCGCGAACGCCGCGACCTCATACGCGGCGCTGACCTCTGCGGAGACGCGCGCCGCTGCTTCTCCCTGTATGTCGGCGATCGCGGCCCGCGCGCCCATCGCCGCAAGCGCATCCACGATGGTGCGCCGGATGCCTTGTGCGCCGCCGGTCACGATCGCGCTCTGTCCCTTCAGCTCGTCGGAGCGCAGCGGCGCCGGCGCGGTCATCGCGCGCTCACCGTGGCGTCGGCAACGAGATCGCCCAACGTCCGCGCCTGCGGCAGTCGATCGGCACCGAGGATCGCGTCCGCCAGCCGCGCCGCGTGCACCGCCCCGACGGCGGGCGACGCGCAATCGGCGAACTTCTCGCGCACCTCCGATTCCGTCATCGCGTGGTGCGGGTGGCCGCGCGCGTCGCGAACCGCCGCGGATAACGTGCGGCCGTCCCGCGTGACGAGGCTCACGTCCGTGGGCGCGTCCTGGTCCGGCCCGTTCGCGATCATCGTCACGCGCCGGCCCAGCGCCTGCGCTGCCGGCCGGCGCACCGCGTCGTCGCGAAACGTCCCCAGAGTGATCGCGCCGTCGAGAACGGCGGCGGCGAGGCAGTATTGCATGCTGAACTTGCCCTGCAGCGCGTCTTGCGGCGTCGTGTGGATCAACACTTGCGCCGCGATATCGGGCACGTGCGAGGTGATCGACGCGATCTCATCCGCGGCGACGCGCTCGCGCCCGAGGATTTCGAAGATCGCGTCGAGGCTGCGGTGCGTCGAGGCGCAGCACGGGTACTTCTTCAGCCAGATGCCGTCCTCGGCGAGGCTCCAGCGCCGCCCGAGCGCGGCGACAGCGTCGCGCAGCGCCTCGCTCGCCCCGTCGGCGAAGAGCGCCGCGAATCCGTACGTCCCCTCGATCGCGTCGGGCGCCGCCGACAGCCCCGCCGCCGCCATCGTCGCGGCGACGACGCCGTTGCGGGCGGCGCTGCCGGCGTGGAACGGCTTCGTCATCGATCCGAAGTTCTGCCGCACGCCGCCGGCCAGCGAGACACCGATGCTCAACGCGATGGTCGTTTCCCGCTCGCTCAACCGCATCGCGCGCGCAGCCGCGGCCGCGGCCGCGACGCTGCCGATCGTCGACGTCGCGTGCCAGCCGCGACGGTAGTGCTCGGGATTGAGGCCGCGCCCCAAGGCCGCGCACACCTCGAAGCCGACAACGTAGCCTGCCAGGAAGTCAGCGCCGGTGCCTTCCGCGGCTTCGGCCGCGGCGAGCGCGGCCGGCGCGAGCACGACGCTGGGATGGCCGGAGAGCGGATCGGAGACATCGTCGTAGTCGAGCGCGTGCCCCATCGCGCCGCCGGCCAACGCCGCCGCTTCCGCCGCCGCGCGCACACCGAGCCCGAGGACGGCACACCGCGGCGCGGACCA
>VGFF01000011.1 GCA_016868955.1 Armatimonadota bacterium
ACGCTGCGGATCTTCGGCCATGACCCGCAGACGTCGTTGGATCTCACGCGCCGGCGGATCGGCGTCGTCGCGCACGAGCCTTACTTATACGAGGGACTGACCGTCGCCGAGAACCTGCGGCTGTTCTGTTCTCTCTATGGCGGCATCCGGGACGACTGGGACGCGATGATGAGGGAAAGCGGACTGGCGCCGCGCGCAGGGCAGCTCGTTCGGCATCTGTCGCGCGGATGGGTGCAGCGTGCCGCGGTCGCACGCGCGTTGCTGCCGCGGCCCGATCTATTGGTCCTCGACGAGCCGTTCACCGGATTGGACGCGGCGGGTGCGGCCTGGCTGCGCGGACGCATGGCCCATCACCTTGGCCGTGGCGGATCGATTGTGGTCACCACGCATCGAGTCGACGAACTGGATGGTCTGCAGATTCGCGTCGCGCGGCTCCACAACGGAGCGTTGCACGCTCAGTGAGTCGATTCTGGGAGTTATTCGTCAAGGACGCGCGACTGGAGCTGCGCACGCGGGAGATCCTGTCGGCGATGTGCCTGATGTCGCTCGTAGTGTTGGTGCTCGTCAGCTTCACGATCGGGCTCAACCCAACGGTTGCGCGCGAGATCGCGCCAGGACTCCTCTGGGTGCTGCTCGCCTTTTCGTCATCCGTCGGGATCGGCCGATCGTTTCAGATGGAGCGCGAACGCGGCGCCGGAAACGGCGTCTTGGAATCCCCCGTGGACCGGATGACCATCCTCGCCGCCAAGGCGGCGAGCAACTTGTTGTGGATCCTGATCGTGCAAGCGTTCATGTTGCCGTTGTTCGCCGTCTTATTGAACGTCGATCTGACGCGCGCGCTCCTGCCGCTGGTCGTCGTCATCGTCCTCGGCAGCGTTGGGCTCGCGATCGTCGGCACGTTGTTTGCGGCGATGGCTTCCGTGGCGCGGTTGCGGGAAGCTCTACTGCCGATCGCGCTGTTTCCTATCGTCATGCCGCTCTTGATCGCCTGCGTCGGCGCGACGCGGACGATCCTCGGCGGCGGAGCGCTCGATCTCGCGTCCGCTGAATTGCGGCTGCTGGGGGCCTTTGATATCATTCTCGGAGCCGCAAGCCTGCTGTTGTTCGAAACGGTCGTGGAGGAGGGTTTGTGAGGCGCACGGACGCGTTGTGGATCGGATGCTTGTCCGTGTTGATGTTGCTTTCCCTCTGGATGGTCTTTCTGTACGCGCCCACCGAACGGATCATGGGTCAAGTTCAGCGCATCTTCTACTTCCACGTCTCGCTGTCGTTCGTCTCCTTCTTGGCGTTCGCGGTCGTTTTCCTCGGCAGCTTGCAGTATCTACGCACCGGTAGGGAGTTCTGGGACGAGCTCGCGGCCGCGTCGGCCGAGATCGGCGTGCTGTTCAACGGGCTCGTCATCGTGACGGGCTCGATCTGGGCGCGGCCGACGTGGGGCGTCTGGTGGACGTGGGATCCGCAGCTCACGGCCACGCTGATCATGCAATTGATGTACATGGCATACATGGCGCTGCGCGCGTCGGCCGAGGGGGAACGGCAAGCACGACTCGCCGCCGTTCTCGGAATCGTGTCCCTGGTCAACGTGCCGCTCGTGTTCTTCTCCGCGCGGTTGCTCCGTGGCATCTCGCCCGTCATTTTCACGCGCCGTGGCAGAGGCCTTGAGCCGGCGATGTTGGAGACGTTTCTCGTGTCGCTGGTGACCATGCTCGTCCTGTACTTCGTGTTGACGCGTGTTCGGCTTCGTCTCGGGCTCGCCGCGGCGGCCGTCGCGCGCCTTCGCGCGGAGACTCTTGCCTAGCGCCGCGCCATGACGTATCTATTCTTCGGATATGTCGTCATCTGGCTCGCCTTGGCGATGTATCTGTTCCTATTGAGCCGTCGCGCCGATGACCTGCGGCGGCAGATCGCGGAGCTGCGCAAAGACAGGCCGGCGGAGGACGCCGATCGGCCCTAGCGCGTGGAGCAGAGCGCACGGATGAAGCGAACGAAACGGTACTGGATCCTCGGATTGACGTCGATGGCGGCCCTCGGCTACCTGGTCTGGGGCGGTGTGCGGTCCGCGGCCGTGTACTATGTCACGGTCTCGGAGTTCCATCGGCGGCTCGACGCGAGTCGCCCCATGGATGCTCGCGTCGCTGGACGCGTGGTGCCCGGGTCCATCCGTTGGTTGGAGCTTGGCCGGAAGGTCGAGTTTGAGATGGCGGAGGGCGGGCGCAGACTCGCCGTGCGATACCAAGGGACGTTCCCGGACCTCTTCAAGGACGATGCGCAGATCGTCGTCGAAGGCCGGGGCCGCGCCGGCGAACCGTTCGACGCCGTCGTGTTGCTGGCGAAGTGTCCAACGAAATATGAGAGCGACGAGCGCGGCTGATCAGCCTCGGCGCCGGGCGGCGAGCTGGACGAAAGCTGGCCGCACGACCCGAAGAGGAATCCCTAGTGCAGCGACGAACAGAACCTAGCGTGCCGGCTCACGGATCCTACCGAGCATTGTCACCGCTGTTCGTAATCGGTCTCCTCGCTACGGCGGCTCTCCTGCTCTCGGGGTGCCAGCCGAAGCTTCAGACCGGATCGGCGGAACGCCCGTCGTTCGCGCCGTTGGGCACGCATGCGGTGAAGTACAACTTCATGCCCGAGAAGCCGAACGCCGACGAGGGCGAGAAGATCTATCAGGCGCGGTGCGCCGTCTGTCACGGCGCGGACGGTCATGGGGAAGGGCCCATGGCGAAAACGCTCGTCGCGCCCCACAAGAACCCATTGACCGATACGTTCGCCCTGTTTCGCGCGCACCTCGAGCAGCCGTCGCTGCCGTCGCGCCCGGCCCGGTTCAACAATCTCGATCAGATGAGGCTGAACTCGCCGTTCGCGTTGTACGAAACGATCTACCGAGGCCGCCCGCACACGGCAATGCCGGGTTTCGGACATCCTTCTTATGGAGCGAACGATGCCGGGCCGCCGCGGTTGCACACGGAAGAGACCTGGAACGTGCTGTTCTGGGAGTGGAGCCGGGCGACGACGAAAGCGAAGCTGGACGCGGGCCAGCGCATCTACGAGGCGCAGTGCGCGAGCTGCCACGGTCTCGCCGGCGACGGGAAAGGCCCGAAGAGCGACGAGATCCGGCAAAAGATCTGGACGTGGGGACGCGGCGTCGGACCGGGGATCTTCACGGATCGTGATTGGATGGCCTATCGCAAACCGGTCGACCTGTACCAGGCCGTCGCGCAAGGCGTTCAGCGTCGCGGCCTGAAGTTGATGGATCCGTATGCCGAAAAGCTGTCCTCGGGCGAAATGTGGTCTGTGGTAGATTACATCTGGACTTTCGTCTATACGCCGCCGGCGGACCGGCGCTAAGCATATTCGGCGAGTGGAGTGCACCTCGATATGGAGAACCGCAACAAGGGATTGGGCCGGCGAAAGTTCCTCAAGGCACTCGCGGCGTTGCCGGTTCTCGGTGGGCTCGCGGCCTACGGGGCGCCGATCCTGCGATTCCTCAAGCCGAACCTCGAACCGGGCTTGGGGCTGCCCAAGGGGCAATTGCAGAACTTGGCCGAAATGGACCTACCGACCGGCGGTGCTCTGCCGCTGGGATCCGTGCAGGAGTTCAAAGAGCCGTGGTCGTTTCGCTACTTCGTATACACGCAGGCATTCGCGCAATACACGCCGCAGCGGTCGAAGTCGGCGACGATTCCGGCGATGGCAATCAAGTTGCCGAACAAGCTGTCCTTCCCAGGCTTCCAGCAAGGAAAAGTCGAGACGGACATCGTGATGTTCTCGCGCATCTGTCCGCACCTCGGCTGCATCTTCAACTTCGTACCGAACCACAAGGAAGTGACCGCGGGGTACGGCGGATACACACCGCCGCCGGAACGGCAGCACGGCTTGATGGCGTGTCCTTGCCACCTGTCGATCTACGATCCGGCGGACGCGAAGGTGCCGGGACGTGTGATTTCCGGTCCGGCGCCGCGGGAGCCGCGATACATGTCCTACGAGATCCGCGACGGCATCTTGGTCGTGACCGGCGCGGAGCCGGGCGGAATCGCCTAGACGGCGCGGTGTGACGAAGCGTCGGTGCTGAACACGGCGCCGCGTGCCGGTCTTTGGTCGAGCGCACGTGCGCCGCGGCGGCCGCCCGGCAAAGGGGATGGAGACGGTAGCATGAACCAACTGGGCGATCGGCTCCGGGAGTGGTTCCGAGAGCGAAAGCAAAAGCTCGATCTGTTCGACGAAACCTACGTCGACGTCGCCCAAACCAACCCGCTTTACACCCTCGGCCAGATCGTCTACTTTTCCTGGATCGTCGTGATCGTGACGGGCGTTTGGCTCATGTTCTGGTACGAGCCGACCGAAGCCGCCGCTTACAACTCGATCATCCGCATTCAGCACGAGGTTCCGTTCGGCTGGCTCATTCGCGGCGCGCACAAGTACGCGGCCGACCTCCTCATCCTCGGCATCTTGCTGCGGTTGTATCGCATGTACTTCCTTGCGGAGTACAAGCGCCCCGGTGAGCTGTCATGGATAATCCTGTTCCTGTCGCTCGTCCTCGGCATGATCTCGGGGATCACCGGATACCTCCTGATCTGGAACCAGCGCGCATTTTGGGCCGCGAAGGTCGTGTTGACGACCTCAATCTACCTGGATGAGCTGCCGATCATCGGCGCCACGAAGTTCGGAACCGCGATCGCCTACATCTTCCTCGGCGGGCCGGCGATCGGTCAGGGCACGCTGACGCGGTTCTACGCGATCCACTTCGGGATCTCGGCGCTCTGCTTAGTCGCCGTCGAGCTGTACTACATCTTCACGCGGCGGCGGCGGTTCCTGATGTCGCCGGCGATGATCCTCGTCCTGCTGGCGATGATCGTCGCGACCAGCTACATCTTCCCGGCCGAGCTCGGCCGGCGCGCCGACCCGAACCGAACGCCGCTGCCGATCTTGTCGGACTGGTACTTCCTCGCCTTGTATCAATACGTGAAGTACACGCCGCCGCTGTGGGCCGGCCTCGGACCCGGGCTCTTGATCAACTACGGCATGTTGATACCGTTCCTGGACCGCACCAAGGGACGCAAGCTCTCGGAACGACCATTCTTCGCCACCGTCGGTTTCGTCGCGTTGACTTGGTATCTGTTGTTCACGGCGCTGATCATCTGGAACGTCGCGGTCATCGACCAGGATCCGCACTTGATCATGCTCGCCACCCTGGGTGCGATGATTGTCGGGCTCATCTTGGAAGTTCGATATCGGCGAAGACAACGAGCGGCGGAAGCGGCGCAGAGCAAGCCGCTGCGGCCGCCGGCCGGTGGCCGGGCGGCGCCGTCTCCGGGCGCCTGAGCGTAACGTGCGGCACATCGGCTTCCTCCTCGCGTTCTTCGCGGCGGTCGTCGCGCTCCGCGAGAGCTACGCGGCGTGGTCGGCCGCGATTCGTCGCGGCGCGCCGCAGGACTGGGCGATGGCGATCGGGCTCCTCGTCGTGCTCGTCACCGCGTTCCTGTGCGCAGGGTTCCTCGTGTACGAATCGGATCGGCGGGCCGGCAGATTGCGTCGCCGGTTGGGTCTGTATGAACGATTTCTGCGGGACTCTTGAGGCTGCGCCGCTGGCGCGGCGATGGGGAGCACGATGAGCCAAGGTCGAAGCGGCGGGATGTACATGGGGCTCGCGCTGGTGCTGATTCTCGCCGGCTTGGGTTGCGTGGGCGCGATGTTGTACGGCGAGTGGGCGAGCCAGAAGCTGGTCGGCAGCGCCGCGCTCGGTTTGCTGCTTATGATGTTCTCCGCCGTGGTCGTATTGTTCCGCAAGGCCGACACCGCGGCGGGCGAGGAGTAGGAACGTGACGAAACGCCTCTGGCTGCGTCTTCAGAGCGCAACGTTGAAAGCCGACGTTTTCATCAATCGGCTGCTGTACCAGGATTTCAACCCGCTTTATTACACGGGCGGGCTCGCCAACTTGTTCCTGACCGTTCTCGTCATCACGGGAATCCTGATCTTCCTTTACTACGAGCCGAGCCTGGAAGGTGCTTACGCTTCGGTTCAATTCCTCACCGAGGGCGTTCCCTACGGCGTGATCTTCCGCGGCCTCCACCGCTACGCGGCCGACGGCTTCATGATCGCGATCTTCGTGCACCTGTTCCGCAACTGGTTCACCGATCGCTATCGGGAAGCCCGGGACAGTCAGTGGATCTCCGGCATGGTCTTGCTTGTCTTCTCAGGATTCGCGGGCTTGACCGGATATCTCCTGGTTTGGGACGAGCGTTCGCTTCTTCTCGTCAGCATGACCGTGCAGGCGCTGCGGTCGATCCCGCTAGGCGGCAACTGGCTGGCGACGATGTTCCTCGGCGGCCCCGGCATCAACGGCACGACACTGCCGCGCGTCCTGGCGCTGCACATCGCGCCGGCGATGACCTTGTACGCGCTGCTGTGGTGGCACTACGTGCGGCTGCGCGCGCCCCGCGTTTGGCCGCCGGCCGTGTGGGTGTTGTTTTGCCTGGGCGCGCTCTTCTTCGTGTCGGCGGTGCTGCCGGCCACGAGCGGCGCGGCCGCGCAACCGGGGTCGGCGCCGCAGTCCTTCGAGGTGGCGTGGTTCTACTTGTGGCCGTACGCGCTGATGAAGTGGCTGGCGCCGGCCTGGGCGTTGGCGCTCATCGGCGTGATCATCGCCTACGGTCTCTACATTCCCTACTCGATTCGGGAAACACCGGCGGAGAGGGGCCTCCGTGGCCTGGGTCAGGCCACGGTCGTCGAGGAGAACTGCACCGGCTGCGAGCTCTGCTACTACGATTGCCCGTACAACGCCATCTACATGGTGCCGAGCCACGAGCCGGGCAAGAGCAAGGCGGCCGCGAACCGCAAGCTCCTCGCGGTTGTCGTCGAGCCGCGCTGCGTCGAGTGCGGGATCTGCATCGGGGCTTGCCCGTTCGAGGCCCTCGAACTGCCGCGCCTCCTCGACAAGGACGTACAAGAAATGATCCGCGCGGGCGCGCAGGCGCCGGCGCCTGCCGCGTCCTAGCGAGCGGAGGAACGGATGGAAACAGCGATGGATCCGAACGCATCGACCCCAGCGCCCCGCGTCGTCGGGTTTCTCTGCGATTGGGCGGTCAATAGCGAGGGGCTCATCAACGCCGACGGCACGATGCTCGGCTTCCCGAACGTGACGCTGGTTCTGGTACCATGCTCCGGTTTCGTGAAAACCGGCTGGCTGGACCTTGCCTTGAAAAGCGGAGCGGCCGGCGTCTTCGTCTGCGGGTGCCCCATGGGAGACTGCCTGAACCGTGAAGGCAACTGGATCATGGAGGAGCGGATCGATCAGCTGCGCAAGCGGCTGCAGCGGCAAAAGGTTGATCCCGAGCGCATCGGCTTGGTCGCGTACGGTATGCACGATCGCGACGGATTCGTCGCGGGCGTCCGCGCCTTCGTCGACAAGGTCGCGGGGATCACCCCCGCGCCGGCCGGAGGAAAACGATGAGCATTCCGCGGTTCGCGCCGAAACGCCTCAAGGCGTACGTGGCCTATGCAATGTTCTATCTCGTCCTCTTTGTGGTCCTGTTGTTCGTGGCGGCGTTCGGGCTGATCGCGGAAGCCTAGGAGACGATGGGAATGCTCGCGTGGATGTTTTCGGAAGAGGAATGGAGCGCGTCGCGTCGATTCCTCATCGCCGGCGTGTTCTGGGGTGCGGTTGCGGTCTTCTATGAGGCGATCTTCGCCTGGAAGATCGGATTCCCGGGGTTTCTCAACGGCATCGCCTGGTTCTCGAGCGGCCGCGTCGCGGCGATCGCCGGCGACGCGGCCGTCTTCGGCTTCGCCTCGAACCTGTTGATCGCCGCGGCGATACGGTTCGCGCCGCGTCTCGGCCGTGCGTCGGGGATCGGTGAAGGGATCGCCCACCTCGCCTTCTGGTCCTGGAACCTGGCAGCGGGTCTGGCATGGTGGCACCTCTCCGCGGGCTGGACGCGCGGGCGTGCGTGGGGCGAGGCGCCGTGGCCGTCGGATCTCCTCCGCCTCCTGGCGGTGCTGATCCTCGGCCTCGCGTTCGCGCGGGCCGTCCGCCGCGCGGGTCGGGAGATCTTGGATGACGCGCCAGCGATGTTCGTCGGCGCCGCGCTCGTTGCGATGCCGGTCGTGTTGATTCTCGGAAAAGGATTATTCTGGCCGTTTCACAACCCGTACGCCGGCATCACGGACGCGCTGGCGCAAGCGTATGTCGCGACCGCGTTGAACGGCTTCTGGCTCCTGCAGCTCGCAGCCGCCGCGATCTTCGGGTTCGTGCCGGCTTTGGCCCAGCGTCCCCTTCACAGCGCGCCGTTGGCCTACGTTGCCCTGCTGAGCTTGTGCGCCTTCGCGCCGTTCGCCGGACCGGCCGCGTTCGTGTGGGGCCCGGTGCCGTTTTGGCTGCAGACGATCGGCGCGGTTTCGGCGATGCTCCTCGTGCTGCCGGCGGCCTCGATCCTCGCGAACCTCTGGAAGACGATCAGCGCGCGATGGCGCACGATCGGCGAATCGCCCGCGGCGGCGTTCCTGCTCACGGGCGCGATCGGCCTCGTCGCCTCAGCGAGCGCGCGGGCGGTTGTCGCCATGCTCGGCCCAAGCCAGTTCGCGGGGCTCAGCGTATGGGCCGGCGCCGAGTGGACCCTGTGGATGTATGGCGGCATCGGCGCCGTCGCGCTCGGTGCGGCGTACGCGCTGGCGCCGGCCCTGACCGGGCGGACGTTCGTGAGCCGCCGCCTGCAATGGTGGCACTACTGGTTGACGACAGGCGCCGTGGTCACGTCCGCGGTCGCGCTGATGCTCGGCGGTCTGATTCAGGGCGCGGCCTGGGCTTCGGGTACGATCCCCTTCTCAGCGTCGTCGGCGGCGGTCGCGCCGCTGCTGGTGCTGCGCGGCGTGTGCGCGTGGGGCATAGTCATCGGGCACGGCCTGTTCGCGTGGAACCTGTTCCTGTCAGCGGACTCCGGCGAGGTGGCGACCGCGGCGGAGCGCGAGCTGGCACCGGCGGCGGGCGCTTGAGCGGCCCGGGAGACGGTGAATCGTGCGAATGAATGCGATGGTGGTCGCGTGGCTCGTCGCCGGCGCGCTATTGACCGGGTACGTCGCGACCGTGGCCTTGCCCAACGCGGATCCGGCATTGCGCAAGGGTACGGAGCGGTTCGTGGCGCTGTCAGCTGAAGAGGCTCACGGTCGCGAAATCTACGTCCGCGAGAACTGCGTCGCTTGTCACACTCAGCAGGTCCGGCTTCCGGAGAAGCGCTTTGGCGTGGTTCGCGCGGCGGGCGATATCGGAGACGAGTCGCAAGCCGGGGACTACATCGGACAGAATCCTGTTTTGCTGGGGTCGCTGCGCATTGGTCCGGACCTGGCGCGCGTCGGCGCCCGATTGACGCGCGCGCCGCAGATCATCGCGAAGCTTCGCGATCCGGCGACAGCCGGTGGGCGCGTGCACGGCTACGGCTTCTTTCGGGACGACGAGCTGCGGGACCTCGCAGCGTACCTTCTGAGCTTGCGATAACACGAGAACGAGGGACAAATGGCCGAGCCTCAAACGAACGCCAAGACCAACGAACCGGCGAAGGCGCTGTCGCGGGGCGAGATCCCGCGGGGTTTGCTGGTTTTGTTCGCGATCCTGCCGCTGTTCGCGCTCGTCTACCTGATGCTCGGCGGCGGACTGTTCGCTCCGGAGATCAAGCCGGTCGCGCGAACGTTTCAGGGCACGACCGGCGTCGCCGGCGGAGGCGTCGCGGACGAGCCGCAGCGGGCCGAGCAGGTCAAGGCCATCATGGCCGTAGTCCCGGCGGAAGCCCATGATGACCAGCCGGCAACTCCGCCGGGCCAAGCCGACATCACCGCGGCCGCCACGCAGTACAACGCGTTGTGCGCGGTTTGTCACGGCGCCAAAGGCGAAGGGGACGGAGCAGCGGGCGCCGCACTGAATCCGAAGCCGATGAACTTCCATGCCCGGGCGTATCAAGAACAGCCCAAGGGTGTGGCCCGCTGGGCCATCAAGAACGGTCTGAGCGGGACGGCCCGCCGCAGCGGTATGCCCGCCTTCGCGTTGCCCGATCCCCAGATCTGGGCGCTCGTGGAGTACACGTATCGACTCGGGAAGTGAGGCACGCACTCCCGCGTCGTAGGCCTCTCCACTTGTTGAGATGTCCGCTACTCTTTCGCAGATTTATGCGCCGGTCCAAACGGACCTCGACGGCCTGCAAGCGCTGTTTCACAAGGAGCTGAGCGCCGACGACCCGTTCCTCGAGGGTTTGGTCGGATCCGTCCTCGAGACCCGCGGCAAGCTCGTACGGCCGGCGCTGACGTTCCTCAGCGCGCGCACCTCTGGATCGCCCGCCCCGGAAACGCGGCTCGTCGCGGCCGCGGTCGAGTTGATTCACGTCGCCTCGCTGATCCACGACGACGTCATCGACGAATCCGACCTGCGCCGCGGTCATCGGACCGCGAACGTGCGCTGGGGGAATCATGTCGCCGTCCTGCTCGGCGACTACCTGTTCGCGAAATCGTTTCACATGTTTTCGCGCGTCGCCCATCGCGCGGTCGCGACGCAGATGGCGCTCGCGACGGTCCGCATGACCCAAGCCGAGATCCTCCAGATCAAACACGGAAGCCGCCCACACGACGACGAGTCGGTGTACTTTCGCATTGTCGAGGGCAAGACGGCGCAGCTCGTCTCCTCGGCCTGCGCCAGCGGTGCGTACGTGGCCGGCGCGTCACCGGAACGGGCGACCGCGCTCGGCTCGTTTGGCTTGCACTGGGGCATCGCGTTTCAGATCATCGACGACACGCTCGACTTCACCAGCGACCCGACCGTCTTGGGCAAGCCGATCGGCAGCGATGTGCGTGGCGGCAAGATGACGCTGCCCCTGATCCATGCCTATCGCACCGGCACGGAGGCGGATCGGGCGCGGATCGCGGGGGCGCTCTCGCACGGGGAGGCGTCCGACCTTCTCGCGCTCGTTTCGCCCCGCGGTTCGATCGAATACGCTTTGGACGTCGCGCGGTCGCACGCGCGGTCGGCGTTGGCGATCATCGAATCGTTGCCGGCCGGTGCGGCACGAGATAGTCTCGCTGCGATCACCGAGTTCGTTCTCGCCCGCCGGAACTGACGATGTCGCGCGCCGCCGGAGGCCTGATCGCGCTCGCGCGGACGGTTCGCGAGGCGATGCTGCGGTCAGCGGTCCGGACGACCGGCGCTCATCTGGCGCGCCATCGATCCCGCATCACAGAGGATTGGATCCGCCGCCTGTACTCGTTATCGCCGCGCTACGCGGAGCACGAGGCCTACGCCGTTCGTTGGGCCGGGGGGACGCTTGACCTTCTCTTGGCGGTGCTGAGCGCCGCCGACGAGGCGTCGCGTCGTGAGATTCGCGACCGGGTGGGGGAGCACTCCCGCGCCGTTGCCGCCCGCCAGGTCGAGATGGGATTCTCGCTGGAGGAGATCCTGCAGGCGTTGACGCTGATGAGCGCCAGCGTCAGCGCTGAGGTGCAGCTGATGCTGAACCGGCGCCTTTGGGTCGCCTACCCACCCGACGTCATGCGCGCGACCGACCTCATCTACGAGGCGATGGACCTCCAGGAGCTGGCCATCTCGCAGAGTTATCTTGCGGAGCGGGACCGCCGCATCCAGGAAAGCGCGCGAGCGCTGGAAGAGACGAACCAGCAGCTGCGCACGCTCCTGCAAGAGATGCATCACCGCATCAAGAACAATTTGCAGACTCTCGCCGACCTGCTGTATCTCGAGAAGCTCTCGGCTGAGCCGGGCGCCGGTAAGAGCTTGCAGGACAGCATCGGACGCGTGAAGAGCATCGCGGCGGTGCACCAATTGCTGTCGGTGGACCACATCGAGGACGTCGACGTACACCGCCTGGCGCTGCGCGTCGGCGAGATGATCGGCACCGACCTGGCCGGCGGCGGCCGCGGCGTCACGGTCGATGTGCAAGGAAATACGTTGCTGCTCTCGAGTAAACAGGCGACGGCGATCGCGCTCGTCCTCAGCGAGCTGGTCACCAATGCGTTGGAGCACGCGTTCAGCCAGCAGGTCGGGCGCGTCACGATCGCCCTGCGGGAGGAGGGGGACGAGGTGATCGTTTCCGTGTGCGACAATGGAAAGGGGCTTCCGGCGCGGTTTTCCTTCGACCACGACGCGCACCTGGGACTCCTCATCGTGCGTGACCTCGTGTCCCGCGATCTGCAGGGCACGTTCTCGTTGCGATCGGGAGCCGGCACGACCGCCGAGGTGCGTTTCCGACGATGACCGAACGACTTCGAATCCTCATTGCCGATGACGAGGCGATTCGCGTAATGACGCTTCGGACCCAATTGCGGTCCTTGGGGCACGACGTCGTCGCAGAGGCGTCGAACGGCGCGGAAGCGGTCGCGTTGGCGTTGGAGCAGCAGCCCGATCTGGCGATCTTGGACATCAGGATGCCAGAGATGGACGGCATCAGCGCGGCGCGAGAGATCGCCGGCCAGCGCGCGATCCCGATAGTTTTGTTGACCGCCTACAGCGAGGTCGAGTTGATCGAGCGCGCAACCGAGGCCGGCGTCTTCGCCTATCTGATCAAGCCGATCAGCGAAGAGGAGCTGCAGCCGACCATCCAGCTCGCCTGCGCTCGGTTTCGGGAGTTCGAGCAGTTGACCGCCGAGGTCGCGGACCTGCGGGAGGCCCTGGAGGCGCGCAAGTACATCGAGCGCGCGAAGGGCATGCTCATGAAGCGGCTCGGTATCAGCGAGGCCGAGGCGTTTCGTCGCATGCAAGTGCAGAGTCAAAAGGAAAACAAGAAGCTCGTGGACATTGCGCGCGCGATCGTGACGGCGCACGGCGTACTGTGATGGGCGACCGATGACGGACGATCGGCGAACCCCCGAGTCGGAGATGGCGGGCTCCTCGGCGCTCGGCCGGCTGTTCGCCGCCCATGCCGAGCTGGCCGGGATGGAAGCCCGGCGGGCCGCGTCCGAGGTGGCGCGTTCGGCGGCACTCTTCGTCGCCGCCCTCGCGTTGCTCGGGGGCGCGTTGTTCCTCCTCCCAGCGCTGCTCGTGCTCGTGCTTGCGAACTGGATGCCGGCTTGGGTGGCGGCGCTGCTCGTCGTCGTCGTTGTTTTGGTCGGGGCCGCGCTCGTCGCGTGGATCGGCTGGCGCCAGCTGCGGCGGCCGAAGCTGGCGGCGATCCGACTCGCGCTGAAGGAGGACCGCTCGTGGATCGTGGACCTGATGCACTCCTTGCGGAGATCCGATCGATAAGAACCCACCTCGGCGCACGCGCGCAACGCGCGGTCGCGCAGGGGCGCACCGCCGCTGCGGCGGCATCATCGTTGCTATCGCTACGCGGGTTGGCGTCGAGTCGGTTTCCGAGCTCCGCGTCCACCGCCGACGCGGCGTCGATCGGACGTCTGCCTCCCGCCCTGTTGCTCGTCTTCGGCCTGCTGCTCGGGCTGCAAGCCCTGCTGCGCGACGGGAACTCTGAAACCAAATGATACAATCAGGGCCGGAGGTGGGGGATGCCGTTCGGAATCGGCACCACGGAGCTCGTCATCATCATGATCATCGCGCTGTTGATCTTCGGTCCGTCCCGCCTCGCCGGCATCGGCTCGTCGTTGGGCAAGGGCATCCGAGACTTCCGTAAGTCGGTGCGCGAGCTCGACGATGAAGATACCGCCAAGAGCGATCGCCCGCGCGGCAACGCCTGATCTTCGGGTGGTGCGGAGCCCACGGGCGTGTGGGAGGGCGAAGCAAGGGCGGGGTAGCCGCCCGTGAACCGTCGCCCGCGCCGGCCGTGGTTGGCTCTCGTCCTGGTCGTTTTCCTCGGTGCCATGGTCGGTAGCATACTCGCGCAGGCGATGCAAGCGTTGCCGGCGCTCGCGTTTGTGTCGCGGACAGTGGAACCGGGTCTCGACCCGGCGCTTCACCTCGATCTCTCGCTGGTGACCGTGACGTTCGGATTCACACTGCGCCTGAACCTCCCGATCCTCCTGGGCATCCTGCTGGCTGTATGGACGTGGCGCTCGCTGTAGCGGCTCACGGACGCCGCGCCAACGCTTGGTCGAGGCTATGCCGTCGGCGAAACCGGTTCAGCCGGTCGACGTTTGTTCCAACGAAGGCCCAAGACCACGACAGGTGGGGGGAACGTCGTTGGGGACTCGCGAAGTAACACGGGAAACACCGCCGCGAGAACGAATGTGGTCGGAAGGACCGGAGTGGCTTGCCGCGCGCGACCTCGTCGCGCTCGTGATCGGGCCCGGCGGCGGCCGCCGGCGAACGTTGGACGTCGCGGATGACGTGCTGTCCCGATTCGACGGTTTGGCGGGGTTGCGGCGGGCGCCGGCGGTCGAGCTGGCGACGGTGCGCGGCCTGGGCCGTGCGAAGGTCGCCGCGCTTGTGGCGGCGTTCGAGCTCGGCCGGTGCGCTGCCACGCTCGAGCCGGCGCGGCGTCCGACGATCCGTGCGCCGCAGGACGCCGTCGATGCCGCGTGCCGCCGGCTGGAGACCGCCGATCAAGAGCTGTTCTGCGTCCTGCTATTGAATAAGCGGCACGAGCTGATCGGTGTCGTCGAGGCTTCGCGGGGGAGCTTGAACGCGGCGGCAGTCGATGCTCGGGACGCCTTTCGCGAGGCGGTTCGGCGCGGGGCCCACGCGGTGATCTTGGCGCACAAGGATCCCTCGGTAAACCCAGAGCCGAGTCCCGAGGACGTACGGTTGACGACCGTGCTGCGCGAAGGCGGCGCGTTGTTGGGAATTCGCGTCCTGGATCACGTCGTGGTCGGCGACGGCCGTTTCGTGAGCCTGCGGGAACGCGGCCTTGGATTCTAGGGGGCAAGCGATGAACTTCGGCAGTTTCCTCAGTCGATTTTCGCGCGACATGGGGATCGACTTGGGCACCGCGAACACGCTCGTCTACGTCCGGCGCGAAGGCGTCGTCCTCCGCGAGCCGTCCGTCGTCGCGCGGCGCGTCGAGGACGGTCTCGTGCTGGCCGTCGGCGATGAGGCGAAGAAGATGATCGGCCGCACGCCCGCCGACATCCAAGCGACGCGGCCCTTGCGCGACGGGGTCATCGCCGACTTCGACACGACGGCGGCGATGCTCGCGTACTTCATCCGGAGCGGCATGCGCGGGCGGTCGCTGTTCAAGCCGCGCGTGATCGTCGGCGTTCCTTCCGGCGTCACCGAGGTCGAGAAGCGGGCGGTCATCGACGCGACGATCCGCGCCGGCGCCCGCGAAGCGTACTTGATCGAGGAACCGATGGCCGCGGCGATCGGCGCCGGACTCCCTGTTTCGGAACCGGTCGGCAGTATGGTCGTCGACATCGGCGGCGGTACGACCGAGGTCGCGGTGATCTCCCTGGGCGGCATCGTTTCGAGCAAGTCGATCCGCATCGGCGGCGACGAGATGGACGAAGCAATCATCCAGTACGCGCGCAAGGCCTACAATTTGCTCGTCGGCGAGCGCACGGCCGAGGAGATCAAGATCCAGATCGGTTCTGCGTATCCTCTGCGCGAGGAGAAAGCGGTCGACGTCCGCGGCCGCGACCTCGTCTCGGGTCTGCCGCGAACGGTGCGGATGACATCGGTCGAGATTCGCGAATCGATGGCCGAACCCATCGCCACGATCGTCAGCGCCGTCAAACAGACGTTGGAGCGTACGCCGCCGGAGCTGTCGGCGGACATTGTCGACAACGGAATCGTGATGGCCGGCGGCGGCTCTCTGTTGCAGGGGCTGGATCGGCTGCTCGCCGACGAGACCGGGATGCCCGTCACGTTGACCGGAGACCCCTTGGACGCCGTCGTGCTCGGAACCGGGCGGGCGCTGGAAGAGATCGAGACACTGAAGAAGGTGCTCGTCAACACCAAGAAGATCTGAGCGCGAGACCGCGCGCCGAGGGAATCGCTTGATCGCTGCCGGACGGCGCCGTAGAATCGGCGTTTTCTTCGTTCTCCTCTTCACGATCACATTGTTGATCACGCTTCAGGTCCGCTCGCCCGGCCGCCGCCAGGTGGGGTGGGTGGGAGATGCCGTCGCCGCCGCGCTGACGCAGCTGCAAGTGGGCCTCGCGCACGTCGCCGACACCGGTTGGCGGTGGTGGTCCGCGCTCAACGAGATAGGTCAGTTGCGCGTGGAGAACGCCCGCCTGCGGCTGCAGATCGAGCGCCAACGGCGCGAGCTGGCGGTGGGCGAGGAGTCGACCGCCGAGAACAAGCGCCTGCGGCGCCTGCTGGCGTTCCAGCCGCGCGCGAACCGACCGACGGTGGCGGCCCGCGTCGTTTCGCGGGATCCCAGCCGGTGGTTTACGACGCTGACGATCGACCGCGGCGCGCGCGCCGGGCTGCGAACGAACGACGTCGTCGTGACGGCCGAGGGCCTCGTCGGCCGGCTCATGGAGGTCTATCCCGGGGCCGCGCGCGTGCTGCTCGTCAGCGATCCGCGCAGCGCGATCGGCGTCCTCGTCCAGCGAACGCGAGAGGCGTCCGTGGCCGAGGGCCTCGGGCAGCCGACCTTGCGCCTGAAGTACCTCTCCCGCGAAGTCGAGACGAAACCGGGGGATGTCATCGTTACGTCCGGACTGGGCGGTTCGGTGCCGCGCGGCGTTCGATTGGGGACCGTGCGCGCCGTGATGCGTCCGGCGGGGGCGTTGTTTCAAGAAGCGGAGGTCGCGCCCGACGCGACCTTGGCGCGCTTGGAAGAGGTCCTCGTTCTCCTTTCGGGCACGCGCGACTGAGCCCCGGCACGACGCGTCATGCCGGAACGAGGCTAAGCCGTGAAGAAGACCCTGCTTCCGGCCGTCGCGCACGGCGCGGCGATCCTGCTGGCGGCGCTGATCGAATCGGCGTGGCTATCCCGGCTGGCCGTTCACGGCGCCACGCCCGACCTCGTGTTGCTGTGGGTCGTGGCGCTCGGCTTCTATCGCGGCGCCGAGGTCGGCGCGATCGCCGGCGCGGCCGCAGGCTGGCTGCACGATCTGCTCGGCGGCCTGGCGCTCGGCCTGCACGCGCTCGTCAAGATGATCGTCGGGTTCGCCACCGGACTCCTACGCCGAACGATTGTCCTGGAGGGCGTCGTCGTTCCCGCGCTCGTCGGCGTAGGCGCGTCGGTCTCGTCCGATGTCCTCTTGCAAATCATCGCGTCGATCACCGGTTCCGGGCCGCGAGAGTGGGCGCCGTGGATGGAGCGAGCAGCCTGGGCCGCTTGTTATAATGGTTTGATGTCCCCCGTCGTATTCTGGGTTTTCTTGCGGCTGGAACGGCGCTTGCAACGGATCCGCGGCGACGAGTAAGGGCACGGCACCAAATCGGACAAATGGAACACGATTCCCTCAAGTACCTCTCCGCACGGCTGCTGGGGCTGCGGGCGCTGCTCCTGGCGATGTTCGTCGTGCTCGGCGTACGACTGTGGCAGTTGCAGATCCTCCAGGGCGACTACTACGATCAGCTCTCCGAGAGCAACCGCATCCGCGTGCACCACACCGCGGCGCCGCGCGGCGTCGTTCTCGATCGTCGCGCCGAGGTGCTCGTTTCCAATCGACCGTCGTTCACGATCGCGGTGCTGCCGATGGAGCTTCGCGATCCCGCATCCGTGCTGCCGGTCCTTTCCTCCGTTCTCGGAGTTCCGCTGTCGGAGATCCAGCGACGGCTGAAGGCGGGGCGCGCACGGCCGTTCGAGCCGGTGCCGATCCGCCGTGACGTCGGGATCGACGTCGTCACCGCGCTGGAAGAGCGCCGCTCGCAGCTTGCCGGCGTGATCGTCGTCGCCGAGCCCGTGCGGCAGTACCGCTACGGACCGCTGGCGGCCCACGTGCTCGGCTACCTCGGTGAGATCGATGCGGCCGAGTTGCACGCGCTGCGGGACCGCGGCTACCGGAGCGGCGATCTCATCGGGAAGTCGGGCGTGGAACGACAGTACGACAACCTGCTGCGCGGCGAGGACGGCGACCAGGTCGTCGAGGTCGACGCCGGGGGACGCCCTCTGCGCGTGCTCCGAGAGAGTCGCGGCCACACGGGGCGCGGCGTCGTGTTGTCTCTCGATCGCGCGGTACAACAGGCCGCCGAGGAGGCGCTGCAGGGGCGCACCGGGGCGGTCGTCGCGATGCAGCCGCGCACGGGCGAGATCCTCGCGATGGCCAGCAGCCCTGCCTTCGATCCGAACTTGTTCGCCGCTGGGATCTCCGCCAAGAACTGGGGTCGGCTGGCGCGCGATCCCCGCGATGTCATGATCAACCGCGCCGCAGCCGCCGCCTACGAGCCGGGTTCCGTGTTCAAGATCGTGACCGGCGCCGCGGCCCTGCACGAGGGGGTATCGACGCCGCAGTCTCGGTTGCTCTGCACCGGATCGTTGTCGCTCGGCCCTTGGGTCTTCCGGGACCTGGCGGCGCACGGCACCATCGATTTCACGACGGGCGTCGCGCAATCGTGCAACGTGATGTTCTGGCAGTTGGGACGCGCGATCGGGCCTGATCGGTTGTACGTGCACGCGAAGGCGTTTGGGCTCGGGGACCGTACCGGCGTCGATCTGCCGCTCGAGGTGTCGGGTAGCATCCCGACGACCGAGTACAAGCGCCGCCACTGGAAGGAACCGTGGTATCCCGGCGACACTTTGAACATGTCCATCGGCCAAGGATTCGTGTTGACGACGCCGCTGCAGATCGCGCGTATGGTATCGGCGGTCGCGAACGGCGGTGAGCTGCTGCGCCCGAGGCTCGTGCGCGGGCTCATGGCACCGGGCGGCACGATGTCGTACGGTTTTTCGCGGGAGGTTCAGGCACGCGTGAAGGCGTCGCCGGCGCACCTGGCGGCGATTCGTGCCGGCATGGCGGCCGTCGTGTCGCGCGGAACCGGCCGCGCGGCGGCGATCCCCGGATTGTCGGTCGCTGGAAAGACCGGGAGCGCGGAGACGCCGCGCGGCCGGCCACACGCCTGGTTCGCCGGCTTCGCACCGGTCGAGGATCCGCAGATCGTCGTCGTCGTGCTCGTCGAGCACGGATACCGCGGCGGCTTGACCTCGTCGCCGATCGCGCGGCGGGTGATCGAGGCTTGGCGGGCGCGTCAGGCGCCGCCCATCGGCGACGTAACGGATTCGCCGAACGGCGTCGTCGTGTCGCCCGCGGTTCCGGCCGGCGGGGTAGACCGCCGATGATCGGCCGCGTCGCGCACCCCGCGTCCGCCGAGCCGCTGCGGCGCCGGCTTCGCGAGATCGACTTCGTGATGCTGTGCGCGGTTCTGGCACTGATCGCGCTGGGGTCGTTGATCATCCTCAGCGCCTCGCGCAGCGCCGAGGCCCCCTTGGGGCTGCTGCGCGTCCGCGCCCTGCAAGTCGGCATCTCGGTTGCGCTGCTGGTGGCGTTCGCGGCGATGCCCTACCGTGCATTGGCCGACGCCTGGAAGCTGATTTATTTCGGCAATCTCGTCCTGCTGGCCCTCGTCGGCGCGATCGGACGCACGAGCCTGGGCGCGCAGCGGTGGCTTTCCGTCGGCCCGCTGAGCATCCAGCCGTCGGAGTTCGCGAAGCTCGCGTTGATCATCACGCTCTCGAAGCTCCTCAGCGAACGCCGTGAGCCGATCCGCCGATTCGCCGATCTGATCCCGTTCGTCGCCCACGTCGCCCCCTCGGCCGTCCTCGTCTTCCTGCAACCCGATCTCGGCACGTCGCTCGTCTTCGTCGCGATTCTGTTCGCGCTGTTGTTCGCGGCCGGGACGCCGCTGCGAAGCCTGGCGATCGTCGGGGCGGCAGGGCTGGCGGCGGCACCGTTCTGCTGGCATCTGGTCAAGCCGTATCAACGCATGCGGTTGGCAGTGTTCTTGGATCCGAGCCTCGATCCGCTGGGCGCCGGCTACAATCTCATCCAGTCGAAGATCGCGGTCGGCTCCGGTAAGCTGTTCGGCAAGGGCGTGTTCGAGGGGACCCAGAACGCCCTGCAGTTCTTGCCCATGCAGCACACGGACTTCGCGTTCTCGGTCCTCGGCGAGGAGATGGGATTCGTAGGCGCGATTGGCGCGTTGGCCCTGTTCTTGATCCTCCTCTGGCGCGCGCTGCGCACCGCGGCGGTCGCCCAGGACGGCTTCGGCGCCTACCTCGCGGTCGGCGTCGCCGCGATGATCGCCGTTCACGTGTTCGTCAACGTCGGGATGACGATGGGCATCATGCCGGTCACGGGGATTCCGCTGCCGTTCATCTCGCACGGGGGAACGTCATTGATGACCAATTCGGCCGCGATCGGGCTGCTGTTCAGCGTCCTGTTGCGCCGGCAGAAGATACATTTCTAGCAGGGGCTGGGACACCATGTCGAGAGAGATCGTGGCGACGGTCGACCCGTTCGAGACGAGGGTCGCGGTCGTCGAGGACGGCATCCTCGTCAACCTGTTCGTCGAACGCGGCGAACCGCTCGCCGGCAACATCTACAAGGGCCGCGTCGCCAACGTGCTGCGCGGCATGGACGCGGCGTTCCTTGACATCCGGCTTGCCCGCAACGCGTTCCTGCACGTCGCCGACGTTCGCTCGCAGCGAGTCGGCGGCGAGGAGCTCGAGGACATCATCGGCGAAGGGGCGATCACGCAGCGGCTGCGTCCGGGCCAGGAGATTCTCGTCCAGGTCACCAAGGAGCCGATGGGGACGAAAGGCCCCCGTGTCACCAGCTACATCGCAATCCCGGCGTACTACGCGGTCCTGATGCCGACGGTGAACTACGTCGGGGTCTCGCGGCGCATCGAGAATGACGCGGAGCGCAAACGGCTGCGCGAGATCGCCGACCGCGTGCGGCCGAAAGGTATGGGGCTGATCGTGCGCACGGCGGCGGCCGGTATCGACGAAAAGCAGCTCAGCGACGACGTGCGCTACCTGCAGACGATCTGGGACCGCGTGCTCGATCGCGCCAAGACGATCCGCGCGCCGGCGCTCATCTATCAGGACCTGAAGCTCATTCAGCGGACCGTACGCGACCTGTTGACCGAGGACGTGACGCGGTTCGTCACCGACTCCAGCAAGGACCACGAGCGCGTCCTCGATCTCGTCGGCACATACGCGCCGGCGTTGCGCGGCCGCGTCGAGCTGTACCGCGGCGCCGAGCCGCTGTTCGAGCACTTCGGCGTCGAGCGCGAGCTGCAGAACGTGTTGCGCCGCAAGGTCTGGATGAAGTCCGGCGGCTACCTAGTCATCGATCGCACGGAAGCGCTGACCGTCATCGACGTCAACACCGGAAAGTTCGTCGGGAAGCACGACCTGGCGACCACGATCCTGCATCTGAACCTCGAGGCGGTCGCCGAGGTCGCGCGGCAGATCCGCCTGCGCGACCTCGGCGGGATCATCCTCGTCGACTTCATCGACATGGACAACGACACGCACCGCCAGCGCGTGTTCAAGGCGCTGCAGGAAGCGATGAAGAAGGACCGATCTGGGACGCACTTGCTCGGCTTCACGCAGCTTGGGCTGGTCGAGATCACGCGCAAGCGCGTCTATCAGGATCTCGAAGAGATCATGCGGACCCCTTGCCCGTACTGCGAGGGCCGCGGGCGCGTGTTGTCGGCCGAAACGACGGCCAACAAGGTTCGGCGCGAGCTGCGGAAGCTGTCGCGGACGTCGAAGGCGCGGGCGCTGCAAGTCCACCTGCACCCGCTAGTCTTCGCCGAGCTCGAGAAGAAGGGCAACGGCTGGCTCCGGCACCTGGAGGAGTCTACCGGAAAGTTGGTCCGCCTGACCGCTCGCGACGGCATGCACGTCGAGCAGATGGACGTGATCCCGGCGAACTCGGGGGCCGAGCTGGAGGCGGTCGCCGCCAGCCGCGGCGTGGCCGAGGTGCACTGGCTCGACGTCGATGAGAGCACGGTCGACGTCGCCGAGGACGAAGAGCTGGCCCAGGCGCGCGCAATGGCCGCTGCGCCGGCGGAGCGGCCCGGCTTGTGGGGTCGCGTCTCCTCGATCCTGCGTCGCGGGCGGACGTCGTAGATGAACGCCGCCGCGCTCCGCGAAGCGTTCCTCTCGTTCTTCGAAGAACGCGGGCATGCGCGGGTGCCGAGCTCGTCGCTCGTGCCCGCCGACGATCCGACGCTGCTGTTCACGAACGCCGGCATGGTCCAGTTCAAGAACGTCTTTCTCGGCTTGGAAGCTCGTCCGTACGCGGCCGCCGTCACGGTGCAGAAGTGCATGCGCGTCTCCGGGAAGCACAACGACCTCGAGAACGTCGGGCCCTCACCGCGGCACCACACGTTCTTCGGGATGCTGGGGAACTTCAGCTTCGGCGCGTACTTCAAGACGGAGGCGATTCGGCACGCCTGGTCGTTCGTCACCGGCACGCTCGCTGTCGATCCGCGCCGGCTCGTCTTGACAGTGCACGACGCCGACGATGAAGCCGAGGTGGCGTGGCGCGCCGTTGACGGCGTGCGTCCGGACCAGATCCTGCGCATGGGCGACAAGACGAACTTCTGGGCGATGGGAGAGGTCGGCCCGTGCGGTCCAACGAGCGAGCTGCATTACGACTGGGGTCCGGCCGCGTGCACCTGCGGCCGTCCCGACTGCAGCGTCGCGCTGGACAACGGCTGCTTGCGCTGGCTGGAGATCTGGAACCTCGTGTTCATGCAATTCGAGCAGCGCCCGGACGGTTCGCGCGTGCCGCTGCGACGACCCGGCGTCGACACCGGTATGGGGCTCGAGCGCATCGCGTCCGTGATGGTCGGAAAGAACGACAACTACGCGACCGATCTGTTCCTGCCGATTCTCGATCGCATTGAGGCGCTGGCCGGACACACGACCGCGCAGCGGGCCGCGCACGAGATCGCCTATCGAGTCATCGCCGACCACAGCCGCGCCGCGGCATTTCTTGTCGCCGACGGCGTCGTCCCCGGCAACGAAGGGCGGGCCTACGTGCTGCGCATGGTGCTGCGGCGGGCAATGCGGTACGGCCGCAAGGCGGGCTTTGAAGGTCGGTTCCTCGCCGACGTCGCGGACGCGGTGGTGACGTCGATGGGCGCTGCCTATCCGGATACGCTGGCGCGGCGCGACTTCGTGCGCCGCGTCATCGAGGCGGAGGAAGACCGTTTCGCGCAGACGCTGCAGAGCGGCCTCGTGCGGCTGGAGGAAGCGGTCACGGCGGCGATATCCGCCGGCGGCACGCGGCTGCCCGGTGAAGATGCGTTCCGCCTCTACGATACGTACGGGTTCCCACGCGAGATGACGCTGGACGCCGTTCGGGAAGCGGGCCTGGAGGTCGACTGGGAAGGCTTCGATGCGGCGATGGCCCGGCAACGGGAGCGGGCGCGCGCCGGCGGGGAGTTCCGTGCGCGCTCCGCGGACGATCTGCGCGCGCTAGCGGAGACGGCGCCGCCGGCGACGTTCGTCGGCTATGACGCGCTCACGGCCGACGCGGAGATCGCGTGGCTGCAAGTCGGCGGTGCCCGATCGGCTGTCGCGCGCGACGGGGATGAGATCGCGGTCGTCCTCGATCGCACGCCATTCTATGCCGAGGCCGGCGGCCAAGTCGGCGATACCGGCACGATCATGACCGACAGCGGCGAGGTGGCCATCAGCGACACGAGCCGCCTGGTCAAGCGCGTCATCGTGCACCGCGGCACGGTCAGGCGCGGCGAAGTCCGCGAGGGCCAGCAGGCGATCGCGGCCGTCGACGCGGTCCGGCGCGCCGAGATCCGCCGCCATCACACGGCGACGCACCTGCTGCACAAGGCGCTGCGCGAGACGTTGGGGGAGAACGCCCGGCAAGCTGGCTCGCTCGTCGCGCCGGACCGCCTGCGGTTCGACTATCAAGCCCTGGAAGCGCCGACCACCGACCAGCTCGCGGCCATCGAGCGGCGCGTGAACGAGAAGATCCTGGAAGCGTTACCCGTGGCGACGGACGTGTTGCCCTACCGGGAAGCGGTCGCGCGCGGCGCGATGGCCCTGTTCGGAGAGAAGTACGGCGACGATGTGCGAATGGTCAGCGCTGGCGAGTACAGCCGCGAGCTGTGCGGTGGAACCCACGTACAGAACACGAGCGAAGCTGGGTCCTTTTACATCGCCTCCGAGACGGCGGTCGCCGCCGGCGTACGGCGCATCGAAGCGGTGGCGGGGCAGGCGGCCGTGGCCCGAGCGGGACGCCAAGCACGGCTGCTGCGCGAGCTGGAAGGGCGGTTGAAGGCCACCGGGGAAGAGCTGCCATCGCGCGTCGATCGCCTCCAAGAACGGCTGCGCGCCGCCGAACGCGCGGCCGAGGAAGCGTCCACGCGCTCGGCTGCCGGCGACTTCGATCGCATCGCGTCCGCGCGCGTGGAGGTCGACGGCGTGCCCCTCTATGCGGGGCGTCTGGATGGCGTCGACGCCGACGCGCTGCGTGCCGCCGCCGATCGCGTGCGCGATCGGGTTGGCACGGGCGTGATCGTGCTCGGCGGCGCGCACGACGATCGTGTCGCTTTGCTGGTCATGGTCACGAAGGACTTGACCGCCCGTATCAACGCTGGCGAGGTGATTCGGCCGATTGCGTCGGTCGTCGGCGGCAACGGCGGCGGCCGGCCGGAGCTCGCGCAAGCGGGCGGAAAGGACGTTGCGCGTCTGGACGAAGCCTTGCGCGGCGCCGCGGACGTGGTCGCCGGGCTGCTCGGACGCGCTCGATGACGTGCGAATCCTTGCTTTGGACTACGGAGACAAGCGGATCGGTCTGGCGATTTGCGACGTCACCGAGACCGCGACCCGCGTGCTACCGTTCATCGCCCGCCGGTCCGACGACCAGGCCGCGGCCGCGGTCACGGCCGTCTCCGCGGAAGAGGCGGCGGAGCTGATCGTGGTCGGATTGCCGTTGAACATGGACGGTACGGAGGGCGCGGCGGCGGCCCGGGCGCGACGGTTCGCGGCGCGCTTGGCATCGCTGGGGCCGATCGCGGTGACGATGGCCGATGAACGAAGGACGACCGTCGACGCCGAGCGAATGCTGCTCGACCTCGATGCGACGCGGGCGCGTCGGCGCCGCCAGCGGGATGGCGTGGCGGCCGCGCTGCTGCTCCAATCCTTGCTCGAAGACCGGCGCGCCGCACGTGGTCGCGCCACGCGCGGAGGCGGCGACATCGATGAGTGAATCCGAAGGTCCGGGCCGGACCTTGATCTTCACCGACGACGTCGGGCGCGAGCATCGCGTCACCGTCGTCGAATACGTCGAGCTCGACGACGTGCAATACGTTCTCGTCTCGGAGTCGGAGTCCGCGGACGATTCCGTCGGTCTGCTCAAGTCGGTCGACGGCACGCACTTCGAGCCGATCACCGACGACATGGAAATTGAGCGCGTCCTCGACCTGTTCGCCGAGGAAGGGATCTACGTCGAGCTCGAAAGCGACAGCTAGCGAGACGGCGCGCAGGCGCGTCCGGATCGTCGCCGCGGCGCTGGCGACCCTGGTCGTCCTCGGCGCCCTCGCCGGATACGGCATCCGCGCCGTGCGCGAGCCGGTCGGCGTCGGCGCGCCGGTGGAGATTCGCGTTCCCGAAGGCGCCTCGCTGCCGCAGATCGCGGAGATGCTGCATGCCCACGGGTTGATCCGCCACCCGGCGGTGTTCCTCTGGACGGCCCTTGCTCGGGGGGCCGAGCGTACCTTGCAGGCGGGGCGCTACCGGTTCTCCCCGGCTGAGGACGTCGACACCATCGTCCGCCGGATCGCCGCCGGCGAAGTCGTTTCCGTCGCGTTCGTGATTCCGGAAGGATACACGGCGGAGCAGATCGTCGCGACCGTCGCGGCGGCCGGGATCGGGGATGAGGAGCGCTTGCGGTCGGTGTTCCGAAACGCCGATCGGTCGATCGTCGTGCCACAGATGCGCGGGAACGCCAGCGGCTTCTTGGAAGGATATCTCTTCCCGGATACGTACCGGATCTCCCCCGACGCGCGCGACGAAGACGTGGCACGGCGCATGGTGGGGCGCTTCGCCGCCGCCGCCGGGCCGCTCCTCGAGGGGCGGCTGCCCTTGGGTCTCTCGCCCCATGCCATCGTGACGATCGCGTCGATGGTCGAGCGCGAGGCCCGCGTGGCCACTGAGCGCCCGGTGATCGCGGGCGTGATCTACAATCGGCTGCGCCGTGGGATGCGGTTGGAGATCGACGCGACCGTCTTGTACGCGCTCGGCCGGCACAAGGCGGTCGTCCGCAATCGCGATCTCGAAATCGACTCTGCGTTCAACACGTATCGAGTGAGCGGGCTGCCGCCGGGGCCGATCGCGAGCCCCGGGCTGCCGGCGATCGAAGCGGCGGTGCGCCCGGCGACGCACGACTTCCTCTACTACGTAGCTCGCGACGACGGCTCGCACGTCTTCACGCGAACGTTCGATGAGCACCTGCGCGCGATCCGCGACGTCCGGGGCGAACGGTGAACCGCTGGCTGGCACCGCGGCGCCGTGTTCGCCGCGTTGTCGATCTCGATCCACGGTCGCTCGTCGATCGAGGCATCCGAGCGGTCGTCTTCGACCTCGACAATACGCTTCTGCCGTACTCCGCCAAGGAGCTCGAACCCGCGATCCTGCAATGGTTCGAAGCATTCCGCGCCGCCGGCCTTCGCGGTGCCGTCGTCTCCAACGCGTTCTTCGGCCGCGCCGGGCGCGCGGCCGAGCATCTCGGGCTGATGATCGTGCGCGGCGCCCCGAAGCCGAATCCGATGCGGCTGCGGCGCGCGATGGCGCGGCTCGAAACGCGCCCCGACCAGACCGCCGTCATCGGGGATCAGCTGTTCACTGACATGCTGCCCGGCAACGTATTGGGCATGTACACGATCCTCGTCGATCCGCTGGCGCCGGGCGAGTTCATCTCGACCCGATTAATGCGGATCCTGGAATGGATCGCGGGGCGTCGCGACGGGGATTCATTTCCCGGCCCCCACGGCCGATAATGGAGAACGGCTGCTTGCGTGGAACTCGGCGCTTCTCC
>VGFF01000012.1 GCA_016868955.1 Armatimonadota bacterium
GCGTCGACGGACTCGCGCGATCGGACGTCGCAGGGAACGGCGACGACGGCGCCGACCGCGGCCAGCTCGCGGCGCGACGCCTCGAGCTCTTCCGGGTTGCGCGCGCAGATGCCGACGCGGGCGCCCGCGCCCGCGAGCGCGCGGGCCACGGCCTTGCCGATCCCGCGGCTGGCGCCGGTGACGATCGCGACGCGCCCCGCGAGACCGTAGTCGATCATGATGTGCCTCGCTGTTCGTTGCCCATGCAGGCTTTCTTTTCCATTCGCGCCGCGCGCGAGGTCTCGTTCACGCCGTGAACCGGGCCGCGTCGTACGGCGCCAGCGAGAGATCAGGCACCTCGCCGAGCAGCTGCTGCGCCAGGATCTTCGCTGCCCCGCACAACCCGACGCCGCGATCGCCGAAGCCGGCGAGCAGCGCGAACCCGCGCACGGCTGGCGTGGCGCCGACCGCCGGTCGATCGTCGGGGCTGAACGGTCGAATGCCGGCGAAGACACGCAGTACGCGGCGGCTTGCGATGCTCGGCACGAACCGCGTGGCCCGGCGCGCGACCGCGCGCAGCGCCGCCGGGTCGACGCGACGCCGCGCCTCGCCGTGGATCTCGCAGCGGCCGACGAGCAGGTGCCCGCTCGGCAACCGCGTCGCGAGGAAGCGGACGGCGAAGTCGTCCGGCGTCGATCCCCGCAGCGCCTCCGCCTTCGATCCGCGCAGCGCCAACGAGGCTTCGTTCATGTTCGCGACCCTGCCGCCGACGACGCCGTGCTCCTCGACGACCACGAGCTGCCCCCACACGGGCACGATGCGAAACGGCACGCCGGCGAGAGCCGCGACGGCGCCGGCCGCGACGCCGGCCGCGTCGATGACGATCGGCGTGTCGATGCGACCGGACGGCGCCTCGACATACGTGACGCGCCCCTCGTCGACGCCGATCGCGGTCACGGGCGTCCGGAACGCGACCGTTCCGCCGCGCGCGCGCACGCGCGCCAGGCACGCCTCGACGACGTGGAACGGATTGATCCAGGCGCTCTGCGGCGCGTAGAGGCCGCCGGCGAGATCGGGCGCCGCGTCCGGCGCGATGCGGCGCACGTCGGCGCCTTCGACGACCTCCGCCGCGAGCCCGGCTGCTCGTTGCGCCTCGGCTCGTCCGCGCACGCGCGACAAATCCTCCGGCCGCTCGACGAAGCTGATGCCGCCGGCCGTGCGCAGCTCCAGGTCCCAGCCGTAGCGGGCCTCGAAGTCGCGGAGCATCGCCGCCGTGTGCAGGGCGAGCGCGAACTCGGGCGTGTGCGGATCGCGGTTCTGCAGGGCAAGGTTCGCGTTCGTCGCGCCGCTCGTGCCGCCGGCGAAGTCACCGGCGTCGAGGACCGCGACACGCCATCCCGCCTCCGCGAGGTGCAACGCGGCCACGGCGCCGAGGATGCCAGCGCCGGCAATGACGGCGTCCGCGCGGGATCGCATCCTAGACCGTCAGATCCTGTGGCCGCACGCCGGCGAGCTGCGCGCGCTGGCGCTCGGCCGCCGCGAACGCGCCCGTGTCGGCCGCGAAGTGGCAGCGCGCGTGTTGGCCGAGCGAGACCTCGACGATCGGCGGCTCCAGCTGCGCGCAGGTCGCCGCCGCGATGGGGCAGCGCTCGCGGAACATACAGGCGGACGGCGGCACGAGCAGGTTCGGCACGACCCCGGGGATGATGTGGATCGGCTTCTGCTCGTCGACGCGCAGCGTCGAGGCGATGAGCCCTTGCGTGTACGGATGTCGCGGATCGCCGTAGATGCGCTCGACCGGCCCTTCCTCGACGATGCGGCCCGCGTACATCACGGCGACGCGGTCGCAGATCTCGGCGACGACGCCGAGATCGTGCGTGATCAGCAGCGTCGCGGTGTTCTGCGACGCGACGAGCTCGCGGACCAAGCGCAGGATCTGCGCCTGCAGCGTCACGTCGATGCCGGTCGTCGGCTCGTCGGCGAGCAAGAGGCGCGGCCGGCCCGACAGCGCCATCGCGATGAGGATGCGCTGGCACATGCCCGTCGACAGCTCGTGCGGGTACGAACGCAGCACGCGCCGCGGATCGGGGATGCCGACCCGCTCGAGCATGCCGTGCGCCTGCGCACGGGCGGCGGCGCCCTTGGCCTGGCCGTGCGCGCGCTGGTAGATCTCGAACTGCTGGGCGATCGAGAACAGCGGGTTCAGCGACGTGCGCGGCGACTGGAAGATCATCGAGATCTCCTGCCCGCGCAGCCGCTGCAGCTCGGCGTCGGTGGCCCTGAGCAGGTTCCGCCCGTTCCACTCGATGACGCCGCTGGTGATGCGCCCCGGCGGCGGCACCAGGCCGACCGTCGCGTAGGCGGTCATCGACTTGCCCGACCCGGTCTCACCGACGAGGCCGAGGATCTGGCCAGCGCCCAGCGTCAAGTCGACGCCGTTGAGCGCGTGCACGGTACCGCGAAACGTGGGGAACCGCAGGTGCAGGTCGCGGATGCGCAGCAGCTTCGCCACGTCAGCGCTGTTTCGGATCGAAGATGTCCGCCAATCCGTCCCCAAGCAGATTGAAGCCGAGCACCGCCAGGAAGATCGCCGCGCCCGGGAACACCGAGATCCACCACTCGCCGAAGACGAGCTGGCGCGCGCCCTGCGACACCATCAGTCCCCACTCCGGCGTCGGCAAGCGGACGCCGAGACCGATGAACGACAAGCTGGCCGCCAGCAGCAACGCCAGGCCGGCATTGAGCGAGCCCTGGACGTAGATGGGGCCGAGGCAGTTCGGCACGAGGTGGCGGAAGACCATGCGCCACCACGGGTTGCCGAGCACGCGCGCCGCCTGCGCGTATTGGCTTTCCTTGACCGACAGCATCTGCGCCCGCACGAGCCGGGCGTAGATCGGATAGTTCACGAACGCGACGACGAAGACGATGTTGGGAATCGACTGGCCGACGGCGGCGACGATCGCCAGCGCCAGGATGTACGACGGGAACGCCTGCTGGCTGTCGAGCGCGCGCATGATCAGGTCGTCGGTCATCCCGCCGGCGAACCCGGAGAGCGCCCCCAAGAGCACGCCGATGAGGATCGCGATCGCCACGGACGCGAACGCGACGACCATGTCGATGCGCGCCGCCCAGACGACGCGGCTGTAGATGTCCATGCCGAGGCCGTCGGTGCCGAACCAGTGCGCGGCGCTGGGCGGGCGGCTTGCATTGCCGGAGATCGGCTGCATTGGATCGTGCGTGATCAACAGCGGCGCCGCGAACGCGACGATCGCGAACAGGACGACGATCGCCAACCCGACGATCGACAGCGGGTTGCGGCGGAACAGATAGGCGGTGTAGTAGCGTCGCATCGGCTAGTACCGGATCCGCGGATCGATCGCGAAGTACGCGAGGTCGGTCAACAGGTAGACGAGGACCTTCGTCGTCGCCGCGAACAGCGCGAACGCCTGGACCGGCGCGTAGTCGCTTTGCGTGGCGGCGGTGACGGCCCACAACCCCAGGCCCGGCCAGGCGAAGATCGTCTCGATGATGACGGCGCCGCCGAGCAGGTTGCCGACGAGGATGCCGATCATCGTGATCGGAGCGAGCAACGCATTCTTCAGCGCCAGGCGGAACTGCACGACGCGCCGCGGCACGCCGGCGGCGAGCGCGTACCGTACGTAGTCGGATCCGAGCACCTCGATCATGCTCGCGCGCGTCAGCCGCGTCAGCGGCGCCATGTTGATCAGCGCCAGGCTGATGACGGGCAACAAAAGGTAGTGGACGACCGTCGCGAATCCCGCCAGGTCGCCGGCGAGCAGCGTGTCGATCGTGTACATGCCGGTGACGCGTGGCGGGTCGAAGCCGATCGGTCCCCGCCCCAGCGGTGGTGGCGCAAGATCCAGGTGAAAGAAGAACGTGTAGATCAACAGCAGCGCCAGCCAGAACGACGGCATCGACACGCCGAGCAAGGACGTCAGGCGGCTAACGTGGTCGAGCGGACCGTTGCGGCGCACGGCAGCGAGCACGCCGAGCGGGATCGAGACGAGGATGCACAGGGACAACCCGAGGATCGTCAGCTCCAGCGTCGCCGGGAACCGGTTCGCGATGTCGACGAGGACGGGGTTGCCGGTGTGTATCGCGCGGCCGAACTCGCCGCGGCCGATGTCGGTGAGATACCGAGCGAACTGCGCCAGGATGGGCTTGTCCAGCCCCAGCTCGGTGCGGATCACGGCCAGTGTCTGCGCGTCGGCGTCGCGCGGCGCCAGCAGGTGCACCGGATCGCCCGGCAGCATGCGCGCGACGATGAAGACGACTGTGACGACGCCGAATAGCACGGGCCCCAAGAACAGCAGGCGTTTGCTGACGTAACGAAGGACGCGCATCGCCGGCTACACCGCCGCTCGTTCCGGCACGCGCAGGAAGCAGGCGGCTTCGTGGCCGGCGCCGGCCTCGCGCAACGGCTGCGGCGTCGTCGCGCAGGCGTCGATGCGGACGGGGCAGCGCGCGAAGAAGAAGCAGCCCTTGGGGAGATCGACGAGCGAGGAGACTTCGCCGGCGAGTATCGGCCGCGTGCGCCGCTGACGCGGATCGGGCACCGGCACGGCCGCGAGCAGCGCCTCGGTATAGGGATGGGAAGGGCTGGAGAAGATGCGATCGGTCGGGCCGATCTCGACGATCGCGCCCAGGTACATGACGGCGACGCGGTGGCAGATGTGGCGCACGACGCTGAGATCGTGGGAGATGAAGACGTACGTGATCCCTAGCGACGCGCGCAGCTCCTCGAGAAGGCGGATGACCATGCCGCGCACCGACACGTCGAGCGCAGACGTCGGCTCGTCGAGGATCAGCAGCTCGGGCTCGCAGGCGAGCGCGCGGGCGACGCCGACGCGCTGCTGCTGGCCGATGCTCAATTGGTGCGGATACCGATCGCGGTGCTCGTCCTTGAGCCCCACGAGCGCGAGCAGCTCGCGGATGCGAGCCAGGCGCTCCCCCGGCCCGAGCTGAAAATGCAGCGCCAGCGGCTCGCCGATCGCGTCCGCGACCGTCAGCCGCGGATTGAGCGAATCGCTGGGATCCTGGAAGACCATTTGCAGCCGGCGCCGGAGCGGGCGCAACGCCGGCTCCGGCAGCGCGGCGATATCCTGGTCGCCGATCCAAATGTGCCCCGCGTCGGGCCGCAGCAGCCGGACGAGGCAACGGGCGGTCGTCGACTTCCCGCAGCCGCTCTCGCCGACGAGACCGAGCGTCTCGCCGGCTTCGACGGTGAAGCTGACCCCGTTGAGCGCGAACAGGGTACGATCCCGCCCGCCGCCCTCCTTGACCTTGAAGGTCTTGCGCAGACCCTCGACGCGAAGCAGACTCACTTCTTCTGCAACAGCCAGAGGTGGTTCAACTCCGTGTTCTGGTGCACGTACCGATCGATGTTGTCGCGCACGGCGATGTTGAAGTTCGGCTGCGCCAGGAAGATCCACGCCACGTCGTCGATGATGACGTCCTGGATTTGGTTGAGCAGCCGGAGGCGCGCCCGATCGTCGTCGGTCACGTTCGCACGGTCGATCATCTCGTCGGTGCGCGGCCCGCCGTAGCCGGAGACGTTCGTCTGGGCGCGTGTGTGGAAGCTGAGGCTGATCATGTACAGCGGATCGGAGATCCACCACAACGCCTCATAGAAGAAGAACGGCAGCCGCCGCGTGCGCAGCTCGGCATTGAACTGCGCCGAGGGCATCTTCTGGATGTTCAAGCGGACGCCGATCTTCTCGAGGCTCGCCTTGTACATCACGGCGAGATCCTCGTGCGCGGCCAGCCGCGAATCAAACATGACCGAGATCTCGATCCCGTTCGGGTAACCGGCCTCGGCGAGCATCCGCTTCGCGCGGTCGAGGTCCGTCGAATAGGCCGCGACCTTGCGCGCCAGCGGCACGCCGGTCGGCAGCGCGCCGTTGAGGCGCTGCGCGTCGCCGCCGTAGACGTCCTGGATCGCCTGCGCGTACGGGAACGCGTGCGCCAGCGCGCGGCGCAGCTTGACGTTGTCGAACGGCTTGATGTTCGGGTTGATGCCGATGTACAGCAAGTTTTGGCTCGGATAGGAGAGGACTTTCACGCCCCGCGACGTCCGCAGCCGCGAGATCTCCTTCGAAGGGATGTCGAGCGCGACGTCGACCTGGCCGCGCTGCAGCAGCAGGATGCGCGTCGCCAGCTCCGGCACGATGCGCAAGGAGATGTTGCCGATCGTCGTCTTCTCCCACGTGCTGTTGCCCCACCACTCCGGCCAGCGCTCGAAGCTCATCTCGACGCCCGGCGTCCAGCGCGTCATCTTGTAGGGGCCGCCGCCGACGCAGTTGCGCTTGAGGTATTCCTCGCCCCAGGGGTCTTGCGGGCCGGCCAGCTCGCGCACCCTGCGCGAGTCATAGATGTTGCGCTGCGTGAACATGTTGAAGAACATCGGCGAGAACCGGCTGGCGCTGATGCGCACCGTGTAGTCGTCGACGACCTGCAGGTCGCGGTTCGCCGCGAAGAAGCCGATGGTGCGCTCCAGCGCGTCGCGGCCGAACGCCTGCCGCCGCAGGAACGAGAACGCGACGTCGTGGGCCGTGATCGGATTGCCGCTCTGGTGCTGCAGGCCGCGCTTGACGTACAGCGTGTATTCGTGCCGGCCGCCGACGGCGCGATGCTCCCAGCGCTCGAAGATGCGCGGCGCAAAGGTTTTCGTGTCGACGGTCCACAGGCCGTTCTTGAGCTGGAGCGGCTTGTAGCCGATCGGCTGCCAGTCGGAGCAGAGGATGATCGCGCCCTTGGACGGGCCGAGCGACTTCTCGTTGTCGAGGCTGTCAACGTCGCCACCTTGCGCGACGACGAGCGTGGAGCGCGCCGGCGCCGCGTTCGTCGGACCGCCGAGTAGGGTCGCGGCGGCGATCAGCGCCAGCGCCACCGCCGTGATACGCAGCAATCTCTTCACAGGAACCCTCCTCTAATTCGCCTTCTTGAACACGTACGCAATGTTGTCGCCTTCCGTGAGCACCCAGGACTGCGGCAGGTTGCCGCCGAGAAACGCCCAGCAGTAGCCGTCCGTCGGCATCATCACTTCCTGGAGCACGTCGCCGTAGCAATCGAGGATCGTGGCGACGTGGTCTCCCTCGCGGATGAACTCGCCCGGCTTCTTGTGCACCTTCAAGAACCCGCCGGTGTTGCTGCGGAGCATGCCGTGGAACACAAAGTTGCCCCGGAGGATCGGATCGACGCCCGCCTGCGGCTCCGGCTCCCCGGGCAGGATGCCGATCGCCTTCGCGCAGTTAAGGATACCGCGCGTGCCGACGCTAGTAATGCTGTCCCAGAGGAAGAAGTTACCGGCGAGCTCGGGCGTGATGCCCGGCTTGCCCATGTACGTCGCGAAGTCGCGCATGCTGACGGGCGCGGTCTTGATCATCTCGATGACGGTGACGCCGAACGCCTCCGCGAACCGCCGCGCTTCTTTTCGGATCTCGTCGCTGCGCGCGATCGACTGGCACATGATGACGAACGGCATCGACGGCAGCGGGTTCGCATGCATGTCGATGAGGTAGTCGCAAGCGTCCAGCGCCTTGCGGATGCCCGCGGCCATGCGTGGCGTGACGCTGCCCGCCGGGTTCGGCGGCTCGAAGATGGGGCTGGACAGGTTCACGCTGTCGTGCGGCGTGATGTAGGTGCCGAGCGACACGGCCAGCGGATTCGCGACCGTGACGGCGATGACGCGCCCGGACATCTTGTCCGGGTCCATCCGCTTGACGGCGTCGAGCAGCGCGCCGATGCCGCAGACTTCGCGCCCGTGCACGCCGGCGGTGACGAGCAGCGTCTTGCCCTCCTTGGCCCCGTTGACGACGATCGCCGGCACCTTGATCTCCTGCGAGTCGCCGAGGCGGAACCGCGCCACCGAGCCCTTGCCGACCTCGCCTGGCTTCACTTTGATATCGCCGATCTCGAACGTGCCTGTCATGGACGGTCCACCCCTGCCCTTGCGCGCGCCACGCTACTGCAGATCTCGTGGGACAATTCTACCCTCTTCGAGGATCTGCTCCCCGTCCAGCCACAGGGAGTGGCCGAGGATGACGCCGCCGGAGTGCTGCGGGATCGGCCAGTCGGCCGACGGCTTGTTCCGGCCGCCGAGGCCGCTGTTCGCCACAGGCGTATCGAAGATGTTGTGGCCGAGGTGGAGCATGACGTTGCCGTAGTACGACTCCCAGTCGCCGACGGTGAAGCTGGGGCCGCTCCACGTCGCCCGGTCGTGCGTGCCCCAACCGATATGCGCGATGCGGCAGTGTTCCGGCCGGTTCATCTTCTTCAAGTACCCCTCGTACGCGCGCGCCAGGTTGCCCCCCTCGACGCGGACGATCTTGCCCTCCTCGAAGTGGAACGTGACGCGCTCGTTCATGAGGTTGTGGTAGGGCCCTTGGAACAACCCCAGCGAGTCTCCGACGTCGAAGACGACCCTGCCTTGGGTCTGGTCTTCCTCGGGCGCGCAGGCGACGAGGCCGAACCCGAAGTTGTCCCAGCGGCCCGGCTCGTCGACGACGCCGATCTGCGCGTGGCCCTTGCGGCCGCGCTTTCGGATCACGAGGTCGGTGCCGGCCGGTGAGGTGATGCGCAGCGTCTGTGCCTTCCCCATGCGCTCAGCGCCGCCGCGCGTGCGGGCGATCAGCGCCTGGGTCGGGAACAACCGGCGCATCAGGAGCTCCTCTCCGTTGACGTCGAGCCAACGCACGCCGGAGAACAGCACCTCGCGCACGACCTGCGTGTACATGCTCACGTCGGCGACGGTGCGCGTCGTGTTGACGCGCACGACCATGTTCGCCCCTTTGAGGATCCGTTCGGCGTAGGAACCGAGTTGGATCGGATTCACCCAGCCGGGGCCGGCCGTTTGCGGCGGCAAGATCAAGCGCACGGCATCGGCGCCGAGCCGGCCGAGCGCGATGCGGAACCCGTCGAGGACGCGCTCGTCGAAGACGTGCGTCGTCAACAAACAGACGCGCTCGCCGGCCGTGACCTTCGAGAGCGACAAGACGGCTTCGCACAGGTCGGAAATGTCGTCGGTTCGCTGGGGCATCATCGGTCGCTCCTCACTTCAGATCGGCCGGCACGATCGTGCCGCGATCGAGGATCTGCTTGCCGTCCATCCACAGGGAGTGGTTGAGCACGACGCCGCCGGAATGCTGCGGAATCGGCCAGTCGGCGCTGGGGGCGTTGCGGCCGCCGAGCCCGGAGTGCCGCGACGGCGCGTCGAAGATGTTGTGGCCCCAGTGGATCATGACGTTGCCGTAGTACGATTCCCAATCGGCGACGTTGAAGTGCGGCCCGCCCCACACCGCCTTGTCCTGCGTGCCCCAGCCGAAGTGTGCGATGTGGTAGTGCTCGGGCTTGCCGAGGCGCTCGAGGAAGCGCGCGTACGACTTGGCGACGGCGCCGCCCTCGATCCGGACGACGCGCCCCTTCTCCCAGTACACGCGGACCTGCTCCGGCAGCAGGTTGAAGTACGGGCCGAGGAAGTAGCCGAGGGAGTCGCCGATATCGAAGACGAGCACGCCCTCGGTCTGATCCTCCTCCGGCGCGCACGTCACGAATCCGAAGCCGAAGTTGTCCCAGCGGCCGACCTCGTCGGCGACGCCGACCTGCATCGCCGCCTTGCGGCCGCGCTTGCGCACGCGCAGATCCGTCCCGGCATCGGAGGTTAGATGGAACTCCTGGGCGCTCTCGACAAGCGTCGCCGCCCGCTTCGTGCGGTCGATCATCGCGGCGCTGGGGAATAGGCGCCGCATCGCGGTCTCGTCGACCATGACGTCGAGCCAGCGCACGCCGCCGCTGAACAGGATGTCACGGTAGGCGGGCGTGTACATGCTGACGTCGGCGACCTGCCGCAGCGTGCGCGGATAGACGACCATCTCGGCGTCCTTGAGGATGCGCTGGGCGTAGGCGTCGAGCTGCAGCGGATTGATCCAGGACGTGCCGGACGTGCGCGGCGGCACGACGAGGTGGACCGCGTCGGCGCCGAGGCGCCCCAGCGCCACGCGGTAGGCGTCCGTCATGCGGGTGTCGTAGACGTGCGTGGTCAACAAGCAAACGCGCTCGCCGGCTTTCACCTTCGAAAGTCTCAGGATCGCTTCCAGCAGCTCGGACAGATCATCGGTGCGCTCCGTATGCGCGATTGTCATCGTGTTCACGGGCCTCCTTGGGATGTCGTTCGTCACGCCTTGGCTGCCGCCAGCGCCGCGAACGCGTTGCACGCGAAGCGGACGCCGGCGACGTAGTCGTCGAGGAAGATGTTCTCATCGGGGCCGTGCATGTTCGCGCCCGCGTGATTCATGCCGCCGATCGAGATCACGGGAACGCCGAGCGGGCCGCAGACCTGCGCCATCGGACCGGAACCGGCGGAGGTCGGCCAGGGGTGGATGCGCTCGCCGTGCGTCTTCTCGCCGGCGGCGAGGAGCGCGGCGATCAATGGGTGATCCGGCGCGCAACGGAACGGCGCCAAGCAGCCCACCGGCTCGATTTCGACGTCGTCGAAGCCGCGGCGATCGAGGTGCGCCCGGAGGAGCTCCGTCACTTGGCCCGGAACGAGATCCGGGACCAGCCGGATGTCGATCTTCGCGTTCGCCTCCGCCGGCAGGACCGTCTTGCCGCCGGGGCCCGTGTAGCCGCCCCAGAAACCGTTGATCGTGCACGCGGGCTCGAACAAGTGCTTGGCGAGCGCCGCCGGACCGTTCAGTCCGCGCACGAAGCCGCGAATGCCGAACGCGCGGATGATCTTGTCGCCGTCAAACGCGATGTTCGCGAGCAACGCGTTCTCGGCGGCGGTCGGCTTGCGGACCTCGTCCAGCAGGCCGTCAATCGTGAGCTCGTCGTTCGCGTTCTTGATCGTGCCCAACGCCCAGACGAGCCGCCACAGCGCGTTCGGCGCCAGCGTGCCCCACTGCGAGTGCTGGTCCTGCTTGGCGCTGCGCACACGCAGGTTGAACGAGGCCAGCCCCTTCTGACCCAGGCTCGCCTGGATGCGGCCGCCGGCGTCGCGTCCGTTCCCCTCCCAGATCGCGACGTCGCAGGCGAGGCGATCGCGGTGCGCGAGCACGAACTGCGCGAGGTGCGGGCTGCCGATCTCTTCCTCGCCCTCGACGAGGAACCGCACGCGCAACGGCAGCTTCCCGATGGTGCGTTGCCACGCCTCGATGGCTTGGATGCGCGCCATCGTCGGGCCC
This sequence comes from Armatimonadota bacterium, assembly GCA_016868955.1. Taxonomy (GTDB): domain Bacteria; phylum Sysuimicrobiota; class Sysuimicrobiia; order Sysuimicrobiales; family VGFF01; genus VGFF01. Next base: position 11,181 of record VGFF01000012.1, read on the forward strand.
TTGTTGTCGCAGACGCCCCGCGCGTAGACGCGGCCGTCGCGAACGGCGGCGTCGAACGGCCCAGTCGTCCACTCGCCGAGCGGGTCGGCCGGCTGCACGTCGTAGTGCCCGTAGATCAAGACCGTGACCGGGCCTTCGCCGATCTCGCCGAGCACGGCCGGCGAGCCGCCGGCGACCGGTACGATTTCAGCGCGGATGCCGGCCGCGGTCATGCGCGCGGCGACGAAGTCGGCCGTTTCGGGAATGCTCTGGCGGGCCGCGACGACGCTGGGCAGCCGGCAGAACGCTTGCAGCTCCTCTACGAACCGATCGCGGTGCGATTCGACGTACGCGTTCCAGTCGCTCATCGTCACTCCTATTGGTCGACCTCGAAGCGCTCCCACAAATCCTCGAGCTTGCGTAGGTTGCGGGCCGTGCGGGAGCGGTCAGCGGCGCCGACGGCCGCGAGCAAGGCGTTGATCAGGCTCATCGGCGCGGTGAACGAGTCGGTGTAGGCGGGAATGCCGTGGCGCGCGGTCAACAGCACGTCGGCGTGCCGGATCAGCGGCGAGACCACTCTGTCGGTGATCGCGATCAAGCCGCAGTCGCGGTCGGCGGCCGCCGCTAGCGCCTGCACGGTCGCGCGCGTGTAGCGCGGGAACGTGATGCCGACGACGACGTCGCGCGGGCCGAGGTGGACGAGATCCTCCCAGAGATCCTCGGCCGTGAACCCCGCGACATTCACGTTTCCGAGGATCCGATTGAGGTTGAAGCCCAAGAACAGCGCCAGCGACGCGGCGCTGCGAAAGCCGAAGACGAGGATGCGGTCCGCTTCGACCAGCGCGTTCACGGCGTCCTGAAACGCGCCGCGATCGAGATCGCGCAGCGTCATGCGGATGTTGTCGATGTCGGCCTGCAGGATCGCGGCGAGCAGGTCCTCCTGCGAGTTCATCCCTTCGGCCATGCCGACCAGACGGTCGACGGTGGCCAGACGGCTCTTGACGATGTCCTGCAACGACTCCTGGAACTCGCGGTAGCCGTCGTAGCCGAGCGCCATCGCGAACCGCACGACCGTCGACTCGCTGACGCCAATGATCTGGCCCAGCTTCGCCGCGGTGAGGAACGCCGCGCGATAGTAGTGATTGAGCACGAACTCCGAGAGGTGGCGGTGGCCCGCGCTCATCTGGTCGCCCCGCTCGCAGACGCGCGCCAACAGAGAATCGTACGCGGTTGCCGGGGCCGGCTCGATTTGCCGCAAGGCTTCCTCGCTTCCCGTTTCTTCGTGGACCGGCCTAACCGTTCGCGCGCAGCGGATCCGGGAACAGCTCCTCGCCGAGCGTGTCGGGATCACGATCGCGGCGAAGCCGTACGCCGGTGACCTCCGCCAGCGCCAGCTCCCCGGTCGTCAGGATCTCGGCTCCGTCCACGAGGTGCCCGCCGAAGCATTCGCCGGCCGGGCTCCCTTTCGAGACGATCACGTGCGCGTGCGTGTACGGTCGCCCGTCCGGCCAGCGCGAGATGTTGCCCATGATCGAGACGAGCTCGAGCGGCCCTTCGATGGACGTCCAGACGCGCTGCGCGTCCGTGATCGGCCACTGCTTCGGCGCGACGCCGACGTTGCGCACGACGCAGCGGCGCAAGCTCGCGGCGCCGCCGAGGATGAGCGCGTGCTCGATGCCCTCCGCGACCGTGATCGCCTCCAGCGCGCCCTTGAGGTCTTCACCGGGCGCGAGCCGGACGCAGATCAGCCGGCCGAAGCCGCCCGACGCCCACCGCGTTCCCGCCAAAAAAGTCACCGGCGTCGCCGACGTGGATGTGGCCATGGCGAACGATCCTCCTTCGCGTGCCCCACCGCGCTTCGCCGGCCGGGGCGACGCCAGATCTCGTTACGCGCGCGTGGCGAAGACCGCCGGCGCCACGGCCACGATCGCCTCGTCAACGGCGCCGATCAGCTCGTCGATCTCGCCGTCCTTGATCACGAACGGCGGCCCGACGAGGATGTGGTCGCCGAGGACGCCGTCGACGCCGCCGGCGCCCGGATAGACGATGACGCCGCGCTTCATCGCCTCGTTCGTCACGCGCCCCGACACGTCGAGGCGCCGCGGCGGCGGCGTCTTGGCCGCGCGATCGACGACGAACTCGATGCCCCACATCATGCCGAGGCCGCGCACGTCGCCGACGAGCTCGTGCTTGCGCAGCGCTTGCAACCGCCGCCCGAGATCGGCGCCCGTGACGGCGGCGCGCTCGACGAGGCGGTGCTCCTCCATGTACTCCTGCACGGCGTACCCGGCGGCGCAGGCGATCGCGTGGCCGTTGTACGTGTGCCCGTGGACGAACCGCCCGCTCTTCTCGGCGAACAGATCGTAGATCCGATCGTGCACGAGCACGCCGGCCATCGGCGCGTAGCCGGCGGCCATGCCCTTGCCGAGCACGATCAGGTCCGGAATCGTATCGAAGTGCTCGATCGAGAAGTAGCGGCCGGTCCGCCCGAAGCCGGCCATGACCTCGTCGGCGATGAACAACACGTCGTAACGGTCGCAGATCTCGCGGATGCGCTGGAAGTAGCGCGTCGTTCCGGCGACGGCGCCGGCGGCGGCGCCGACGACCGGCTCGGCGATGAACGCCGCCACCCGCTCCGGCCCCTCGCAGAGGATCGCCGCCTCCAGCGCGTTTGCCGCCCGCAGATCCCAATCGGCGGCCTCCGGGCCGTAGGGCTGGCGATAGGCGTTGCACGGCTCGATGTGCACGGCCGGCGGCAGCATCAGGCCGTAGGGACGGCGGCGCGGCACATGCCCGGAGACGGACAGCGCCCCCAGCGTGTTCCCGTGCCATCCGTGCCAGCGGCTGATGACGAGCGACTTCGGCGAGGGCGCGCCGTCGCGCTCCATGAAGTACGCGCGCGACAACTTCAGCGCCGTCTCGACCGCCTCGGATCCTCCGGTCGCGTAGTACACGTGACGCAGGCCGGCCGGCGCGCGCGATCCGATGTGCTCGGCGAGCCGGATCGCCGGCTCGGTCAGGAAGACGGACATGTGCGCGAACGCGCAGCTCTTCGCTTGCGCCGCGATCGCCTCGACGACCGACGGCACGCCCATGCCGACGTTCGCGACGAGCGCCCCGGAGCAGCCGTCGAGGTATCGCTTGCCTTCGTCGTCGTAAAGGTAAACGCCCTCGCCGCGCGTGATCCGCGGATAGTGTCGGCGCAGGTCGCGCGTGAAGACGGCCTCCGGCGCGCCGCTCACGACTTGCCCCGCAGCAGCGCTTCCAGCGGGACCGGACGCACCGGCGGCCGAAACGTGATCGGCGCCGCCAGCGCGACGTCGGACTTCGTCAACAGCGCGACCGCCCGGGACAGCAGCGGTCGGCAGTTGCGCCCTTGGCACTCGCCCATGCCGGCACGCGTGATGCGCTTGACCTCCGAGGCGGTCTGGGCGCCTCCCTCGATCACCGCGCGCACGCGCGCGCCGCTGACTTTCTCGCAGCGGCATAACGGCGCGTCGGACGAGGACAACACCGATCCCACGAGGTCCGTCTCCAACGCCCACAGCGCGCCGAGCGCGCGCGCGATCGCCGGCGCCTCACGTTCGCGGGCGGCGTTCGCTTCCGCGCGCCGCGCGCCGACGCTGCCGCGATCGCCCTTGCCGGCGCGAACCGCCGCGGCGGCGCCCGCCACTCGCCCTTCGGCGATCGCCGTGCTCAGGCCGCAGAGCCCGCCGGCCGCGCCGGCCGCGTAGATGCCGGGAACGGACGTCTCCAGATCGTCATTCCGCACCGGCACGTGGCCGCCGGCGGCGGCGTTCCACGCCATCTCGCAGCCCGCGATCCAGAACAGCTCGGCGAGCGGCGCCGCGCCGAACGCGAGCGCGATCGCGTCGACCTTGATGTCCCGCGAAACGCCGCCGCCATGAAAGCGCGCGCCCTGCACGTACTCCGTTCCGTGCGCGGCGCTCAAGACGGCGTTTTCGTGCACGGGGATCCCCGCCGCACGAAGCGTATCGCGCGCGCCGCCCTCCAACGCGCCGCTCTCCAGGAACGCTGCGATGCCGATGCCGGCCGCGCGCAGCGCGAGCGCGGCCTCGACGCCCCACCCTCCGGCGGACGCGATGAGGACGTGGCGGCCGGGCGCCGCGTCGGCGGAGACCATGCGCAGCATGTCCTGCGCCGTCATCACTGTCGGGATCTCCCAGCCGGGAAACGGCAACGGGCGATCGGCGGCGCCGGTCGCCAGGACGAGCGCGCTAGGCACGAGATCGAGGTTCTCCCCGGGCGTCAAGACGCAGGCCTGGCGGCCGTCGAAGATACCCCAGAGCAAAGACTCTCCGAGCACGGTGACGCCCGCGGCGCGTGTTTCAGCAGCCATCGTCTCGCGCAGTCGCGAAGCGGCGGTGGCGTCCGGACCGACCGCGACGTCCCCGAGCGGCGCTAGCGCGCCGCCCAGCGCGCGATTTTCGTCGACGAGCAGCACATCGGCTCCGCCGCGCGCGGCCTCCGTCGCCGCCGCGATTCCCGCGACGCCGCCACCGACGACAACGACATCCATCTCCATGGCCCTACGGCCTCCTCTCGTCAGTACCCGCGACGAACGTCGACTTGCAGCTTGAGTCTCTTGCCCGCACGCAGCCGCGCCAGGTTGTCGCAGAACGTATCGACGACCTCGTCGCGCTGCGTGTGGGCGGCGAGGTGCGGCGTCAGGATCACGTTCGGCGACGTCCACAGCGGATGGTCCGGCGGCAGCGGCTCTTCGTCGAAGACGTCGAGCACGGCCCAACGGGGACGGTTGCGGCGAAGCGCCTCGACGAGCGCGCCTTCGTCGGCGAGCGGACCGCGCCCCATGTTCAAGAACACGGCGTCGTCGCGCATGGCGGCGAACGCCGCCGCGTCGAACATCCCGCGCGTGTCGTCGGTCAACGGCGTCACGACGACGACGAAGTGAGCGTCTCGCAAGCCGTCGTGCAGCGTCTCCCGCGTGTAGAGGGCGCGCAACCCGCGGATCGCACGAGGGCGACGCACGACGCCGGCGACGTTCATCCCGAACGCCGCACCGAGCCGCGCGACGGCGCCACCGATCTCGCCGACGCCGACGACGAGCAGGTTCTTGCCGACCAGGTAGTGCGGATGAAATGCGTCCCACCGCCGCGCCGCCTGCTGCCGCACGACGCGCGGGACGTCCTGCTGCGTCGCGAGCAAGTACGCGAACGCGTACTCGGACATGCGGCGGCCGAACGTTCCGACGAGGCGCGTCAAGCGCAGGCCGCGCGGCAGCGTCACACCGTCGAGGAACTTCTCGACGCCGGCCGCGGTCGCTTGGATCCACCGCAACTTCTTCGCGGTCGGCAAGAGGTGGAACGGAAAGACGGCGCCGATGACGAGGGCCTCGGCGTCGGGGAGCAAGTGCGGGATGTCGCCCTCTTGCGCCGCGAGTCGCACGTCGAGGGACTGCTCGCGCGCCGCCAGCATCTCCGCGAGCGCAGCGCCGTGCAGCGGGTGATAGACGAGAACGGAGCGGATCATGAGTCGTGAGCTCTCCTTACGATGTCGGCCGCCCGTTTCGGCGGCGGCGTCGTCCGGCGCGTCGATGGCAGTCGTCACGTCGACGCCGGCGTCTGCGCGAACCGGCGCGGCGAAAACGGTGCGATGATCTCGGGCGTCGCGTCGCCGCACATCATCGTGACCACGCAACGCGCGAGCAGCGGCCCCAACGTCCAGCCGCCGGAGGCGTAACCGGCGACGAAAGCGCCCGGCGTCTGCGGCAGCTCGCCGACGATCGGTTGCTCGTCGGGCATGCGGCCGTCGAACGCGGCCCAGGTGCGCAAGACGTCGAGGTGCGCGAGCGCGGGAATCGCCCGTACCGCCATCTGCCAGTTGCCGACGAGGCTCGCGAACGACGGCTCGCCTTTGTAGGTGTGGTAGTCGCCGCCGCCCTGCCAGCCGCCGCCGACCATGATCGTGCCGACCGGCAGCTGCTTCATCGTCAGCTTGTGCGAGATGTGGGTGATCATGTGCGGGAAGACCGTCGCCACGCGCGGCGTCACCGTCAGCACGTTGATGCGCACCGTGACCGGCGCCGGCGGCGCCAGCGGGCCGGTGAGGTCGCGCATCCACGTGCCGCCGGCGACGAAGACTTGGCGGGCGCAGATCGGGCCGCGCGACGTCACGACGAGAAATCCGTCGCCCTTCGGATCGGCGCCGATCGCGTCCGTATGCGTCCAGATCTGGCCGCCGCGCCGCACGAACGCCCCCGCCAGCGCCTTCATCGCGTGCAGGACGTCGCAGTAGCCGTCGTTCGGGCACCAGTTCGCGGCGGCGATTGCCGGGCCGAGGTACGGCGCGCGGCGGCGCGCCTCGTCGCCCGAGAGGTGCTCGATCGGCACGCCGATCGACTGTTGATACTCGGCCGACTTGCGCAACGCTTCGACCTCTTGCGGCGACTCGGCGAGCCGAAACCCGCCCAGCCGCGTGTAGTCGAGGTCGAGGCCCTCGCGCAGCAGCTCCTCGTGCAGCGCCTTCCAGATCTCGACCGCGTCCCGCGCCAGCGGCACGAGCGGCACCGGCTTGTTCTGCACCGCGCACGAGCCGGCGTTGTTGCCTGACGCGCCGGCGCCGACCTCGCGGCGCTCGACGATCAGCGCCTTTCGGCCGCGCCGCGCGAGCTCGAGGCCGGCCGAGACACCGGTGACGCCGGCGCCGATGATGAGGACGTCGGTCTCTTGCACGAGAGCCTCCCTCGCAAGATGGGCGACGCGCCGGTTCCCTGGCGCGTCGCCACCATCGTCTCTAGCGCGCCACGGCGGTCAGCAGCCCGAGATCGCCGAGGATCTTCTCCAGCTTCTTCGTCTGATCGGCCGTCGGCGGCAGGAGCGGCTCCCGCGGGAACCCGCCGGGGCGGCCGACGAGGTTCATCGCCGCCTTCAACGACGCCGGGAACGTGCCGACGCCGCCGTGGATCGCGTCGTCGAGCGCGATGCAACAGTACTGGATGCGCCGCGCCTCCGCGACGTTGCCCTCGGACGCGAGCCGGTACATGCTGATCGCCTCGCGGCCCATGATCTGCGGCTCGACGCTGCTGACGTAGCCGTCGCAGCCCATCAACACGCCCGGGACGCCGCGCGTCGCCGAGTGCCCCGCGAAGATACGGATGCGATCGCCGACGAGCGCGACGGACGCGCTGACCTCGTCGAAGGACGACTCGCTCTGCTTGATCGCGACGATGTTCCGCACGTCGGCCAGGCGCTGCAGCAGATCGTGGTCGACGCGCACGCCCTGCCGCTTGGGAATCGTGTACAGCAGGACCGGCAGGCCGATGTTCTCGCTGATCTTCTGGTAGTGCGTGAGGATCTCGCGGGCCTGCGGCAGCGCGTAGTACGGCGGCGTGATCATGACCCCGTCGGCGCCGGCCTTCTCGGCCGCGCGCGACAGCGCGATGACCTCGGAGGTGCGGATCGCGGCCGTGCCGCAGATGACCGGCACGCGCTTGTTGACCAGCTTAATGGCGCGGCGGTGCAGGTCCATGCGCTCCTCGTTGCTGAGCGACCAGAACTCGCCGGTGCAGCCGGTGATCACGAACCCGTCGATGCCCTCCTCCATGAGGAGGTTCAAGTTGCGATCGAACTTCTCGTAGTCGATCGCGCCGTCCTCGGTGAACGGCGTGACGACCGCGTTGAAGTTGCCCTTCCAGTTGACGCTGCTGCGATTCATTCCGTTGCTCCCCTCCCTCGTCTTCCGAACCGGTGCGCGCGGGAACTATGCGAGCGCCACCCGCGGTCGATCTGTGGCCTAGAACCGTACACGACAGATTTCTTTCTTTACAGCCGCACCCGATAGATCTCTTCCTGCGGCGGGTGCACGAACGTTCCGCCGTCCTTGCCGACGATCCCCATCTCCTCCATGCCCATCGAGTACGCGTCGGGGTTGTCCTGGCCGACGCGGTTGATCGTGGGGTCGAGCGTCACGACCATGTTCTCCTCGAGCCGCGCCTCGGCGGGCCGATAGGGATTCGTTCGCTCTCCCAGCCACGGTCCGGCATCGTGCGCCGTGCGCCCGATCTGGTGACCGTAGGAGTGGCGGTCCCGCTTGAATCCTTGGGATTCGAAGTGGGCCCAGACTTCTTCGTGCACTTCCCAACCGGGACGGCCGGCGCGGATCGCTTTGACGGAGTAATCGAGCGTCGCCCGGCAGGCTTGCCACTGCCCCGCGAGCGCCTCCGGCAGATCGTGCTCGCCGTCGCGCAAGACGTACCAGCACCGCTTGAGGTCGGCTTCGTAGTGCTTGTACGAGGCGCCCATGTCGCTGCACAACACGTCGCCCGGCTCGATCGGACGCGTGCGGTTGCTCTTGTCGTTCTCGCCGCGCGGGTTGGCGGCGATGTTCGCGTGCAGATCGGACGCGCCGTAGTGGGCGGCGCGGCTCTTGATGAAGTCCGTCATCTGCTTCTGCGTGACTCCGGCATTGAGGAACGCGGTCGCGTCGTGCGCCGCCAGGTGCGTGATCTCGGCAGCCTTGCGCATGCGCGCCAGCTCTTCCTGCGTCTTGATCGCGCGCAGACCGACGACAAGGTTCTCGGCCGACGTCAGGCGGTCCTGATAGCCGACCGAACGTAAGAGGTCGGCCAGCCGGAGATACATGCCGTATGACAGACCGTCGGCGCAGAACTCCGTCCGCGAGTAGTTGACCGCGATCTTCGATGGTCCGAGATCAGCGATGGTCTTCGCGATCGTCGCGTCGATGTCGACGCCGGCCGGCACGACCTTGTCGAAGAACAGGCCGGCCTTGTTCTGCACGTCGATCGGCTGTAGCACGGCGATTCGCTCGCCGCCGCGCAGGAACAGGAACGCCGCGTTCTGAACGATGTAGTCGGCGCCGGTGACGATCGCCGTCGTGACGCGATCGCTGGCTTCGCGGACGTAGATCATCCAGCAGTCGTAGTCAGCGGTCCGTAAATAGCGGATCGCCTGGTCCTGCTTCTCGCGCACGAGCGCTTCGTCTTCCGCCGTCGGGATCGTCGGCAATTCATTCCCTCCGCATCTGACCCGCGCCACTCAGGCGCGGATCCAGAAAGTCTCGCATGCTATCGCCGAGCAGATTGAGGCCCATCACCGTCAAGAAGATCGCCAGCCCCGGAAGCAGTGTGATCCACGGCGCGCGCAGCATGTAGTTGCGCCCCTCGGACAAGACGACGCCCCAGCTCGGCGTTCCCGGCGGCAAACCGACGCCGAGGAAGCTCAAGCTCGCCTCCGAAACGACGGCGGCGGCGAAGCTGAACGAGAACTCCACGGTCAGCGGGCCGACGGCGTTCGGCAAGACGTGCCGCGCCAAGACGCGCGTGCCGGTCGCGCCCAGCGCCGTCGCCGCCGTCGTGTACTCGCGCTCCTTCAGCTCCAGGACGACCGCGTGCATGACGCGGGCGATGCGCGGCGCGTAGACGACGGACAGCGCGAAGACGACGTTGGATAGCCGCGCCCCCAGCACGGCGATGAGCGCCAGTCCGAGTACGACCCCCGGGAACGCCATCAGGCCGTCGATGATGCGCATGGTGATCTCGCCGTACCTCTTGCTGTAGCCGCCGATCAAACCCAGCGCCGTCCCGGCCGCGCACCCCGCCGTCGCGACGAAGACGCCGACGAACAGCGACAATTGGCCGCCATACACGATGCGGCTCCAGATGTCGCGGCCGAGGTGATCGGTGCCGAGCCAGTGGCCGGGCTGCGGCGGCAGGAACCGCGACTGCATCCCCACTTGCTGCGGCGGGTGCGTCGCCAGCACCGGCGCCAGGACGCCGAGCAACACGACGAACCCGACGAGCGCGCTGCCGACGAGCAGCCCCGGATGACCGGACAGGTGGTGCCACAGTGTCCGCCGCGGCCGCGGCATCGCAGCGGAGCCGAAGGGAATCGCGTTCGACGCCGGGCTCATGCGTAGCGGATCGCCGGATTCAGCAGCGTGTACAGCAGGTCGACCGCCAAGTTCACGACCGCCACGACGGCGGCGATCATCAGCACCAAACCCTGGATCATCGGGAAGTCGCGGCGCTGCACGGACTCGATCATCAAGCGTCCGACGCCGGGCAGCGCGAACACCGACTCGACGACGACCGCGCCGCCGAGCATCAGCGCGATCGAGACGCCGATGACGCTGACGGTGGGCACGAGCGCGTTGCGCACGGCGTGGCGCAGCAGTACGGAACGCTCCGCCAACCCCTTCGACCGCGCCGTGCGGACGTAGTCCTGCCGCAGGACCTCGAGCAAATTCGCGCGCGACATGCGCGCGATCAAAGCCGCGTTGCTCAGGCCCAGCGTGATCGCCGGCAAGATCAGATACCGCAGCGCTTGGCCCGCGTCGACCGCCACGTTAGTGTAGCCGGCGGTCGGCAGCAACTTGAGGTACAGGCCGAACAACAGGATGAGGTTCAAGCCGAGCCAGAAGTTCGGGATCGAGATGCCGATCAGCGACACGCCCAGGGACGCGACGTCAACCGCGGTGCGGTGCCGCACGGCGGCGATCGTTCCCAACGGGACGCCGACGCCGACGGCGACGGTCGTCGCCAAGAGGGCCAGAAGGATCGTCGGCTCCAGCCGGTTCGCCAGCTCGCGCGCGACCGGCGTGCCGTGCAGCAGCGAGCTGCCCAGGTCTCCGCGCGCGAGCTGCGCGACCCAGGCGCCGAACCGAACCAGCACAGGCCGGTCCAAGCCCAGCTGGTGATCGAGCCGCGCGATCTCCTCGTCGGTCGCTTCCGGCCCTAGGATGACCGCCCCCAGGGAACCGGGCACGACGTTGATCAGCAGGAAGACGACGCTGGCGACGACGAGCATCGTTACCAGCATCCCCGCGATCCGCCGAAAGAGGAACTGGCGCACGCGTGCGGCGCCTACCGCTTCCGCAGCCAGCTGTTCCAGAAGTACGGGAACGGGCGGTCGCCCAGCCCCTCGAACTCGACGCGCGCGACGTTGTAGGCGAAGAAGTCGCCGACCTTGACGGCTGCGACGTCCTGATGCCAGAGCTGCTCGATCCGGCGCCAGATCTGCGTCTCCTGCTGCGGATTCGTCGCCGCCATCAGATCGTCGACGAGTTTCTCCTTGTCGGGGTTCTGCCAGCCGGGGATGCCGTTCGCCGGTAGATGCGAGACGAGCACGGGGTGCTCGCGGAAGCTGCTCTCGGTGATGAGCATGTCCCAGGCTTGTCGATCGGCGCGGACGCGCGCGTAGCCGGACGCGTCACGCAGCAGGTGCTCCATCGGCATGTTGACGCGCCCGAGCTGCTGCTGCAGGACGGTGGCGATGTCGATCTTCGGTTGGTCGGTCGACGCCAGCAACATGCGCATCGGCCGGCCGTCGTAGCCGCCCTCCCGGAGCTGCTGGCGGGCCCGGTCCGTATTGCACTGGTTGTAGAACTCGCGGCCGACGTCGGTGTTCCACTTGCCCGGGCCCATCACGCTCGGATCCTTGCGGTAGAATCGCGGGTTCGCGTAGATGGCGAGGATGGCGTCGGCGCAGACGGACGTCTGGAACGCGGTGCGCAGGCGCGGCCGGTTGAACAGCGGGCTGCCGTGGTTAGGGACGAGCCATGTCGTGCCGGCCTTGCCGAGGTACGACTTGTACTTCAGGTTGAAGCGGTACCGCGGATACGACTCGCGGTCGGCCTCCATGACGAAGTGGAAGTCGCCGGCCTCGAGCCCGACCTGGCGTACCGACGGCTCCGGCACGAACACGAAGATGACCTCGTCGAGGTGGGCGTCGCGGCGGCCGGCGCGCCCGTTCGGCGCGCTGCTCAGCGGCTGGTATTCGTTGTAGCGCGTCATGCGGACCTGTTGGCCGCGGCGCCACTCGGCGAACCGGTACGGCCCGGTGCCGATGAACTCCGTGATCTGGCGGCGCGGCGCCGCCGCGGCCACGACCTCGGATGGATAGATCATCGGCGCCTGAGACCACAGCGCCAGCGCGTACGGCAGGATGCTTACCGGCGCCTTCAGGCGCCAATCCACCGTGTAGCGGTCGCGCGCGACGATGTCGTTCGTCCGCTCGTTGATGTCGCGGCCGATCGGGCTGATCGCGCTCCAGCGCTTCAGGCTCGCGACGACGTCCTCCGACGTCATCTCCTTGCCGTTGTGGAACCGCACGCCGCGGCGCAGCGTGAACGTGTGCGTCAGGCCGTCGCCGCTGACGTTGTGCGCGGACGCGAGGTGGGGCACCGGCTTCCACTCAGCGTCGTAGCTCATCAGGCCTTCGAAGATGTGCACGGCAATCCAGTAGATGATGTCGCTCGTGCTCCACATGATGTCGAGCGTGTCCGGCTCGGTCTTCATCGCGATCTTCGCGCTGCCGCCGCGCACGGGCGTGCCCGTCGCCGGCGCCGCCGGCGCGCCGTTGACGGCGCTCGCGCTGCCGAGCATCAAGGCCACGATCAATACGGGCAGGACGCGGCGGAGCCGCGACGTTCCGATCGATCTCAACATGTCGACCGTCACCTCGCTTGTGGGCGCGAAGTCGGCTCCGCGCCTACGAGTAGCGGTACTTGGCGATCGTTTCCTCGTTGTACTCGATCCCGAGCCCGGGACCCTCCGGAACGCGCACGACGCCGTCCTTGGCGCGGATCGGCTGCCGGATGATCTGCTGGCGCAGGGGGCTCTCCAACACGCAGTACTCCAGATACGGGCACGTCGGCTGCGCGGCGATGAAGTGCAGCGTCGCCGCGACGAGCACGTCCGTGCTCCAGCAGTGCGGCATCACCATGACGTTGCGCATCGCGGCCATCGCGGCGATGCGGCGGCACTCCGTGAAGCCGCCGGCGCGGGCCAGGTCGGGCTGGATGACGTCGACGCGCCCCCGCTCCATCAGATCGCGGAAGCCCCACCGCGTCTGCTCCTTCTCGCCGGTCGCAATGCGGATGTCGACCGCGTCGGCGAGCTTCGCGTAACCCTCGAGATCGTCGGGCGACATCGGCTCCTCGAGCAGGAAGCAGCCGAGGTCCTCGAGCCCGCGCGCCAGCGCGAGCGCGCTCTGGAAGTCGATGCCATAGCCGACGTCGACGAGCAGGTCGACGCCGGGCCCGACCGCGTCGCGCACCGCGCTCACCAGCTTCAGGTCTTGGCGGACGTCGTCCCCGAGCCCGCCCCAGCCGTACTTGATAGCGCGGAAGCCGGCGTCTGCCAAACCCTTCGCCTCGTCGGCCGCGACGCGTGGATCCTCGGGCATAAGCGCGCTGGCGTAGGCCGGCACCTCCCGCCGGTAACCGGCGCCGAGGAGCTTCCACACAGGCTCGTCCGTCGCTTTGCCGATGAGATCCCACAACGCGAGATCGATGGCGCTGATCGCGTGGATCGCCGCGCCGCGACGGCCGTAAACCATCGAGTGCCGATACATCTTCTCCCACAGGCGCTCGACTTCGAACGGGTCCTCGCCGATCACGAGATCGCGCAGCCCCTGCGCGTAGATATGCGAAGGCGGCGCTTCGATGATCGTCTTCAAGACGTACGGCGACGTGTGGCCCTCGCCGATGCCAACAAGGCCGGCGTCGGTCTTCACCTTCACTAGCAGCGTGTCTTGCGTCCCGTCGGCGATGAGCTTGACGTTCGGCTGGCGAACGATGGTGCATTCGACGTCGGTGATCCTCATCAGGTGTGCGTTCTTATCCTTCTCTAACATTCGGGATGGTTTCGTGCCATCTGCCGTCAAACTTCCACGGCGAATTAGATTCAGCTTGGAGGATCTCCTGCAGACGGATGCCTGGACCGAAGGGAAATCGCCGCCCCGGCGATGCCCGCCACCCCCCCCGCCCCCCCGAATCTCGACTTCGATGACGCGATGCCCCGTGACGCCGGACGGGAACGCCGGGCGCGTGCGATCCGTCTGCACGTCGCCCTCGCCGTCGATCGCGCGCGCTGCAACGCGATAGGGGCCGGCGACCTCAGGCGTCCAAACCGCCGTCCAGATGATCCAGCTGTCCCGCGACAGCGCCGGCCGAAACGCTGCCGCCTGCGACGTCCGGCCGCCATCGGCGGACCATTCGACGGCGCGGACGCCGCGATCGCTCGCGAACGCGACGCCGCCTATCGGGATCTCGTCGCGCGCCAGCTCGGCGCGGTTGCGCGGCGTATCGATGCGCGTGAACGTCTGCACCTTCGCGGCCGAGTCCCAGCCGAGGCGCTTCCAGCACCCGATGTCGGCGTCGCGCGACGCCGCGACGCCGCGACGCGCGTGATCCACTTCGGGTTCTTCTTGCCGTACGGGCCGGGCACGAGCGCGCGCAGGGGAAAGCCGTGGCGCGCTTCCAGCACCGCGCCGTTCATGTGCGTCGCGAGCAGCGGCATGCGCCATCGAGATCGACTCGACGTAACCGTCGGCGCTCAGGAAGTTGACGAAGCGCGCGTCGGCCGCGCCGCCGGCCTCCCGCAACAGGCCGAGCAAGCGGAACCCCGACCAAGTCGCGTTGCCGATGTAGCTGTCGCCGATCTCGTTTCTGATGCACATCGGCGTGTGGTAAGGGTTTTCGGCGCGGCGCGCTTCGAGGTCGGCGGCGCGCAGCGTGATCGGGCGTTCGACCATGCCCTCGATCCGCAGGGACCAATCGGCAGCGGTCGGCTCCGGATCGATCGCGTTCTTCGACACGCGGTAGAACACACCCGTCGGCGTAATCTCGCCGTCGACGATCGGCCGCAGCGCGTCGCGCGCGAAGACGCCTTGCGGCGGCGTGGGCGCGCGACGCGGCCCGGCGACGGTGAGGCCGTCGCGGCGGATCGCCTCGACGTGCGCGGCGTCGCGATGGACGACCGCCAAGTCGTCTCCGGCGCGCGCCAGGTGGGCGGCGAGGACCCCGCCGATGGCGCCGGCTCCAAGGATCAGCATGCGCGTCATCGCATCCTCCGGCGGTGCCGCCGGCGATGGAAAAGCAAGAGCCGGCCGAGGAATCTCGGCCGGCTTCCACTGGTCGGGGCGGGCGGACTTGAACCGCC
>VGFF01000013.1 GCA_016868955.1 Armatimonadota bacterium
CGCTGGCAGCGCGTACGACTCCCCGTTGACGATCATGCGCGGCTCGCCCGCCCGCAGCGTGACGCGGATGCCGCGCCCGCCGCTGATCTCGGCCGCACGCGCGGCGGGATCCCAGCGTGCGCTCGCGCCGTAGGGGCGCAGAAGTCCATCCAGGGGCGCGAACAAGGTATCGCCGCGCATCACCGCGGAGGGGACGCCGCGGGCGTCTTGATGCTGAACGAGAATGCGAGGGGCGGGCTGCGCGACGGCTGGCGATGCCGCGAGGGCCGCAACGAAGACCAGCGCCAGCCACATCGCGATGGGGCGGACCATGCGACCTCCGATGGTTACTGCGATTGCGCGCGCCCACGCATGCGCTGAGAACGAAGAACGCCGACGCCGCACGGCCAAGGCGTCCACCGGATAGAACGAGAACCCGCGGCGTTTAGGTTCGGCCAGCCGTGCGGATTCTCCTTGTGACGATCTTTTCATTCTAGCGGACGTGATGCAGTCGTCGTATCCATGAATCCGACGCCATCCCAGCGCCTCGGCGCTATCCTGATCTTGTGATCGCCTATGCGAACGGCGCAGCGCGCTTCACCACGCGCGAGCGCGCCGTGGTCCTTGCATGCTGAACGTCCCGGCGCGTGCAGCGTTATCTGCGACGCTTGCCCTACAACTCGGAGCGCGACGGAGAGACGCTGCGGACGTTTCGCGGGTCGTCCAGCACGGCAAGGCACATTGTCTGGAAGCGGTGCTGGCGGCGGCCACCATCCTGGAGCAACAGGGCCACCCGCCGATGGTGCTGGACCTCGAATCGCAGGACCGGCTCGATCACGTGCTGTTTCTCTATCGCGTCCGGGGTCTGTGGGGTACGATCGGACGCTCCCGCGACATCGGGTTGCACGGCCGGAAGCCCGTGTTTCGCTCGATTAGCGATCTCGTGTGGAGCTATGTCGATCCGTACGTCGACGGCAAGGGCAGGTTTGCGCCTCTGGGAACGAAACGCGCAGGCCCAACCGTTCGAGGATCGACAGTGTCGCGTCCCCAACGTCGGGCCGGAACTGATCGACGAGGCACGTGACGAACAGCGCGACGTGACGAGGTGGACGCGGCAGCACCGGCGTCGGCGACGGTATGGCTAGCCGCGCTGATCTTCCAACAACGTCTCCGCGGCACGGCGACCGGAGACGAGGGCGCCGTTCAGCGTCGACGTCTCGCGGTGATCGCCGCACAGGTACAACCCGCGACGAACCCGCACCGGCTTGCCGGGGATCAAGGGCGGATCCTGCGCCGGCAGCGCATAGGGAATTCGATACGTGCGCAGGTGACGCCAGTGCTCCGCCGCCTGTCCGAACCACCGCGTCATCTGCTCGCGAATCGTCGCCTCGAGCACCCCGTCGGGGAGCGACGGAACGCCGACGACGCTCGCCGACACGAGGTGGGCACCGGCCGGCGCGTAGGACCGGGAAACCGCGGAAGGGACACAGAGGTTGTTCACGAGCCCGCCGCCGTCGCCGTCCAGCACGAGGATCGGCTCCTCGATCGGGGCCGCCTCGGCCGCGAAGTACACACAAGTCACGCCGTGCGCGGCGATGCCGAAGTCCACATCGGTGAGCAGGAGCGCTTCCGGCGCCTCGGTCGCGACCACGACCGAGGATGCCGCCAGGACCTCCCCGTGGGACAAGTGCACGAGCGTCTCGGCGCCGCTGGCGCGCAGCGCGGTCACGCGCGCGTTCGTTCGGATCGCGCCCGGTCGCAGCGTCAGCGCGATTTGATCCGGAATCGCCCCGATGCCGCGGGCCGGCAGGGCGGCGCTACCGTCGACGAACATCCGCATGACGAACGCGAGCATGTGGCTCGACGTCGCGAGCTCCGGGTCGAGGAAGATTCCTCTGAGAAACGGCCGAAAGAACGAGCCCATGATCTGTTCGCTGAGGCCGGACTTGCGCAGCGCGTCGGCGGTCGTCGTTTCCGGCCTCGAGAAGATGGCGTCCACGTCGGCCGTCGCCCACTCGGCGCGCAGCTGCGCGATCCGCAGCTTGTCCCAAAGCGTGCCCGCGCGCGACGACAACGTGGCGAAGGTGTCCCAGGGACGGCGCCAGGGATCGCCGAGCCGCATGAATCGTCCGTCCTTGCGGATCAGCGCGCCAGGGTAGAACGGCCGCAGGCCAAGCGCCGCGAGGTTGAGCACGCGCCGCGCTTCCGGATAGGCGGTCAGCAGCACCTGGAACCCGCGATCGAGGAGAAACCCTTCGACGGCGTCCGTCCGTACGCGCCCGCCGACCTGATAGCTCGCTTCGATGATCAGCGGTTCGACGCCCGCTTCCTGCAAGCGCATCGCGCAAGCGAGTCCCGCCACGCCGCCGCCGATGATGATCACACTGACATCGGACATGATTTCGCCTCAGGCCTTGGGTTCCGTCAGCGGAACGCCGGCGCGACACAATGGGCACGCCTGCGGATCCCACATGCCGACGTCCAGCCGCAACGCCGCGCGCACGGGAGCACCAGGATCGGCACGTCCGCCGGAACGGTCGACGAGCGCACTGACACCGACGATCGTCGGCCGCATCGGGGCGATCGCCGCCAGCACGTTACGCACGGAGCCGGCGGTGCTGATGGCGTCCTCGACGACGAGCACACGTTCGCCGGGCGCGATCGCGAATCCGCGTCGAAGCGCCATGCCCCCGTCGGACTTTTCGGTGAAGATTGCGCGCGCCCCCAGGGTCCGGGCAACTTCATAGGCAAACAAGATGCCGCCCATCGCCGGGCCGACGACGACTTCGACGCCGGCGCCGCGGAACGGCGCCGCCATCTCCGCCGCCAGCCGTTCGAGGTGTCTCGGGTGCTGCGCCACCATCGTGCACAGGAGGAAGACGTCCGAGTGCTTGCCCGACGTCAATCGGAAGTGACCGCGGCGGATCACGCCGGTCGCCTCGAGAACCGCCTGGATTTCCGCCTCCGTCATCCGCGATAAAACGCCGCGATCGCGTCCAGGACAGCGTCCAGGTCCCGCTCCCCCATGTCCGGGTGCGAGGGCAGGGACACGATCTGGCGCGCAAGTTGATCGGTGACCGGCCGCGGTCCCGGATCCTCGCCGGTGCGCTCGAGGAAGACGGGCAGTCGATAGACGGGGTCGCGGTAGTGGACGGACGCCTCGATCCCCTCGCGCTCGAGCGCTTCGACCAGCGCGTCGCGCCGCGGCGCGCGCACGACGTAATGCAACCAACCGGACTTCGCCCAGGGCATGACATCCAGCGGCCGCAGCGGCAGTCTGCGGGCGCCGATCGCGCCCGTGTAGTAGGCGGCGTTGGCGGCCCGCGCCGCATTGTGGGCGTCGAGCCGTCGCAATGAGACGCGGCCGACGGCGGCGTTGCTCTCGTTGAGCGTAAAGTTGTAGCCGATCCGCCCGACCGTGCTGCGGTACGCATCGGCCGGGTTCCACCCGTGGCGGCGGTATTGGTGCATCGCCGTCGCCCACTCCGGATTGCTCGTGAAGCTCATGCCGCCCTGCCCCGCGACGCTGACGCACTTGCGCGCGAAGCTCGCGAAGCTGATGTCGGACAAGCTGCCCAGGCGCCGCCCCTTGTACGATCCGCCGAGCGCGTGGGCCGCGTCCTCGACGATCGCGATGCCGCGCGACTTGGCCAAAGACTGGATCGGGTCCATGTCCACGGGATGGCCGTAGTTGTGGATGACGATGATCGCCTTCGTCCGGGCGGTCAGGTGCGGCTTGATCGTCGTAAGGTCGACATTCGCCGTGGCTTCCAAGACGTCGGCGTATTTCGGCGCCGCCCCCGTGTGGATGACGCTCTCCGGAACCGCGATGTAGGCGTTCGCCGGGCAGATGACCTCATCGCCCGAGCCGATGCCGAGCGCGAGCAGCGCGATCAGAAGCGCCGCCGACCCGGAAGACACCGCGACGCCATGCCCCATGCCGACATAGGCCGCCACCTCCCGCTCGAACGCCTCGCCCTCAGGTCCGTCGTAGTAGACGGGGCCGGGGGTCGGTCGGAGCATTGCGTCCCGCATCTCATCGTCGAACGGCGTCCAGATGCAGCGATAGCGGATCGTAGCGATATTCCATTCCTCCTGACGGATCGGCCCGGGTCGCGCTGGGCCCGCCGGACGGTGATCAAGCGAAATTCGGGCTCGCCAGAAACGACACGACGCGCGCGACCGCGGTCTCCAAGATGCGTATGCCGGCGTCCGCGTTTCCCGGCTTCGAGTCTCCAAGCACGCCCTCGGGCGCCCGGGCGCGGTAGCTCTCATATTGCAGGATGTCCGAAAAATCGTTGATCTCGGGCGGATTGCGCACGTCACGACCAGACCTCACCCATTGCGGGGCGATCGCGCGCAGAACGCTCGTGCCCGTCTCGCCGGCGTGCCCTTCCGGGAACGTGCTCTTCGACAGAGGCTTGGCGATCGGGGCGAGGAACCGCCAGCAGTCGATCTGCGCGTATCGCGCCGAGGGGTGCTCCGATCGCAGCCGCGCCACGAGATCGTTGATGACCGGGACGTTGCCGGCATGACCGTTGAGGAACAGGATGCGGCGGATGCCGCCGCGATGCAGCGACGCGACGATCCCGGTCAGATAGGCACGCAACGCGTCGGTGGTGACCGTCAATGTCCCCGGAAACTCCGCGAGGGTCGGCGAGACGCCGACCGGGACCAACGGCGCGACGAAGCACGAGACGCGATCGGCGACGGCCCGCGCCAGATGCCCCGCGAGCCAGCCGTCGGATCCCAACGGCAGGTGGGGTCCGTACGTCTCGACCGCGCCGGTCGGCACCAGACAGAGATCGGTTTTCTTGGTCTCTTCCTCGAAGTCGCGCCAGTTCATCTCGGCGATCGCGTAGGCGGGCATGACGATGTTCCTCCGGTGCCGTTTCGTCTGGATGTCTTCGACGCCGGCGAGGTGAGCCCTCGTCGCCGCGGCGCGCCCGCGGCTCGGTCCGCTTCGTCTACGGTCGCGAGGTGGGCGCTTCGGCGTTCGCGTCGGTCGACTCGGGCGCGGTCAGGGCCGCGACGAGCTGCGGCACGAGGATGCCCAGGGTGACCGCGACGGGGACCGCCAGAACCGCGCCGAGGACGCCGTAGAGCTCGAATCCGGCGATCAATCCGACGATCGTTAGGAGCGGCGGAACGCCGACGATGCGGCGCATGATCACCGGCACGAGCACGTAGTTCTCCAGCATCTGGATCACGACCGCGAGTACGACCATCGCCAGGCCCTTCTCGGTCGACAACGCGAACCCGACGAGAACCGCCGGGATCGCCGAGACGATCGGGCCGACGATCGGAAAGACCTCGCCGATCGCCGCGATGACCGCGAACAAGTGCGGGAACGGCATCCCGACGATGAGCAGGCCCACGAACGTCGCGACGCCGACGGTCATGCTGAGCAGGAACTGTGCCCGCAGCCACTGCTGCAGCTTCTCGCCGACGTCAGCGAACGCACGACGCACGGCGCGCCGGCGCGTCGTCGGAATCGCCCCGTCGAGCAGCCGGTGCAAGCGTGGCGGCTGCAGGAGCAAGAACAGCGTGAACAGCAGCACGGTGACCAGGCCGCTGAGCTTGCCGAGGATGTCCAGTCCGTAACGGGTCACGAGCGCGCCGCCGCGGCCATCCTCCTGAAGCCAGGCACGCGCGCGCGTGCCGAGTCCGGCAAGGTCCGGCAACCAAGGCGCGAACTCGCGCACCGACTGCCAGCGTTCCTCGGTCATCGCCACGTAGCGGGCGGAGTACCCATAGAACGCGGTGACCTGCTGTGCCACCGGGGCGCCGATCATGGTGACGACGCCTGCTGTCAGCAAAACCGCGGCGACGAACACGAGCGCCACCGCCTGCGATCGTTGCAGCCGGCGCCCGCGAAGACCCGTCCGTCCCTCCAGCCGCCGCACCACCGGATCCAGGCCGGTCGCGAGGACGATCGCAAGAAGGAGCCACACGAGCAACGCTTGCAGGCGCACAGCCAGAACCACGAGGCCGAAAACGACTAGGCCGACCGCGAAGAAGATCGCGGAGGCCAGGGCGACGGATCGACGGTCGAAGTGGGGTTGGCTGTTCATGATCGGGAGGCGGCCGCTCGCCGTCTCCCGATCATAGTAGCGCGAAATCCGCGGGGGCCACCCGCCGCATCAAGAGATCGCCGCTTGCGACGCGGAGGGAACGTACGGGCACAGCGGGTCGCTGGCGATCTCGTCGGCCGTTCTCGCGTAGGCGCGCGCACGCAAGCCGCCACAGAGATCGGTGTACTCGCAGGCGCGCACTTCCCCTTCAGAAGGTGAACGTCGCGCAGGCGCCGGAACACGTCACCCTCGCGATGGAGGTGGACGAGCGGCGTCGAGCGGAGGTTGCCGGCGACGATCGGCAGGAACCGCGCCGGATAGACGTCTCCCGTATGGGAGATGAACAGGATGCCGTTGCCGTCGCGAATCCCGAACCTGCGGCCTTCTGGCGTACCGGCGATCTGCTCCTCCGACAACTCGGCCTGGCGGAGCCGGTTGACCGCGATGCGGCGATAGCGCGTCGCCTCGGTCGTCTTGATCGCGCACGGCACGTTGCGTCCGAGATCGAACAGCCACTGGAAAATCCGATCGGCGCGAGCGGGCGGAACCTCCCGAAGGCCAAGGCCGGGGCCTGTGTCGATCAAGAAAAACAAACTCTAGCGCGTAATGCCAAAGGTCGCCACGAGATCGTAAACCGCCCGCAGGTCGCCGGCCGTCTCCTCGGTGACGAGCGTGTTGATCTGCAAGGGAATGCCGGCCGCGCGAACGTCTTGCGCCGCCGCGATCCTGCGGGCCAAGCACCCGGGCACGTCGCGCAGCGAATCGTGCCGGCCGGCTCTCGATCCGTCCCGGCTCAGCGAGGTGGTTTGGATGCCGGCTCCCGCGAGCCGGTCGATGGCGTCCCGCGTCAGCAGCGGCGTCCCGGACGGCGCGAGCGACACGCCATATCCGAGCGCCCGGCTACCGGGCAGCACCT
The DNA here is from genome assembly GCA_016868955.1 of Armatimonadota bacterium. Classification (GTDB taxonomy): domain Bacteria; phylum Sysuimicrobiota; class Sysuimicrobiia; order Sysuimicrobiales; family VGFF01; genus VGFF01. The sequence continues at coordinate 6,970 of VGFF01000013.1, forward strand.
CGAAGAGGTCCTCCCGATTGAGCGGATCGCCGCCGGTGAACACGACGTGCGGCAGCGGTCTGCCGAACGCCGACGCGCCATCCAACACGTCGAGAATCTCGGTCGCCGAGAGCTCTTCCGGATGCCGGCAATCCATCGCCTCGGCTCGGCAATGCCGGCACGCAAGGTCGCAGGCGCGGGTCAATTCCCAATTCACCGACATCGGCGCGCGATCGAACACCATGCGCGCGGTCTTAGAACGGTAGCCTTCGGAATGAAGGAGGCGGTCCTGCTCCATCGAGACCCTCCGGCGGACTGGCCTAGCGACAGGGTACCCGTCGGTTCAGGCGAGGCCATCCGGCGGTGAGCCGATTCCAAGATCGGGTCTGGGGGATTGGATGGTGGAGGCGGCGGGAATCGAACCCGCGTCCTAAGCAGATGAGGGTCAGGCTTCTACACGCGTAGCCGCCGCTTTGATCTCGCTCCGAATCCCCCCGACGACTGGGTGATCACGGCGCCAGCCCCTGTCGGCTTAGCCGCCCGGCCCGAGGCGCGGCCGCGCGGAGCAGCTGGCTGATGACGCTTGGCCCCGGCTCGTCAGCGAAGCCGGGCAAGCGGACGCGGGTGTTTAGGCCGCGACGGGCAGAGCGTTGTTGGCAGTTATGCCGTTCCAGGCTGTTTTACGAGGCTCCTGGACCTCGGCGCGCGACCCGACGTCTTCCTGCTCAGTCGAAACCGTTCGCCCCCTTCGTAACATCGCCGTCGCTTCCGGCGCCAACGCGCCCGCAAGCGCGGCCATTTCCTAGAACGTCCCCGCGGCGCACGATGTTCCGGCGCGCCGCGGTGCGCTCATTATACGGTGCCCCGCCTACAGCGAGAATGCGTCCGCTGACAGCTCGGCGACGTGCCGTCCGATCGCCAGCGATGCGGTCGCCGCCGGCGACGGCGCGTTGAGGAGGTGGATCGCGCCATCTTGCGGGAGGACGTAGAAGTCGTCGAACAGCTCGCCGGTCCTCGTCACGGCCTGCGCACGCACGCCGGCCCCGTGACGAAAGACGTCCTCGGGCCGAAGATCGGGGACGAGGCGCTGAAGCGAACGCACGAATTCCGCCTTCGAGAAGGATCGGTAGTACTCGTAGGCCGCGGTCCGCCACCAGCGGGCCGCCAGCCGCCACAATCCACGGTAGCGCAGCGAACCGATGATCTCCGCCGCCTGGACGTTCCAGACGGAGTAGCCTTCCCGCGCGAACGCGAACACGGCGTTGGGGCCGGCCTCGACGTCGCCGCCGACCATTCGCGTGAGGTGCACACCGAGGAACGGCAAGGACGGATCGGGCACCGGGTAGATCAGGCCGCGGACCAAGCGCCGCGCCGACGGACGCAGCAAGTAATACTCGCCGCGGAACGGGATGATCTGCACGTCCGGTTCGGCGCCCGCCATACGCGCCACCAGGTCGCTATACAGACCGGCGCAGTTGACGAACGCGCGCACGGTGATCGGGCCCTGCTCGGTCTCGATCGTCGTCGTCGCGCCGCCCCGCCGTATGTCCCAAACACGACCGTTCGTGCGAATCTCGCCGCCGAGATCGGCGATCTCGCGTGCCAGGGCCCGCACGACGCCGCCGTAGTCGACGATGCCCGTGGTCGGCGTGTGGACGGCGGCCAGGCCGCGGGCGTGCGGCTCGACGTCGGCGATCTCGGGCGGGCCGAGGCGGCGTATGCCCGTGAGACCGTTCGCCACGCCGCGCTCGTACAGCGCATCCAGACGCGGCAGCTCTTCTTCGCGCGTAGCCAGGATGAGCTTGCCGCATTCTTCATGGCGGATCCCGTTCGATTTGCAGAACGCGACCATCTCATCGCGGCCTTCGACGCACAGGCGGGCCCGCAGCGATCCCGGGCGATAGTAGATGCCGCTGTGCAGTACGCCGCTGTTGTGTCCCGTCTGGTGAGCGCCGAGGGTCCGCTCTTTCTCGAGGAGCACGAGGCGAAGTTGCGGGCGGCGCTGGAGGAGCGCGCGCGCGGACGCCAAGCCGACGATTCCGCCGCCGATGACCGCGATGTCGAACGCGGGCGCGGTCACACCGGCGATCGCGACGGGGAGCTCCTACGCGCCAACGACGATCTCCGAATCGTCGCCGAGGTTGACCCGCGTCGCCCGCCCTTCCAGAAGCGCGTTCTCGCCGATCAAGGACCCGTGCAAGACGGCGTGCTCGACGATCGCGTTTCGGTTGATGATCGAGTCACGGATCACCGAGCCGATGATCCGCGCGCCGTCCGCGATCGCCACATGCGGCCCGATGATCGACGCCTCGATGACCGCCGACGGCGCGATCGCTACCGGCGGATGGATCAAGGATCCCGGCACCTCGCCGAACGGCGGCTGCAAGACGTTCAACAGAGCCCGGTTCGCGTCCAGGAGCGCCTGCGCCGTGCCGCAGTCGTACCACTCCTCGCCGGGGAACGTACGGACGCGTTCCCCGGCGTCGACGTAGAACTGCAGCGCGTCGACGAGCCAGTACTCGCCGAGCGACGCGTGGTTCTCGTCGACGAGCCGCTCCAGGCATCGCCGCAGCAGCGCCCCGTTCGTCAGGTAGTACACGCCGACGATCGCGAGATTGCTCTCCGGGACGGACGGCTTCTCGACGAACTTGCGAACCAGGCCGTTGGCATCGACGTTGACGACGCCGAAACGGCGCGGATCGTCGACGGCGCGGATGCCGATCAAGGAGTCGTCGCTGCCGAGGATGGCGCGGAAGTCGCCGCGGAAGATCGTGTCGCCGAGGATGATCAAAACCGGCTGGTCGCCGAGGTGCTCGCGGGCGACGTAGATCGCGTGCCCGTTGCCCAGCGCCTGCTCCTGGCGGACGAACCGGGCGCGGATCCGATAGTTCTCCCGCACCCAGGACTCGATCTTCTCGCCGAGGTAGCCGACGACGAGGACGACGTCGTCGACGCCTGCCCCGATGACCTGATCGAGGATGTGGCCGAGGATCGGCTTGCCGGCCACGGGGATCAACGCTTTCGGTACGGTGTGCGTGTGCGGCCTGAGGCGTGTGCCGATGCCCGCGACGGGAATGACGGCGATGGTCACTTGCGGCCCCCTATTCCGTTCGCTCAGCGGCCGCGCATGAGGATCGCGTCGAAGACGGTCTTCAACAGGATCACCAGATCGAACCAGAGCGATTGATTCTTTATGTAGTATAGGTCGAGCTGGAGCTTCAGCAGCGAGTCCTCTCGGGACGCGCCGTACCCTTGACGGACGAGCGCCCACCCGGCCATGCCCGGGCGGACGATGTGACGAACACGAAAGAACGGACACTCGCGCGACAACCGCGCCACGAACTCCGGTCGTTCCGGCCGGGGTCCTACCACGCTCATTTCCCCGCGCAGCACGTTCCACAACTGCGGGAGCTCGTCGATGTGCGAGCGGCGCAGGAACCGGCCGACGCGCGTGATGCGCGGATCGTTGATCTCTGCCCATACCGCCCCTTCCGGCTCGGCGGCGTCCCGCATCGAACGGAATTTGTAGGTGCGGAAAAAGCGCCCGCGGTGGCCGACGCGCAGCTGCGAGTAGAGGACCGGGCCCGGCGAGTCGAGCCGGATCGCCAGCGCGATCCACGGCGCCAGCAACGCCAGCCCGCACAATCCCAGCGTCGACGCCACGAGATCGAGCGCGCGCTTCGCGAGCGGGTACAAGCCCCGAAACGACGACGGCTCGATCGGCATCGCCACGCGCCATCGCCCGCCGACGCGCGCGACGAATACGCGTCCCGTCAGGTCCTCGAAGATCGCCTCCGCGAACTGGATTTCGACCCCCTGCGCGCGCGCCTCGCTCAGCGTCGCCAGCAGCTGGCCGTCGATCGGCCACCCGCCGTATACGAGGATCGCGTTCAGGCGCAAGCGCTCGATGATCTCGGCGAGGGCGTCCGGGGAGCCGAGCAGCGGGTACGCGTACTCCTCCCCGTCATCGCGTTCGTCGGCCGCGCCGGTCGACGCGTCGACGCGGCCGAGCACGCGGAAAGTGCCGCCGCCGGCGCGGACCAACAGCGCCGCCACCTCTTCCTGGGCGCGCCCGCCGCCGAGCAGCAGCGCCCGCCGATGGAAAATCGGTTGTCGAAACGCGGCGTGCGCGATCCAGCGCGCCGCGACCGTCAAGGCGACCATCAAGACCGGCAAGAGAAGCAGCGCGTCGCGCGACGACGGCAACGGCGACGTGATCAGCAGCAAGGACAAGCAGACGGCGCTCACGGTGAGCGAAGCGACGACCACGGCGCGCGTCACCGCCGGCATCTGCCCGATGACCCACGAACGGTACGCGTCGAAGGACGTGGCCACGGGAAGCCAGAGCAAGCTCAACACGACGAACCAATTCAGGTTTTCGCCCAGCACGTGCACGGGGATTCCGAACGCGCCCGGCAGCGTCAACGCGACGGCCAGCGCCGCGTTGACCGCGCACAGATCGAGCAGGACGAGGAGGACCCGGTAGTCGGCGTGCGGCAGCAGCACCCGGATCGCGCCGAGCCGCGTGAGCGTTGCCAAGCCGGCCGGTTTCATCGCCACCGTCGCTTCACGCTAGATGTTGAGGAGAACCTTGGCGCCCTGGAAATCCCAATCGAATCGCATCTCCCGCAGCCCCTCGGCCCGCATCTCCTCGCGGACGGCGTGCCGGGCCCGGCCGGGACAACACAACATCAGGAAGCCGTCGCCGCCGGGGCCGATCAGCTTGCCGCCGTAGGCGCCGCACTCCATGGCCTTCTCGTAGCAGCGGTCGACGCGCGGGTTGCTGATGTCGCCGGAGCGGCGCTTCTTCGCTTGCCAATGCTCGTCTAGGCACCGCCCGAACCGTTCGATGTCGCCGATCTCCAGCGTCTCGCGGATCTTGTAGCCGATGTCCTTGATGCGATGCAGGCTATCGATGACCGTCGGGTCCTCGCGCTCCGTGTCCTCCGCTTGCTGATCGAGGATCATCCGCCAGTTGCGCGAGATGCCCGTGAAGTACAGCAACAGGTGGCTGCGCAGCTCCTCGACGGTCGTCAGCGAGATCTCCGGCGTGTCGACGTAGACCGTACCGTCCTGGCGAATGTCCAGACAGGTGAGGCCGCCGAATGCCGCCATGTAGTGATCCTGTTTGCCGACCGGATGCCGGGCGATCTCCAGCTCGATGTGGCAGGCTTCCTCGGCGATCTGGGCCGTTCCGACGCGCTCGCGCTTCATCTCGTGCAGTGCCGTCAACAACGACACGAGGAACGATCCCGACGACCCCATCCCGGTGCCGTCTCGGATATCGGCCATCGAGCTGATCTCGACATTGCCGTGAACCCGCATCAGCTCCAGCGCCGGCCGGACCAGGTCGTGCTGGATCTCGTCGACGCGGCGAACGCGCTCCGACCGGGAGTACTTGAGGACGATCTCGTCGTCGGCGGCCGGCTGGTTGAGCGAGATGTACACGTAACGGTCGATGGCGCCGCTGAGGATGAAACCGCCATGACGTCGATAGTACGACGGCAGATCGGTACCGCCGCCTCCCAACGAGATCCGGAACGGCGCTCGCGCGAGAATCATGGCTTGGTGTGACCTCCTAAGTCGGGTACTCTGGCCCGCGCCGCCGATTTCCGCCCGACCTCGCGGCGCACGCGGCGCGCCTAGACGCGCGGCCGCGTCAGCGTGGGGCGACGAGCGCGCAGCCGCTTCACGAGCTCGGCGCTGACTTCGTAACGACCGAACGACGGCATCAGGTAGACGCCGGTGATCCGATCGGCGACGGCGTCAAGCAACTCGGCGCTCAGCCGCAGACCCTCCTCGCGGCCGTTATTGCCGGCGTCGCGCATCCGATCACGGGCCCACTCCGGAATGTTGATCCCCGGCACTTCATGGTGCAGAAACTCCGCGTGCCGCGACGAGTGCAGCGGCAGCACGCCGAGCAGCATCGGCTTCGGCGGCGCGCCGAACCGCTGCAAGAACCGGTCGAGCACCTCCGGCTCGAAGATCGGCTGCGTCATGATGAAGTCGGCGCCGGCGGCGATCTTCTGCTCGAGGCGCCGCATCTCGCGGTCGAGCGTTTGCGGGTTCATGTCGAACGCGCAAGCGACGCAGAAGGACGCCGGGCGTCCGATCGGCTTGCCCGCGAGGTCGGTTCCCTCGTTGAGGCGCCGCAGGATCCGAATCAGGCCGATCGAGTCGGTGTCGTAGACCGTCGTCGCCTCCCCATAGTCGCCGCCGCGCGGCGGATCGCCGGTCAGCGCGAGCACGTTGCGGATGCCTAACGCGTGCAGCCCGATGAGATCGGCCTGCAACGCCATGAGGTTCCGGTCGCGCGTCGTGAAATGGATGATCGTCTCGAGGTCGAGGCGCTGCTGGATCTGCACGCACATCGACGTCGCACTCATGCGGACGCGGCCGAGCGGGCTATCGCCGACGTTGATCGCGTCGGCGCCGCAGGCTTGCAGCATCTCGGCGCCCAACAAGTCCTTCGTGGCGTCGGTGCCCTTCGGCGGATCGATCTCGACGCTGATCACGAACGAGGTGCCGATCTTCCGGCTCAACGCCGTAGGCTCGTAGGCCACGGTCTCGACCGGCGACGCGGCCCGCGGCCTCGCCGGTGGGCGCGCCGCCGCTTCCGACGGCCGGCGATCTCGCAACGTGACCGCCATCGCCGCGATGTGCTCCGGCGTGGTGCCGCAGCAGCCGCCGAGGATGCGCGCCCCGAGCGCGGCCATGCGCCCGGCTTGCTCGGCGAGGTGGTGCGGGGACGCCGTGTACAACATGCGGCCCTCGACGCGGCGCGGAAATCCGGCGTTCGGCATCGCGGAAACGGGCACCGTCACCGCCGCGACCATCTGGGCGACGACGTCGACCATCGGTAACGGCCCGACGCTGCAGTTCGCGCCGAGCGCGGCGACCCCGAGTGCTGCCAGCGCCCGTGCGACCTCCGTCGGCGTGTGCCCGCGCAAGGTGTGCCCGTCCTCGTTGAACGTCATGTGCGCGACGATCGGCAGATCCGTGCAGGACTTCGCGACGCCGACCGCCAGCCGCATCTCGTCGAGATCGGAGAAGGTCTCCAAGACGAGAAAGTCGGCGCCCCCCTCGACGAGGCCGTCGATCTGCTCCCGGAAGATCGCCGTCGCCTCGGGGACCGAGACGAGACCGTAGGGCGCCAGCGGCTTGCCGAGCGGGCCGATCGCGCCGCCGATGAAGACCGGCGTGCCCGAGACGTCACGCGCTTCCTTCGCGAGCTTTGCGCTGGCGCGGTTGAGCTCGCCGACGCGATCCGCGAGACCGAAGCGCGCGAGCTTGAGTCGATTCGCGGCGTACGTATTCGTCTCGATGAGGTCGGCGCCGGCTTGGATGTACTCGAGGTGCACGGCGAGCACGAGGTCGCGTCGCGCCACCGACTGCAGCTCGAAGCACTGATCTTGCGAGACTCCGCGAGCGTAGAGGAGCGTTCCCATCGCCCCATCGCTTAACAGCACGCCTTCCGACAGGCGCTCGGCGAATGGGTTCATGGGTTCTCCGGCGTCACGCAGAAGCCGCAGGGTGCCGCCAGATCCTTCTGGGTGCTGAGGATGACGCTCGTCGGCGTGATCCGCGTTCCCGCCATCTGGAACCGCATCGGCCACTGGCGAATGTCCAACAGCGGATTGATCCGGCGCTCGAGCATCTCGACGAGCGGTTGCGGCACGGGCAGTCCGTTGACCCACAGATTACGCACGCGGATGTACACCTCCGGCGTGCCCGCCGCCTCGAAGAACGTGCGCATGCGCGTGCGCAGATAGACGCCGCCGATGTTGATGAGCGCGTCGCCGGCGATGTCGCCGCGGTCGAATTCGAGCTTGATCTCCTTTACGTCCTTGTTCGACGCCAGGTACGTCTCAATGCTCGAGATGGCGACCGATCCATGAAGGTAGCTCTGCCGCGTCTCCGTGGCCTTGATCTGTCCGCGACGCAGCGCGGCGCCGTCGAAGGTGACGCCGACGAGCTTCACCCACAGCTCGTCGACCGCCATCCCGGAGATCTTCGCCTTCTGCGCGTAGAGGGAGATCCGCGCGTACACGTTCTCGTAAAGGTCGTGAACAACCTCCATGTGCAGCGCCGGCGGATTGCCGAGCAGCATGACGAACGCGGAGCGAACGAGCCGGTCTCCATCGCCGCCGCCCGCGTTGTTGTTCTGCGCCGCCACGGCCGGAGGCCCGACGACCAGCAGGCACGCATGCGCCAGCGCGAGCACGCATGCCATCCGGGTCAAGATCCTCATCCGTCCCCCATCTTCCCAGCACCGACCACGGTCGTCCGATCGCCCACTAGCCGTGGGCGCCCCCACCGGACCTGGCCGACCTCCGGGTACGGCGCCAACGCCGCTTCCAATACGGCTTGAATCCGATCGCGCGCCGCCGGCGTGGTCCCCTCCGCACGAACGACAATGACGGGCTGCGTATTGCTGGCGCGCACGAGGCCCCAGCCGTCGCCGAACGACACGCGTGCCCCGTCGATGTCGATCACCTCGTGGCCCGCCTTGAAGTGCTCGATGAGCGTCGCGACGACCTCGAACTTCCGATCGTCCGGGCAGGCGACACGCGTCTCCGGCGTCGCATAGTATCGAGGCACGTCGGCGAGCAGCGCCGACATCGGACGATCCGCCTGCGCCACGATGCGCAGCAGGCGGGCGGCCGCGTAGACGGCGTCATCGTACCCGAAGTATTCGTCGGCGAAGAACATGTGGCCGGACATCTCGCCCGCGAACGGCGCGCCCATCTCCTTCATCTTCGCTTTGATCAATGAGTGGCCCGTCTTGTAGAAGACGGGACGACCGCCGAGGCGCGTGACCTCCTCGACGAGCGCTTGCGAGCACTTGACTTCGATGATCGCTGGCGCGCCCGGGTACTTCGCGAGGATCTCGCGCCAGTAGAGGATCATCAGCTGGTCTCCCCAGGCCACGTTTCCCTGGTCGTCGACCGCGCCGATACGATCCCCGTCGCCGTCGAATCCGATGCCGAGGTCTGCCCCTTCTTGACGCACGACGTCGATGAGGTCCGTCAGGTTTTCCGGATCGACGGGATCGGGATGGTGGTTGGGAAACGTCGGATCGCTCTCGCAATACAGCGGGATGACGTCGACGCCGAGATCGCGTAGCGCCTGCGGCGCGATCTCGCTCGCCGTGCCGTTCGCACAGTCGACGACGACGCGCAGCTTGCGCGCGAGCTGGATCTTCTCGCGCAGCATCTGCCGATAGGCAGGCGCGAAGTCGCGAATGACGAGGGAGCCGTCGCCGGACGTCCGTGCCCTCGCCTCCGCCAAGCGCCGGATTTCCTGGATCTCTGCGCCGTGGAGCGTCCCGAATCCGCGGGCGAGCTTCATGCCGTTGTACTGCGGCGGATTGTGGCTCGCCGTGATCATGATGCCGGCGTCGATGCCGAGGTGGACGCGCGCGAAGTAGAGCAAGGGAGAGATGACGACGCCAACGTCGGTGACGCGGCAGCCGGACTCGACGAGCGCGCCCGTGACCGCGTCGCGAAGCATCGGCGAAGACAGCCGATTGTCGCGCCCGACGACGACGTCCCGTTCCGCCGCCCCGTTCAGGGAGCTGGCGAACGCGCGCGCGATGGTCGCCGCCGCGTCGGCGTCGATCTCCTGACCGACGACGCCGCGAATGTCGTATTCCCGGAAGATCCTAGATCGAACGGCCACCGCGCCAACCCCGCTCCATGAAGTGGCCCGGGCAGCGGCTTTCGGCCGCCGCCAGGGCGTCTGGACCATGGTAGCAGGTTCAGTGCCGCGCGCGGCTAAGGCGCGGGTGAGGGTGGATCCAGCGGCGGACTCGGCGGCTGCGGAACGTGCGCAGGCAGCCGCGGCGACGGGAAGGGAACGAAATTCAGCCAGATCTCGCCGCGGACCATGCGGTAGGTGAAGCTGACCGACGCGCAGTCGCAGCGCAGCGTCGCGGCGAAGTCGAGGTCCTCGAACCGCGATCGCGTGGTGTTGAACGTGCCGTAGACGGACGCCGTCCAGTTACCGTAGTCGGCCCAGACGCCGGCGACCAGCTTGACGTTGCGCGGCACGAAGTCGTACTGCACGCCGAGGCGGTACCTGAACGGGCGATCCGTCCATGTATAGGAGAACGTCGTGATGCTCTCGCGCGCTTTCGAGTCGAAGACGAAAGGCGTGCTGCCGAAGTTGTCGATGTAAGAGTGGGAGAGCGTGATATACGATCGGTCGTCGACGCGGTAGTGCAGCGTCGGCTGGAGGATCGGCACCGCGAAGGTGCGGTCCTCGTAGCGGGCGACCCGCAGCGACGCCTGGAAGGACGCGGACAAGAGGTCCGACAACTGGAACGACTCGGACCACAGCGCGGCGACGGCCTCGACTTTCAACCCCCGGCTATTCGTCGTGCGATCGCGATAGTCGCCGGCGCGCAGCGTCAGCCGATGGGAGAGGACCGTCCCCTGCAAGCGCGTGGCATCCGTGATCGCTTCCAGCTCCAACGCGTCGTACTCCCGATTCTCGGAGTCGCGAAACGTGCCGGCGTTGAGCGATAGCGCCCAACCCGGCTGCGGGTACGTGAGCTGATGGGTGAACTCGAAGCCGAGGTTCGCGTTGTAACGGATCGTGGCTTGGCCGCGAAACGTGCCGACGGGGTACCGGTACGTCACCGCGACCCACGGCCCCGAGTTCGAACCGACGCCAGCCGATGGGCGCAGCAGCCCCTCCTCCGGCGCTCGGATGGGGAACCGCCAGTGCGGCAGCGTGAACAACCGCACCTCGCCCAAATAGAAGCTCGCGTCCTCCGTCACGAGAAATCCGTCGGGCGTAACGGTGGCCCGTCGCGCCACCACCCGGTATAGCGGCGAATCAGGGTCGCATAGCGTGATCAGCGCGTCCATCGCGCGAATCACGTCGCGCGTCGCCTCAACCGTTTGCGCCCGGAGATAGATCTGCTCTTGCACGCCGCGCTGGTCCGTCGCGGTCACGAGGCGGCGCCGGAGATCGTAGCGTACGGCGGCGGCCGCCAGCCGGCGGCCCTCCTCTTCGAGGATGACGTTGCCGGTGGCGACGACCTCCTCGCGCTCCGCTTCGTAGATCACCTCGTCGGCCCACAGCGCGAACGCGTTCGAGCGCGCGCGGACGCGGCCGGTCGCGACGAGACGATTCGTGCTAACGTCGAAGACGATGCGGTCGGCTTCGAGCGCGACGGGTGCGTTCTCGGTTGCCGCCGCTGACCGCGGGCTCGCCGGCGGCGGGGGCGTTTGGGCGCGCGCCCACGGCGAGATCCATGCGAGAAGCGCGGCGAACACGACGAATCGGAAGAGCGCGAAGGCTCGTGCTGCGGTCACGGTCTCCCTAACCTTACCCCATGGCGCGGCCGCGGGGGGGGATCGATGCGCCCGCGCCGTGGGCGGGCGCGCACGAACGCGCCCGTATAATGGCAGTGTGGACGTCCTGATCGTTTCGAACGGACCCGGCGAAGTTTGGGGATGGGCGTTCCCGACCGCGGCGGCGCTGCGCCGCCTTCACGGTGGGGTCCGCGTGCGCTTGGCCCTGCCCCCTTGCCAATACGCGACGGGTCAAGAGGCAGCGTTGGCGCGGCGAAGTGGCCTGTTCGACGAGATCCTCACCCCTGGCGCGTGCTTGCGCCTCGCCGCCGGCCTCGGTGCCGTGCGCGCGAACTGCGTCGTCCACCTCGGCGGGGACTTGTGGTACGCGTCGCGATTCGCGAGCCGCGCTGGCAGCCCCGCCGTCGCCTACGTCGAGCGCCCGCTGATCGCGGGGCGGCACGGACGCTTCGCGGCCGTCCTCACGAACACGCCGCAGCTCGCGTCGCGCCTCGTCGCCATGGGTGTGCCGGCGGCGCAGGTCACCGCCGCCGGCGACCTGCGGGTCGACGCGCTGGCCGCCTATGGGCCGACCGTCTCGGCGCCGCCAGCGGACGGCCGCCCGCATGTCGTTCTGCTGCCGGGTTCTCGCCCCGGAATCTTTCCGACGTTGTCCGCGATCATGCTGCGGCTGGCCGACGCGATCGAGGCACGGTTGCCGGCCGCGCGCGTCGCGTTCGCGGTTTCGCCGTTCGTGCGCGACGCCATGGTCGCGCGCTATCTGTCGACGGCGCGCCCCATCCTCCGCGGCGACGCCGAACGGATCGCGGCTTTTCGTGGCGCCGCGCTCGCGATCGCCCCGCCCGGTACCGGCGTCGTCGAATTGGCGATGCTCGGCACGCCGACGTTGCTCTGGCTGCCGCTCTATGACCCAACGTTGATCCCGCTGGAAGGATTGAAGGAATGGCTCTTCCGCGCGCCGCTGCTCGGTCCAGCGCTGAAGACGGCGGCGATTCGCCGTTATTTCGCGAATCCACGTGTGCTCGCGATCCCGAACAAGGAAACGGGGCGCCGCCTCGTCGAGGAGTACATCGGCGACGATCTGGAGCCCGCGGTGGCCGATCGCGTCGTCGCGATGTTGGCGGACGCGGAGCGGCTCGCTTTGATGCGGCGCGACCTCGCGACGTACTACCGGCACGAACCCGGCAGCGCGCTCACCGTGGCGCGGCGCGTGTTGGAGCTCGCGGCGTGAAGTTTAGTCCCGTCCTCGTCGAAGCCGTCCGGCCACATTGGCGCACGCTGTCGTCGGCTGTGTTCTGCGTTTTGTTCGTGACGGGATCCGGGCTGGCCGTACCGCTGTTCTTCGGCCGCACGGTCGACGCGCTGATAAAATCGGGCGAACTCGATACGTTGGGACGCGCCGGCGGTTGGATGGTCGCGTTGTTCCTCCTGCGCGCGCTGTTCCAGTACGGGCAGATCTACGCAAACTCCGCGTTCGCGCACGCCGCGACGGCGGGGCTGCGCGCGCGTATCTTCGATCGCGTGCTGCGCTGGCCGGTGCATCGCGCCAACCAATGGCACAGCGGCGAGATCAGCTCCCGATCGTTCCAAGACACGCAGCTCATCCACACGCACCTGCTCGTCGGCCTCGTCGACCTCATCGGCACCCTGGCGACGGTGCTCGGCACGGTCGTGATGCTCTTCATATTGCAGTGGCGGCTAGCCGCGGCGATGTTCGTGCTCGTGCCGGCGACCGCACTCGTCGCGAAAGTCTTCGGCGGCCAGATCCAAGCCGCGTCCGTGCGATCGCAGCGCTCGCTGGCGATGCTGGCCACACACCTGCGTGACGCGGTCGGGGGCGCCCGCGTCGTGCGCGCGTTCGTCCAGGAGCGGCGCGAGCGCGACCGCTTCGACCACGAGAACCGGCGGTTGCTCGCCGAGCAGAGGAAGATGAGCCGTCACATCGCTGTCGAGATTTCGGTCGTCAGCCTCGCGACGGCGCTTGGCTTGATCCTCTTCTTCTGGATCGGCGGCCAGCTCGTCAAGTCCAACTTGATGACCGCCGGGGGGCTCATCTCGTTCGTCGCCTACGTCGCCATGGCGATCGAGCCGGGGGCGAACTTGGCGCGGATCTACGGCAACGTACGCCAGGCGAACGGCGCCCTCGCACGCATCGAGGAGATCGTAAACGTTCCCGTCGCCGCCGATCCGCCCGGCGCCCGCGACCTGCCGGCGGCCCCGGCCGAGATCGTCTTCGATCGCGTTGGGCTGTCGTACGAGCCGAACGTTTGGGCGCTGCGCGACGTCTCGTTCCGGATTCGGCCGGGCGAGCACGTCGCGCTCGTCGGTCCCAGCGGCGCCGGCAAGAGCTCGATCCTGAGCCTGTTGCTGCGCTTCTACGATCCCAGCGAGGGCACGGTACGCATCGCCGGCGCGGACGTAACCACGGTGCGCACAGGATCGCTGCGCCGGCAGATCGCCTACGTGCCGCAGGAAACGGTCCTGTTCGCGGGCACGGTTCGCGAGAACATCGCCTATGGTCGACCGGACGCGTCGTTCGAAGACGTGCGTGCCGCGGCACGGGCCGCGAACGCCGACGACTTCATCGCGACGATGCCAAACGGGTACGATACGTCGCTCGCCGAAGCCGGCTTGAACCTGTCGGGGGGACAGCGCCAGCGCATCGCGATCGCGCGCGCGCTATTGTTGGCCCCGAAGATCATCCTGCTCGACGAAGCGACGTCGTCGCTGGATACGGCGTCCGAGGCGCTGGTCCAAGAAGCCGTCGACCGGCTGACGGAAGGGCGTACCGCGATCCTCATCGCCCATCGCCTCAGCACCGTGCGCGGTGCCGACCGAATCCTCGTGATGCACGAGGGCAACGTCATCGAGGAAGGGACGTACGCGGAATTGCTGCGCCGGCAAGACGCTTTCTGGCGCCTGGCGCAGGCGCAGCTGATCGTCGGCGCCACCCCGAACCCGACGGAGGCCAGCGCGTGAGCGCAGCGTCCCCGGGACGCGAGGCGGGTCAGGCCTCGTTCTTTTCGGTAGTGATCCCGACGTTCGAGCGCGACGAGGAGCTCGCCGTCTGCTTGACGTGCTTGACGCGGCAGACGCTGGCAGCGGAACGATTCGAGGTCATCGTCGTCGACGACGGCGGGCGCGGCCCGACCGCCGACCTCGTGGCATCCTTCGCGTCGCGGATTCGCGCCCGTACGCTGCGCCAGCCCGAGAATCGCGGCCGGGCGGCGGCGCGCAACGCCGGCATCGCCGCCGCCGCCGGGGATATCGTCGTCTTCCTCGACAGCGATGTCTTCCCCGTACCGGCCTTCCTGGAAGCGCACGCGCGCGTGCACGAGGCCAATGGGCGCGCGGTCGGGCGCGGCCCGCTGCTGTTGACCGAGCACTTGGAAGCGACTCTGAGCCGGTCGCCGGTGATGCGTGATCTATCGACGGCCTTCCTCGACACCGCGAACGCGTCGGTGCGACGGGCCGACCTGCTCCAGGCGGGGGGGTTCGACGAAGGGTTCCGCTTCTACGGATGGGAAGACATGGACCTTGGGATCCGGCTGCAGCGGTTGGGCTTGCGCCGGGTTTTCGTGCGGGAGGCGCTGGCGTTCCACTATCAGCCGCTGCCGCGCCACAGCGAGCTGCCGGCGCTGCTGCGGAAGGAAGAGGAACGGGCTCGCATGGCCGTGCGGTTCGTTCGCAAACACCCCGGGCTCGCCACGCGGCTGATGACGCAGATGACGCCGCTACACGCGCTGCTGGCGTTCGTGATGACCGCCGGCGGCAGGATCAACGAGAAGAACATCGCCGGGATCATCCAAAACGGCAAGACAAAAGGACGGAAATGGACCACACACCTCTTGCTGCGGGGCGTGTTGAACCGCCGCTATCTCCAAGTTCTCAAGGAGGAGTGGCAGCGGTAGCGAACCGCTGGGCCGCCGGACGCCGCGGCGCGATCTTCGCGGCCGCCCTCTTGCTCAGCGGCGGATACGTCGCCCTCGCGATGCCGGTCGTCCTGGCTTGCTGGATCGCGGAAGTGCGCCGGGGCGCTCGCTGGTGGGAACCGCTTCCCCTCGATCGCCTGATGTTCGTCTGGTTCGCGCTCGTCGCCGTCTCGGCGGTCGTTTCGCCGTTCCCGGCCGTGGCCATCGGCGGCGCGCTGCTGTTAGGACTGAGTGCCGCGATCGGCATCGGCCCATGGTTGCTGACGGTTCGCGAGCGCCCCGCCGACCTCCCTGCCCTGCTCGGATGGTGGACTCTCGGCGGCGCGGCCGCCGGCCTGTACGTCGTCCTCTCCTACTTCGAGAGCCCCGTCGGTCGCGGACAACTGCCCGCGCTCGGATTCAACGCGGCCGGAACCTCCTTATTGATCGCGTCCCTGCTCGGCTTGACTCTATTCTTCGCCGCGCCGCAGCGGCGATGGCGCGCGATCGGCGCGTGGGCGCAGATCCCGATAGTCGCCGGGCTCGCGGCGACCGCGAGCCGCGGCGCTTGGCTCGGCTGGCTGCTTGGGCTAGTTGCGTTGCTGCCGATCGTCTCATTGTGGGCGCGCGAACGCGCGCGCAGCGGCGTGGTGTTGGTCCTGGCCGCCCTCGTCGTGGGCGGCGCGGCGCTGGCGACGCAGCGAACATTGACCGACCGCCTCGCGTCGATCGCGAGCTTCGAAGCGAATGCCAGCCGCATGCAAACGTGGACGAGGGCGATCGAGATGATCGAGGATCGCCCGCTCGTCGGGTTCGGCATCGGCACGTTCGGCTACGCGTTCGACGCCTATCGAAAGCCGGGCGACATCGATCGTTATCCGCCGTTCGCGCACAACTACTTCCTCAACTCCGCCGCCGAGTGCGGAATCCCGGCGACGGTCGCGTCGATCGCGTTCCTCGGCGCGATGTTCGTCTTTCCGCTGCGCCGTGCCCGTCATGAACCGTCGCACGCGGCTTGCCTACGCGGCGGCATCGCCGCGACGGTCGCGGGTCTGTTCGGCCAGCAGCTCGTCGACGGCACGTTGCAGGCGTTTCACTTCTTGCTCGCGTACTGGTTCCTCTACGCGTCGTTGTTCGCCCCGGCGCCGGGAGATCGTACTTGATCCGCATAAGCGTCGTCCTGCCCACCTACAACAGCGCCTCAGTGCTCGGCGAGACACTGCGTCACCTCGCCGCGCAGGATTACCCGCGCGACGCGTACGAGGTCATCGTCGTTGACGACGGCTCCACGGACGCCACGCCGGACGTCCTGGCGGCAGCGTCGGCCGCGTTTCCGGTCCGCGTCATCCGGCAGGCGAACGGCGGGCGATCACGCGCGCGCAATACCGGCGCGAACGCCGCCCGCTTCGAAGTCATCTTGTTCGTCGACGCGGACGTGTTCGCAGATCCGCCGGTGCTTCGTATGCACGCGGGCCACTTCGAGAACGGCGGAAAGCTCGGCGTCCAAGGACCGAGCTACACGCATCCAGCGTCGCGCGTCGGGCCGTTCATGGAAGCGAAGGAGCTGCTGCCGGATCTCACGGTGCGGAAGGTCCGCGATCTGAACCCCGTCCACGTCATCACGCGCAACTTCTCGATCGACGCGGCGGCGTTTCGCGCGATCGGCGGCTTCGACGAGACGTTCACCGGCTACGGATGGGAAGATATCGAGCTCGCGATGCGGCTGCGCGAGATCGGCGTCCGATTCTTGTGGGAGCCGCGGGCCGTAACCTGGCACCACCACGTGGAGAATTTGACGTCGGCGCTGCGTAAGCAGACGGAATCGGGGCGCGGCGCCGTGTACTTCTGGCGCAAGCACGGCGAGCCGGCGTGGCTCGGGTTCTTTCTGGAGATCCATCCTCTGCTTCTGCCGTTGAAGTGGGTCGTCTTCCGCAGCGGCCTGTTCACGCGGATGGCCTGGCGTCTGCTCCGCTGGGCGGAGCCGCCGCTGCAGCCGGACGCGCCGCGCCCGGCCCGCGGCCTGCAACGCAAAGCGCGGATCGCGATCTGCAACGGCTGCTACGTGCACCTGATGTGGGACGCGTACTACGCCGGCGTCTTCGCGGCGCGGCAGGCGCCGGCGGCCGCACCCATCGCGGCGAGCGGCGCGCGATGATGCCGGCGCCCGATGTCCTCGTCGTGTCGAATGGATACGGCGAGGACGCGATGGGGAACGTACTCGCCCAGGCGCTGCGCGCGCGCGGCGCCGCCGTTCGCGCGTTTCCCATCGTCGGATTAGGACACGGCTACGAGCCGGCGACACCGGCGATTCCGATGCTGAACCCACGGCGTGCGCTACCAACCGCCGGATTCGGGTTTCGCACCGGCTGGCGGGAAGCGTTGCGCGACCTCGTCGCCGGTTGGAGCCGGCTGACGCTGGAGCAGCGCGCCGCCGTCCGGCAGGCCTCGCCGCCGCCGGACTACGTCCTCGCGATCGGCGACGTCTTCTGCCTCTGGGTCGCGGCCGCGGCCGGGCAGCGGCCCGTTTATCTGCCGACCGCGAAGTCCGAATACAACGAGCCGCTGTTCACGTACGAGCGCGCGCTGATCCGTCGCATGGCGTCGTGTTCCTGGCCGCGCGACGTGCGAACGGCGCGGCGCTACCGCGAGCTGGGGCTGGCCGCTTCCTTCTACGGCAACCTCATGATGGATTGCCTGACGTATCGCGGCCTCGATGTCGCCGTGCCCGAGGGCGCCCCTGTCGTGTTGCTGCTGCCGGGCAGCCGCCTGGATGCCCCCGACAACTTTCGCCGCATGACGTCGGCGGTTCGCATCGTCCTCGCGGCGCGTCCCGACGTTCGGGTGCTCGCGGCGGTATCGTCGACGGTCGAACCGGATGCGCTCGCCGCCGCCGCCGGTGTCCCCATCGCGGCGGACGTCATGACGCTTCCCGCAGGCGAAGTGCGCGTCACGCGCCGATTCGCTGACGCCGCCCGGCGCGCCACCGTCGTGATCGGGATGGCCGGGACGGCGAGCGAGCAGGCGGCGGGCCTCGGCAAGCCGATCGTCGCATTCCCCGGCGCGGGGCCTCAGTTCACGCCGCGTTTCCTCGCGTTGCAAGCGCGCTTGCTCGGCGACGCGCTCGTCGCGACCGCGACGCCCGCCGAAGGCGCCTCCGCCGTGCTCCGATTGTTGGACGATCCGGCGGCGCGCCTCCGCCGCGGTGCCGTGGGCCAATCACGTATGGGCCGGCCCGGGGCGGCGAACGCGATGGCCGAACGACTCGTCGCCGCCTGGGCCTCGGATCAGGCGGGAATCGAGCCGCGAAGTCAAGAACGCTCAATTCTCACCTGACCGAGATCCGAAGCCTGCGCGCGGAGGACCCAAATGAGCACGAACGCCAAGCCGGATGGTCAACCGATCGAATCGCTCCTCGTCGAGAACCGCACCTTCTCGCCGCCGCCCGCCTTCACCGCCGCCGCGCACGTGCGCCACGACGCGCCGTACCGCGAAGCGCACGGCGACTACGAGGCGTTCTGGGCGAAGCACGCCGCGGCGGAGCTTGCCTGGTTTCGCCACTGGAACAGGATGTTGGACTGGAACGCGCCGTGGGCGAAGTGGTTCGTCGGCGGCCAGCTGAACGTCAGCCACAACTGCGTCGACCGGCACGTCGAGGGCGGTTCCCGCACGAAGGCCGCGATC
>VGFF01000014.1 GCA_016868955.1 Armatimonadota bacterium
GCGGTCCGAGAGCGTCAATGCTTCCTCCTGGTCGTGCGTAACGTACAACGTCGTAATCCCAAAGTCGCGCTGCAGGCGCTTGATCTCGGCGCGCACGTCGACGCGCAGCTTCGCGTCCAGGTTCGACAGCGGCTCATCGAGGAGCAGAACGGCGGGCTCGATGACGAGCGCGCGCGCCAGCGCGACGCGTTGCAGCTGACCGCCGCTGAGCTGATGCGGCAACCGCGAGGCAAACGCGTCCAGCGACAGCCGCTGCAGGAACGACGTGACGCGCCGGCGGATCTCCGCCGGCGAAACGTGCCGCACGCGCAGACCGTAGGCGACGTTCTCGAAGACCGTCATCGTCGGGAAGACGGCGTAGCTTTGAAACACGAGCCCGACGTTACGATGCTGCGGTGGAACCTCCGTCATCTCGCGTCCAGAGAACCAGACACCGCCGCCGGTCGGACGCTCCAGCCCGGCGATCATACGCAACGTCGTCGTCTTGCCGCAGCCGGACGGACCGAGGAACGAGAAGAACTCGCCGTCGGCGATCTCCAGATCGAGCGCCCGCACTGCCGGAAACGCGCCGAAGATTTTCGTCAGCGCCCGCAGGCAGATCGCCGTCACGAGTGTGTCCCGCGGCGAGGCCGCCACTGCGCGGCGAAAGTGAGGACACCGACGACCGCGAGCATGACCATCGAGACGGCGCCGGCCCGCCCCAGCTGCCCATCGACCGCGTATTGGTAGATCTGGATCGGCAGCGTCTGCCACCCCGGGCGTTGCACGATCAGCGACGCGCCGAGCTCCTTGAAGATTTGGACGAACGTGATGAGCAAGGCGGCGACGATCGCCGGCCACAGCTGCGGCAAGACGATGCGCACGAACGTGCGGGCGACGGACGCGCCTAGCGTTAGGGAACACTCTTCCAACCGGCGATCGACGCGCGTCCAGGCGGCGTTGAACACGCGGATCGGATAGGACACGCGCCGGCTGACGAGCACGGCGACGAGCAGGCCCGGCGCCATGACGGCCGAGGCCATGAGGCCGGCCGCTTCCAGCGGGCCGTAGACGCGGGAGATGCCGATCGCGAGGACGACGCCGGACGTCCCGAATGGCAGCAGGCTGGCGTAGTCGAACGCCACCGCGGCGCGGCCGCCGCGGTGGACGAGGCGGGTCAGGAACAGGGCCGAGATGAGCGCGAGCGGCGTCGCGATCGATGCGAGGAACAGCGAGTTGCCCAAGGGCGTGATGCTGCGCCACAACTGCGCGTAGTGGTCGGTCGTGTAGATCCGTGGCAGGAGCGTCGCGCCCCAGTACGGCGTCAGCGACACGATGAGGATCGCCGCGAACGGCAACATCAAGACCGTCACGACGGCGGCGCAGAACGCCGCCCCTGCGCACCGCAACGCAGTCCCGCCGTAGGTCAACGTCTCCGGCGTGTGCGTGTGCGCGACCTCGGTTCGGCGCATCAGCGCGCGCACGAGGAACAACAAAGCCATCGACACGATGACGATCCAGCTGCTGAGCAGCAGCGGCATGCGCCGATCGACGGCGAAGCTCAGGAATCGCGTGAACGCCTCCGCTGGCAGTACGAGGAAGTTGCCGCCGACGATCAGCGGCGCGCCGACGTCGCCGAACGAGACGAGAAACGTGAGCAGCGCCGCCATGAAGAGGTACGGCCGCACGTAGGGCAGAACGACGCGCGCCACGACTTGCCAAGGGCTACCGCCCAGCGACAGCGCCGATTCTTCGATCGCCTTTGGCACGGTCCGCAAGCCGCCGGCCACCGTCAGATAGGCCAACGGCAGCAAATGCAGGACGTGCGTGACGTGAACTCCGTAGAAGCCGTAGAGATCCGGCAATCGAACTCCGGCTAACGCGGCTAGCTGCGTGATCACGCCGACGCGCCCGAGCAGCAGGATCGTCGCGAACGCGGAGACGAAAGGCGGCGACAACAGGGGCAAGGTCAACAACGTGCGCAAGAGACCGGCGCGCGGCAGGACACGCTCAGTGAAGAACGCCAACGGCACGCCGAGCGCCAGGCAAACAGCCGTGACCGACGTCGCCAGGCCGAGCGAATTCAGCGTCAGCGTCCGGAAGTACGAAGTGAAATCCGTCAGATCCGCCGTGCCCCCCGTGGCGACGACGCCAAAGGCGTCGGCAAGGACGGTCGCCAGCGGCAACAGGACGAACGCGACGAGGAGCAGCCCGCCCAGGGCCTGCAATACCGCGATCGCGTCCCATGCGGCGGATCTGCGGAGCAGCCGGCGTCCCACGGCCATCACCTAGCGGGAGCGCCCAGCCGTATAGCCGTCGAAGCGCCGCATGACGTCGGCGCGGATGCGCTCGGCGCGCTCGAGATCGACGACGACGATCTTCGGCACGAGCCGCTGCAGCTCGCCCAACGACAAAGGCACGTTGTGCGTCGTCGGCTGGATGCCCGATCGAATGGGGGTTTGAAAGTTGTCTGCGGCTTGGCGCTGGCCGTCCGGCGAGATGATGAACCGCATCATCTGCCGCGCCAGATCCGGATTCGGGCCGTTCGCGACCGCGCCGACGGCGGTCGCGAAGACCCAGGATCCTTCGGCCGGATAGACGACGTCCACGGGAAGGCCGCGCGTTTGTCCCTCGTAGAACGGCCGCGTCACGCCGAGGGCGATCGGCACCTCGCCGCGCGCGACCAGCTGGAACAGCGCACCTGTCGACCGCGAATAGAACGTGAGGTTGTCGTGCAGACGATTCCAGTAGTCCCAGACTTGCGTCGGCCCCATCATTTGATGCAACGCGACGATCAAGTTGAACGCCGACGACGATAGCTGCGGCATGTTGAAGACGATGTGGCCCTTGTACACGGGGTTCGCGAGATCGGCGTAGCTCCGCGGCACCGGCAGTTGCAGCGCCGCCAGCCGGTGGCGATTGTAGCCGATGATCCCCAGCGAGAAGCCCCAGACGTACCAGGTGCCGTCCGCGTCGTACAACGGCACACGCGTGCCGCCGACGTACAGTCTCGAGGGAAACACGCCGACGATCTCGCGCGGGTTCGTCTTGGCGAGCAGGCCCTTCTTCTGCGCTTCCAGGAATTCGAAGACGGCGCCGGAGTGCATGACGTCGGCGCGCGGCGACGCCTTCTCGGCGTCGAGGCGCGCGATCATCGCCTCGGCGCCCAGGCCGGGTAGGATCTCCAGCGTCACGCCCGGCGTCGCCGCCTCGAATTGCCGCTTCAGGGATTCCGTGAACTCCAGCGGCGCCGCGCTGTAGGCGACGAGACGCCGCGCCGGCGCGGCGGTCGTCGGCGCCGCGGCGACATACGGAACCAACAATGCGACAAACAGGAGCACCGTTCGCCGGAAGCGCTGCCGAGTCTGCCGACCCATAGTTCGCTACCCTCCTGAGAACACCACCGTCACCCGACCGCGCAAGGGCCTCGGGACGGCTTCCTGGTTCTCGATGAACTGTCCGAGCCGCGTCGACGCGGTCTCCCGGAGGAGTTGTTCCGATTGCACGGCCGGCTTGCCGATTCCTTTTCTGGATACTTCGCCGCTTGCGGGAAGTACGCGCGGATGACGTACTCCCCCATCATTCGCTGCGTCGTGAAGTATGAGCCGTTGATCGCGATCGCGTAGCGCATCATGTCGATGAAGCGGGCGCGGTCTCCGCAATAGAGAGGGATGACGTCACGCTCCAGCTTCTCGTACAGCGATCGCGCGTCGGCGGCGGCGGTCTGCGCCGGATCGACATCGGGAACGAGGCCACCGATCGCGGTCCCGTTCGCGCAGTTGCCAGATCCGCCGTTGGTCGGCGCCGCGCCGATCCCCCAGCCCGTGACGCCTTCGATGTGGCCTTCCAGCCACCAACCGTCCAGGGTGCTCAGGATCGGCACGCCGTTGAGCGCCGCCTTCATCCCGCTCGTTCCCGAGGCTTCCAGCGGCGGCTGCGGAGTGTTGAGCCAGACGTCAACGCCGGCAACTATCCCCAGCGAGGTCGCCGTGTCGTAGTTCTCGAGGGAAGTGACGAGGACGTCGTGCGCCAGCGCGTCCCGCATGCGGAAGATGCACTCGATGCTCGCCTTCCCCGCCACGTCGTGCGGGTGGGCCTTGCCCGCGAAGACGATTTGGATCGGGCCGGCGGCCGTTGCGATCCGCCGCAGCAGTTCGGCGTCCGAGAAGATCAGATCGCCACGTTTGTAGGCCGCCATTCGCCGCGCGAACCCGATCGTCAGGCGGTTCGGATCGAGCGGCACGTTCGCCGTCCGCGCCACAAGGTCGGCGAGCGCTTGCTTCGCGGTCATGTGCGCGTCCCACAACGCCGCGCGGGGAATCCGCAGGGCGTGACGCAGCGTCACGGCATCGTCGCGCCGTCCCGGGAGGTGCTTTTCGTATAGCGACCGGAACGGCTCCGACTTCCATGTCGGCGCGTGGACGCCGTTGGTGATCGCATCGATCGCGTAACCGTCGAACATGTGCCGGGTCACTTCGCCGTGGCGTTTCGCGACGCCGTTAACTTAGCGGCTGACGTTCATCGCGAGCAGCGCCATGTTGAGCGCGTTTTCCGACTGCCAGAGCGCGTCGATCGAGGACGGCGGCGCGCCCGCCGGGAACACACGGCCGATGACGTCGGCGACGCGCGGATCGGCGAGATCGATGGAGTCCTCGCGGGTTCCCGCAACATCGCGCACGAGGGACATTGGAAATTGATCGTGACCGGCGGGGACCGGCGTGTGCGTCGTGAACACGCACTGCGCGCACACGCGCTGAAGGTCTTCGTACGAGATGGTCTTCCGCCCGGCGGCGCGCGCCGCGTCGCGCAGCAGGGCCAGCGTCAGCAGCGCGGCATGACCTTCGTTCATGTGGTAGCGACGGATCGCGCCGAAGCCGAGCGCCGGCAACAAGCGGACGCCGCCGATCCCGAGGATGACCTCCTGCGACAGGCGGTAGCGCGCGGCGGACCCGTAGAGTTGATCGGTCGAACGCCGGTCGCGCGGATCGTTCTCCGGAAGATCGGCGTCGAGCAGTTAGACGGGGACGACTTGGCCGTGAATGCCGCGCACGTCGTACCGCCAGGCCCGCAATCGCACGGGGCGGCCTTCGATCGTCACGTCGACCCGCGCCGGCTCGGCGACGAGATGGCGCTCGATGTCCCAGCTGACAGGTTCTTCGGACTGTCGGCCGGCCGCGTCGAGACGCTGGCGGAAGTACCCCTTGCGGTACAGCAGCGTGACCGCGACCATCGGCAGTCCGAGATCGGCGGCTGATCGGATCGTGTCCCCGGCCAACACGCCCAGACCGCCGCTGTAGGCGGGAAGCGCATCGCCGAGCGCGATCTCCATGCTGAAATAGACGATCATCCGCTCCCTCACCCGTGCGCTTCCTCTCCCCGGTTCGTCCGTCCGTCCTTGCGCAGGAACGGCAACAGAAACAGCGGCATCAGCAATAGGACGGCGGCCATGCGAAAGATCTTTTGGAACGCGAGCACGGCCGCCTCCCGCGAAATGGTGCGGTTGAGCAAGGCCTGTGCCTGCGACCCGGCCGTGAAAGGATCCGCGCCCGCCGCTTCCGCCATGGACCGCAAAGCGTCCTGCGCCGCCCCATAGGCTGGGGCGAACGCATTGGCGTGGACCGCCAGGCTCGCTAAGTTCAGCGAGATCCCGCGTTCCAGCAAGGTCGCGAAGATCGCCGTCCCCAAGGCGCCGCCCATCTGCCGCACCAGGCTGTTCAACCCCGTCGCGGCGGTCATTTGCTTGCGACCGATCCCCGACAACGCGGCGGTCGAAAGGGACACGAACTGGCACGCCAGACCAAGCCCGCTGATGACCTGCGGGATGAGGATCTGCGCCGGGCCGCTCTGAGAAGTGATGCGCGACAACAACAACATCGAGAACGAATTCAAGATCAGCCCGACGCCGACGAGCACGTGCGGACCCAGTCGATTGTACGCGAGGCCCGAAAACGGGATGGTCAGCACGAGGATCAGGGACCGCGGCATGATCGTGAGCCCGGACTGCAGCGCCGTGTAGCCGAGCTGCTGCTGCAGAAACAGCGGCAGCAGGAAGATCGTGCCGAACGAGCCGGCGCCGAGCATGCTGCCCATGAAGCAGCCGGCGGCGAACGATCGGTCCTTAAGGATGCGCAGGTCGACGGCCGGTTGAGGCGCGCAGAACAGCTCCCACAACACGAAGAACACAAGGCAACCGACGGCGAGAATCCCGAAGAACCAAACCTCGGGCGACTCGAGCCAAAGCATGCGATTCCCTTGCTCGAGGACGAGCAGAAACGACGAAAGGCCGATCGCCATCAAGCTGATGCCGACCGGATCGAAGCGGCGGGGCCCGCCGCCGCGAATGTGCGCCGGCTCCGGGACGAATTCCGCGACCATGAGTAACGCGAAGATCCCGATCGGCAGGTTGATGAAGAAGATCCAGTGCCAACCGAAATTGTCGGTGATCCAGCCGCCAAGAGCGGGGCCAACCGCCGGGCCGGCCATGATGACGAGCCCATAGAGCGCCATCGCCAGCCCCTGCTCGCGCAGCGGGAACGTCTCGCGCAGGATCGCTTGCTGCACGGGGATGAGCGCCCCCGCCCCGATGCCTTGCAGCATGCGCGCGAGCACGAGCACCGGGAGAGAGGTCGCGAATCCGGCGAGCACGGACGCCAACGTGAACACGATCAACCCGAACTGGTAGAAGTTCTTGCGCCCAACGACGGAGCTGACCCAGGCGGTCAAGGGCATGACGAGCAGAAGCGCGATCTGATATCCGGTGGAGATCCACGTCACCTGCGTGACGGGGACGGCGTAGGTCGCTTGGATGCGGGGCATCGCGACGTTGACGATGGAGATATCGAGGGAGCCCATCAGGCCCCCGAACGTCAGCGCGATCGTCACGAGCCAACGGCTCGCCGCCGGACGGCGGCTGATGACGGCGCGCGCGTCAGCGGCGGTCGCCGCGTCGCCGGCCATCTACCGCGACTTCGTCCGCGACGGTCCTTCGTCCGTGTGAACGACGGCGATCACGGATAACCGCACTTGCAGGGTCTCGTCGGGAACTTCTTCGATCGCGATACGGACCGGGATGCGCTGCACGACCTTGACGAAGTTGCCGGACGCGTTCTCGGGCGGCAGCAGCGAAAACGTCGAAGCGGCCGCGGCCCCGACGCTGATCACGCGGCCGCGGAAGCTTCGGCCGAGCGCGTCGACGTGCACGGTCGCCGGCTGTCCCGGACGAATGCGGCGGATCTGCGTCTCCTTGTAGTTCACGACGACCCACTTGGCGCGGCTGAGAACGAGGGCGAACAGCGGTTGGTTCGCCTCGACGGACTGGCCGATCTGCACGCGCACTTGACTGGCGATCCCGTCGGCCGGCGCGAGGACGCGTGTGCTTTGGAGCTTCTCGCGCGCCGCCGCCAGCTGCGCTTCCGCCTCGCGAACGGCGGCGCGGGCCCCATCCACTTCCGCGCGCCGAATGCGTACGATGTCGAATCCGGACTGCGCGATCGCGACGCCGGCGGCTCGCTCCGTCTTCTGTGCCTCCGCGACCGTGACATCCTGGCGCTTGACGGCGATCTGCGGCCGCGTCGCGCGCACGCCGTCGAGGAGCGCTTGCGCTTCTTGAACGGCTTGCCGGGCCGTCGGTATCTGCGCCATCGCCGCGTCGTGCTGCCGCGCCGCCGCCGACGCCAGCGATTGCGCCGCCGACAGCTGCGCGCGCGCGCCGTCCAGCGTCGTCCGCGCCACGTCGACCTGCTGCGACGACACCGCGCCCTCAGCGAGCAGCCGCTGGGCGCGCGTGAAATCGACCTGCGCGCGGGCGACCGTGGCTTGCGCCGCGGTCACGTTCGCCCGCGCCGCGTCGACCTGAGCGAATTGCGCGGCGGCCTGGGATTCGGTCGCCGTGGCCCGGGCCCGCGCGCTCTGCAGCGCCGCGCGCGCCTGCAGTTCCTGCGCGGCGAACTGGCGGTCCGCGATCTCGACGGCGCTCTCGGCTTGCGGCACCCGCGCGTTGGAAGCGGCCATCGCGGCCTTGGCCTGCGCGACCGCCGCCGCCGCCTGGCTCTGCTGCGCGAGGAGCGCCGCCTGCGCCTGCGGCACGCGGGCGCGGACGACGGCGAGCGCCGCCTCCGCTTGGCGCACACCCAGCGCCGCGTCGGTATCGTCGAGTACGACCAAGAGCTGGCCCGCTTTCACCGCTTGATGCTCGGCGACGTGGACGGCGACGATGCGCCCGCCGATCCGCACGCTGATCGGCGTGACGTCGCCCGCGACGTAAGCGTCGTCCGTGCTCGGATTCCGGGATTCGTGTTGGAAGTGTTGGACGGCGAAGCCGGCCGCGATCAGGACGAGGGCCGCCGCCGCAATGAACAGCGCCGCTCGCAGCGACGGACGCCGGCGTAGCGGTGCGATGACATCGCGTTTCGCGGGTTCGCTTGTAGGGATCGCTTCGACATCCATTCGCGGCTTGGCGGCGGTTGCTGGTGGGCCGTGCAGGACTCGAACCCGCGACGCCCGGGTTAAAAGCCCGGCGCTCTACCCACTGAGCTAACGGCCCGCCCTTATATCTTATCGCGTTCCCGCACGCCCGCCACTGTCCCGACACCCGTCGCACCGGAGCCTTGTGCCGACGCGCGCGCACCGGTTACGGTAGAAGCGCACCCGCATCATCAGCTCAATCGGACACCGCGGGCGAGGAGGTTCGATGCGCGTCCCCGTCGGTCGGATTCAGCTTCACTGCACGGATGAAGGAAACGGCGTGCCGGTCATTTTGCTCCATGGGTTTCCGCTCTCTTCCGAGATCTGGTCCGCCACCGTCGACAAGCTCATCGACGACTTCCGTGTGATCGTGCCCGATCTTCGCGGCCATGGGCTCTCCGACAAACCCGAAGGCAGCTACAGCATGGACACGCTCGCCGACGACGTCGTGGCGCTCGCGAACCACTTCGGCATCGACCGGTTCGTGCTCGGCGGCCACTCGATGGGCGGCTATGCGACGTTGCGCGTCGTCGACCGCCATCCGGACCGCCTGCTCGGCCTGATCTTCGTCGACTCGCGGGCGGAGGCCGACAGCGACGAAGGCAAAGCGAAACGCATCGGCCCGATCAACAAGATTCGAACCGAGGGAAAGCACGCGTTTCTCGACGACTTTCTGCCGAACGTCGTCGGACCGACGACGAAAGAGCGGAATCCCAGCGTGCTGGAGCACATTCGGCAGATCGCGTCCTACGTTCCCGACCACGTCCTGGCCGCGTGCTTGAAAGGCCTCATGGAGCGCCCCGACAGCCGCGAGCTGTTGCTGCGGGTGCGCGTGCCGGCGCTCGTCGTCGTCGGAGAAGAAGACACGCTGACACCTGTGGCCTCAGCCGAAGTTCTGGCGGACGGCATCGCCGACTCCGAGCTGGTGGTCGTGCCGGGGGCGGGACACACGCCGAGTCTCGAGTCGCCGGCCGCCGTCGCGAAAGCGATTCACGCATTCTTGCGGCGGATCACGATCTGACGCCTCGCCGGCGCTGACCTTCGGCGGCCGGCGGGCGCCGCTCCCCGGCGGTGAACAATGACAGCTGCCGCGGCGCCATCGCGCTCATCCAAGGACCACCGCAACGCCGCGCGCAGGTTTTCATCGTCGGTTTCCAATGCCTCCAGCCAGGCGTCGCCCTGCGGCCCCCGCAGCAGGGCGACGGCTCTCTCGGCGAACGTGAGCATCCAATCCCGGTGGGCGCGCCGGATCGCCGTCGCTTCCCGCGCGTCCAGCAGCTTGCGTAGCCCATATTGGCGCACGGTTTCCAGCATGCGCAATCGCCCGATCGGCGCGCGCTCGTCGCGGAGGACGAGCGACTTGTCGACGAGCCGCGTCAGTACTTCGAGAATGTCCTCGGGCGCGGCCTCGCGGCCGGCCGCAACCGCCTCCGTCGCTTCGAGGTGGAACCCACCGGCAAAGACCGCCAGCCGCCGCAGCACGCCGCGCTCCGCTTCGACCATTAGCTCGTAGCTCCAGTCCAAGGCGGCCTGCAGCGCCTGGTGGCGCGGCATCGCGGTGCGGCTGCCGCCGGTGAGCAAACGAAATCGGTCATCGAGACGGCGGCTGATTTGATCGACGGATAGGACGCGAACGCGCGACGCCGCCAGCTCGATCGCCAGGGAGATCCCGTCGATCCGGCGGCAGATGTTCGCGATCGCCTCGGCGTTGTCGGTGGACAGCGCGAACGACGAGACCACGCTGCGCGCGCGCTCGACGAACAGACGAACCGACTCGCTCTCCAACAGGTTTTGCATCGCGGTGATCGCGTCCAGCGCCCACAACCTTTCGAGGTCGGGCAACTCCATCGGCGGCACCGGCCAGGTCACCTCGCCGAGGATGCCGAGCGCCTCGCGACTGGTCGCAAAGATGTGGACGTGGGCCGAGGACCGCAGGAGCGCCGCCGCCAAGTCGGCGCAAGCGCCGATCAGGTGCTCGCAATTGTCGATGATCAGCAGCAGCCTCCGCCCGCGCAGCGCGTCGGCCAGCGTCCCGAGCAGCGACCGCCCGGGATCTTCGTGCACGCCGAGTACCGCCGCGACGGCTTGCGGCACGGTCCCCGCCTCGGACAAGGGCGCGAGCTCCACGAGCCAAACGCCGTAGGGGAAGTCGTCGAACCCCTCGGATGCGACCTGCAGTGCCAAGCGCGACTTGCCACTTCCGGCCGCGCCCGTCAGAGTCGTCAGGCGCGCCGAATCGATCGTCCGGCGGATTTCTCGGATCGCTTCCGTCCTGCCGATGAAGCTCGTCAACTACAGCGGCAGGTTGTTCAGGGCGACGGACAGCGTCCGCGGCGGTGCGGTGATCGGCGGCAGGTCGGGATGCGCCAACTCGTACAGGCGTTCGGGGTGCGCGAGGTCGCGTAGGCGGTGTTCGCCGAGATCGCGCAAGGACGGGCCCTCCGGCAGACGGTCGCGCGCCAGCTCGCCGCTGACGCCCGACAACAGCGTCTGCCCGCCGGGCCGAAGAAGACGCCGTTTTGCTCCTCGGCGCCGCCGGAATGCACGGCCATGCGCACGCGCAATCCGCCCCGGACCTGTCACGCCTCGGCGGCCAGCCGCCGAGGCGTGACAGGCGGTCTTGAAGATCCGGCCCCGATGGCGTTCGATCGCCTCGCGGATCACCCGGTCGTGGCGTGCCAGCGCCGCCTGCATCGCCGCCGGGTTTCGCTCCCACAAGCGCGTGCTGCCCTCGATGTCCGTCGAATGGGAAGTCAACGTGGGCGCCGGAACGTTAAGCACGACCGAGGTCCGGAGGTGAACGATGAGCCAGAGAACGGAGCAGGTTCAGATGCTGCGCCACGTCCCGCTCTTCGCGCGCTTTTCCGCAGACACGTTGGAGTCGCTGGCGCGGCAGATGTCAAAGCACACCTACGAAGCGGGTGCGATGATCATCCGGTAAGGCGACCAAGGCCTCGGCTTCTATCTTATATTGCCCGCGGGCAGGTCGGCGTGACGCGCGACGGCGTCCTTCTGGCGACGCTGGGCCCGAGCAGCTACTTCGGAGAGTACGCCTTGCTCGAGGATGTCCCGCGCACCGCCACGGTGACGGCGCGGACCGCGACGCGCTGCCTGCAGCTCGCCGGCTGGCACTTCCGCGCGCTGCTGCGCGGCAACCCGGACTTCGCCACCCAGCTGCTGGATACCGTCGTGCACCGGCTCAGCCAGCACGAAAGCGATCAGGTGCACGGCTGACCTCATCGCGCGTCACCGCGGCTTGGCCGATGCGGCGTTCGGCCGCGCGCCGGCACCAACCGCGGCCCGCTTCGAGCCCGCGGCGCGGGCACGCACATCCCCGCGAGACAACGAGGCGAGGGCACCGACCGCGCACATCGCCGCCGAGATCACGAACGCCGTGCGCGCTGCGACGAGGAACGTGTCGGCCCGCTGCGGCGTAATCGGGGCGCCGCGCAAGAACAACGCGAACAACAACATCGCGATCGCCATGCTGAGAGTGTTCCCCGTCAGCCGCATCGTGCCGAGCATACCTGAGACGACCCCGACGAATTGCGCGTCAACGGCGCTGAAGGCGGCGTTCTGATTCGGCGAGGAGAAGAGCCCGTAGCCGATCCCCAGCACGACCAACCCGGCGGCGACGCCGGCGACCGGCGTCGCCGGCGTGAGGAGGAGGAACGACGCGATCCCGAGCCCGGTCAGCGCCATGCCCAACGACGCGACGTATCGTGGCTCGACGCGGTCGGACAAGTGCCCGGCGAACGGCGAGAACAACGCTTGCATGGCCGGCTGCCACAAGAGCACGAGGCCCGCCGCCTGCGGCGTCAAACCCTTCGTGATCTGCAGATAGATGCTGAGGAGGAAGCCGACGGACGCGGTCGAGCTGTAGTGAATCAAGGCCGCGAGGCCGGACATCGCAAACACGCGGTTCCGCAAGAACAACCCAACGTCGAGGATGGGGTTGGGAATGCGGCGCTGCCGCACGCCGAACACCGCCAGACCGGCGGCGCCCGCCGCCGCGAGCCAGGAACCGTGACCCTGGGTGAGATTCGACAGCCCGTAGATGAATGAGATCAGCGACACGCCGTAGAGCACGGCGCTCGGCACGTCGAACGGCGCGCGGACACCCGGCGACCATTCTCCGCGCAGCCGACGCACCGTGTGCAGCAGCGTAAAGCCACCGATCAGCGCGACCAGCCCGAAGATGCTCCGCCACCCGAACGCTTGCGTCAGCAAACCACCGACGAATGGCCCGGCCGACATGCCGATGTAAACCGCCGTCACGTTGATCCCGAGCGCGCGCCCGCGCTCTCCGGGTTCGTAGGACGAGGTGATGAGCGCCACGCTGGTCCCGAGGATCATCGCGCCGCTGATCCCTTGCACGGCGCGGGCGGCGATGAGCAACCAGCCCGTCGGTGCCAGCGCCGACGCGAGCGCGGCCGCGACGAACAAAATCAAGCCCCACTGGAAGACCCACTTCCGGCCGAAAATATCCGAAAGCCGGCCGAACGGAACGAGCATGACCGCGGTCGCGAGGAGGTACGTGGTGGCGATCCAGCCCAGCGCCACACCGTCCAAACGAAACTCCCGTCCGATCGACGGCAGCGCGATGTTGATCGATGAGACCATGAACGGCACTTGGAAGGCCGCGGACGTCGCGACGATCAGGGCGTTGCGGCGGTCGGAAGACGAAACGGAACGGCTGGGGCTCGCCACTGTCTTGATTATAAAAGCCTGGAAACGAGGTGATTTATGAGAGGATCCTTACGGAAGAGTCATGGATCAGAAGAGGAGCTCGCTGTGAATCGAAAGCCGACTCCAGTTGTGATCGCCCTGATCATTCTCGCCTTCCTGGGATGGCGAGCGTACGAAATCCTCAGCACGAGCAATGCGCAGCAGGCCACCGGACCGCGGCGCCCCCGCGGCGTCCCCGTGCAGGTGAAGCCCACGGAGCGCGGATCCGTCATCCAGAAGGCTTCCTATACCGGAGAAGTCACGTCGCGTAGCAAGGTCGACGTCGTGCCGCGGATTCCCGGTATCGTGGTGCAGCTCGCCGCCTCCGAAGGCGATATGGTCCGCCGCGGTCAGGTGCTCGCGCGCCTCGATCCGAAGGAGCTACGGTTCTCCGTCGAGCGCGCGCGCGCGAACGTCAAGACGCAGCGCACGCAAGTCGCCCGCGCGCGCTCGAACGTGGCGACGTTGCGCGCGCAAGTCGACATCGCGCAGGCTGGGATCGCCACGCAGCGGGCGCGGATGACGCAGACGCAGGCCGGAACAGCGACGGAACAGATTCGCCAGGCCGAAGAGCAGGTCCGGCAGGCGCAGGCGAACCTCGAGTTCAGCCGCGCGCAGCTGCGTCGCACCGAGGACTTGTTCAACCAGGGCTTCGTGGCACGGCAGGCGTTGGACGCCGCGCGCACCGACGTCACGGTGCAAGAGGCTCGCCTGCGATCGGCCGAGCAGCAAGCGCAATTCCTGCGGCAAGGTCCGCGTCCCGAAGAGCTCGGCGTAATGCGAGCGCAGATCCGCGAAAACGAGGCGTCCCTCGTGCGCGCGCAGACGGCGCTGCAAGAAGGCATCGCGAGCTTGCGGCAGTCGGAGAGCGTCCTCGGCGAAGCGCAGGTCGCGTTGCGCCAATCGGCCAGTACCTTGGCGGAGTCAGTGATCACGGCGCCGGCGCCGGGCGTTATCGCGCGCCGGCTCGTCGATCTCGGCGCGACGGTGACGACGAGCACGCCGATCTTCCAGATCGTCGACATCGATCCAATCTACGTTTCCGTGCCCGTGATCGAGCGCGAGATCGCTTTCCTCAAGCCGGGATTCCTCGCGATCGTCAGCAGCGACGCCGTGCCCGGCGAAGGGTACGCCGGCAAGATCGTGTCGATTAGTCCGGTGCTCGCGACGGCCACGCGCACGGCTGAGGTCAAGATCGAGATCGAGAACAAGGATAGACGTCTGCGTCCGGGCATGTTCGCGCGCGTCGAGATGGTGCTGGCGCATCGGGAGGACGCGATCACCGCCCCCATGGAGGCAATCGTCGATCGCGACGGAACGAAGATCGCGTTCACCGTCGTCGACGGCAAGGCGAAGGCAAACGAGCTGCAGGTCGGAATCTCCGACGGCGAGGTCAGCGAGATCGTGAAGGGCTTGCGAGCCGGCGAGCCGATCGTCGTCTCCGGGCAGCAGAATCTGCGCGATGGCGTCGCCGTCTTTGTACCACGGCTGCGCGACGGCGCCGGGCGACCCGGAGGGCCCGGCGGCTCGGGTGGCAGCGGCGGTCCTGGGGCTGGCGGCCCTGGTGGGGACGGCGGTCCCGGCGCCCCGGCACAGGGCCCGCAAGCGCCAGGACAACAGAATCCGCAAGGGCAAGGTGAAGGCGGGCCGCGACCGGGCGCGCCGAGCGGCCGATCGGGGGGGCAGAGACCGTGAACCTTTCGCGATTGGCGATTCAGCGGCCGATCGGAACGTTCATCATCTACGGCACGATCGTGTTGATCGGTGCGGCCTCGTTCCTCGGCCTGCCGATCAACCTGCTGCCTGACATCACGTTTCCGCGTTTGACGATCACCACAGACTACGCAGGCGCGGGGCCGGAAGAGGTCGAGAACAACGTCTCCCGCATCCTCGAAGAAGCGGTCGCCACGGTCCCCGGCGCGCAAGACGTGAAGTCGACGTCGACGGAGGGCAACTCCCGCGTCGTCGCGTCCTTCGTCTACGGCACGGATCTCGACGCAGCCGCGAACGACGTACGAGCCGCGATCGAGCGCGTGCGGCGCCGTCTGCCGGACGGCATCGGAACGCCGATCGTCTTCAAGTTCGATACCTCGCAGTTGCCGATTCTGCAGATGGCGCTCGCCAAAGACCGGCGCAACAACATGACGCCGCTGCAGATGCGGCAGTTCGTCGACGAACAGGTCGTCTTCCGCCTGGAGCGGATCCGCGGCGTCGCGCTCGTCGACGTGCGCGGCGGTCTGCGGCGGCAGATCCACGTCGATCTCGATCGAGCCCGCATGGCCGGGCTGGGCATCGGCGAGCGCGAGGTGACGCAAGCGATTGCGGCCGCGAACCTGGCGGCGCCCGGGGGTCAGGTCAACGAGGGAACGCGGCGCCTCGGCCTGCGGACGCTGTCGCAATACCGCGATCTCGGGCAGATCCAGCGGACCGTCGTCGCGACGCGCGGCGGCGCGCCGATCTACGTCAAGGACATCGCCACGGTGTCGGATGGCGCCGAGGAGGTCGCCGGCGTCGTCCGCGTCAACGGCCGCGACGGCGTGATGATCCAGATCCAGCGGCAGCCCGGGTTCAACACGGTCTCCGTCTCCGACGCGGTGCTCTCCGAGGTCGCGGCGATCAACGCGACGCTGCGCGGCACCGAGATCGTCGTCATCAACGACAACGCGCAGTTCATCCGCTCCAGCATCAAGTCGACGCAGCAAGCGGTTCTCATCGGCGGCGGGCTGGCGGTCGCGGTGCTGGCGTTCTTCCTGCGCGACCTGCGCAGCATCTTGATCATCGGAAGCTCGATACCGATCTCGATCATCGCGACGTTCGCGCTGATGTACTTCAACGGCTACAGCCTGAACCTGATGACGTTCGGCGGCCTGGCGCTCGGGATCGGCATGCTCATCGACGCCTCGATCGTCGTGCTCGAGAACATCTTCCGCTACCGCGAGATGGGCCGCGGCCCCAAGGAGGCCGCCATTGAAGGCGCCGCCGAGGTCGCGGCGCCGGTCTTGTCGTCGACGCTGACGACGATCGTCGTCTTCCTGCCGGTCATCTTCTTCCGCGGTGGCACGGTGCTGTCGCAGATCTTCGTCGAGTTCTCGATGGTCGTCATGTTCTCGCTGCTCTGCTCGCTCGTCGTATCGCTGACGCTGATCCCCGTGCTCGCGTCGCTGTTCCCGCCGAAGGCGGGCGCGGAGGTCGAGCGCAGCTGGTCCCTGCGGATGATCCGCGGCTACAAGGGAGCGCTGGAATGGTCGCTCGTGCGCCGGCCGCTCGTCTTCGTGGTAAGCGGCCTGATCTTCCTGCTCGGCGTCGGCGCCTACAACTTCATCGGCAAAGACCTGCTGCCGGAATCCGACGAGGGGGAGATCTTCGTCATCGTCGAGCTTCCCGTCGGCACGCGCATCGAGCCGACGAGCGAGACGCTGGCCCGGTTCGAGCGCGCCGCGCGCAGCGCGGCGCCGGAGATCAAGGACATCACGGTCCAGGCCGGCACGGCCACGTTCGGAGCGCAGCTGTCGCACCGCGGCAACATGCGCATCCGCCTGCTTCCGAAGGCGCAGCGGAGCCGCAGCACCGACGAGGTCGCGCGCGAGCTGCGGCCACGGTTTCAAATCGCCGGCGGCCGCGTGATCGTGCGCCCGAGCGCCGGCCAGTTCAACATCCTGCGGTTCGGCAATGCCGATCCGATCGCGATCGAGATTCGCGGGTTCGACCTCGACCAGAGTCTCGGCCTGGCGCAGCGCATCCGCGGCACGCTGGAGGAGATCCCCAACGTCACGGACCCGAACGTCGACCGCGGCGAGCGCTTGCCGGAGATGGCGATCCGAATCGACACGGACCGCGCCGCCTCGTTCGGGTTGAACCCGTCGCAGATCGCCAGCGCGCTGAAGACGTCGGTCGCCGGCAGCACCGCCACGATCTTCCGCGAGTCCGGGCGCGAGACGGACGTCGTCGTGCGCCTGCAGCCGACCGATCGCGAGCAGCCGCAGCAAGTCCTCAACGTACCGATCCAAACGCCGGGCGGCCGCACGATCGTGCTCGGACAAGTCGCCGATCTCGTGCGTGGCTCCGGGCCGGCGCAGATCTTCCGCAAGAACCGCGAGCGGACGATCACCGTCTCGGCCGGGATCTCCGGGCGAGACTTTGGCAGCGTCATGACGAGCGTGCAGGACCGAATCGGCCGTCTCACCTTACCGTCCGGCTTCGCGATCGCTTACGGCGACGAATTCGAGGAGCAGCAGAAAGCGAACCTGACCATGCTGAAAGGGTTCCTGCTGTCGTTGGTCCTCGTCTACGCCGTCATGGCGATCCAATTCGAGGAGTGGCGCGAACCCTTGATCATCATGGGGTCGGTGCCGTTCGCGCTCGCCGGATCGTTCCTCATGCTGTTCTACACGAAGACGACGCTCAACATCCAATCGACGATCGGACTGATCGTGCTCGGCGGCACGGTCGTCAACAACGCGATCGTTCTCATCGACTTCATCCTCGTGCGCCAGCGGCGGGACGGCGTTCCCCTGTTCCAAGCTGCCGCGGAAGCGTCGTCGGCGCGCTTGCGCCCGGTGCTGATGACGACGGCGACGACGCTGCTCGGCTTGCTGCCGGTCGCGATCGGCCTCGGCGAAGGCGCAGAGCTGCAGGCCCCGCTTGCGCGCAGCGTGCTCGGCGGCTTGCTGTTGTCGACGCTCGTGACGTTGATCTTCGTGCCGACTTTGTACGTCTCGATCGAGGTCTTCCGGGCGCGCCGCGCCCGCCGTGCACATCCCTTGCTCACCGCGCCGGATGGGCCTGCGCCCGCGCTGGCGACGAAATCGCCGGCCCCGATCGCCGGCAGCAGCCGCGACGACGATGCAGGTGCCGCGCCCTAGACGGCGCAAGGAGGACGACCATTGCCGACCGTTCGGCCCGCCGCGGACGCTAAGTTCGTATTGGACATCGAAGAGGAAACCGCCGGGTGGCTGACGAGCGCGAAGGGCGGACTCGCCGCCGGCACGGTCGTCGAAACGAACGCCGGCACTGCCGGGATCCCGGACAAGCAGCTGGGGACGATCGCGTACGAGGACCTCGTGTTGCGCGGACCCCTGTCCGTCATGTCGAAGGCGTTCTACGCCTGGCTGCGGGCCGTCGCGGACCGGACGATGGCTGCCCGCAAGAGCGGCGCGGCCATCGTCACCGATGCCGCGGGGCACGAGAGGCGTCGCCTGTCATTCGCGAACGGTCTCTTGACGGAGATCACGTTTCCCGCGGCGGACACGGCGTCGAGGGATGCCGCGTCGTTCACGTTGCGCGTCCAGCCGGAGTCGGCGCGCGTGGTCTTCCCCGGGGCCGGCAAGATCGTCATCACGCCGACGCGCAAGAAGCAAAAGCTCTTGGCGGCGAGCAATTTCCGCTTCACGCTCGGCGATCTCCCGACGAAGCGGGTCACGAAGGTCGAGCTGCCCAAGCTGACCGCGAAGGTTGCGGCGGAAGGACCGGGCGACACGCGCGACGTCTCGATGTCGATCCGGTTCGACCTGTCAGCGTTCGACGTCGAGATCGCGGGCGGCGGCGCGCGGCCATGGTAGGACTTCTACGAGGAGTTCGTCGTTCAAGGGAAACACGGCCAGGATGAGGAGCTCGACGGGGCGCTCGAGTTCCTGTCGGCGGACGGCAAGGCGACGGTATTCAAGGTGACGTTGCGGGGCGTCGGCCCGACCGCGTTCGCGTTCCTCGACGCGACGCCGGACGATGCCGCGCCGCGCGTCCGCGCCTCGTTGTACTGCGAGGACGTCGATCTCGGCGGCGCCGAGCTGAGTTAGCCGCCGGCGCGGCTACGGCAGCTGCGCCGCGCGATCGACGCGTCCGCCGGACCAGCGCGCGATGCGTTCGCTCGCGTCGGCGACATGTCGCGCCAGCCGCGCCGGGTCGTAGGCGGCGGGCGCGAAGATCACCATCAGGCAAGCGCGCGTGCCGGGCGAGATACTCGTGCGCCGCGAGTCGCTCGTCGGGCTTCCGCAGGCGCCGTCTTCGTCGGCGACCACGAGCCTGCCGTCGACCGCGAACTTCCCCTTGGCCAAGGATTCGTAGTGTTCCCCCGCCCGCCCGAGTCGGATCGCGACGGCGCCATGCATGCGGTCGAGGTCGTACAGCCCGATCGGAAGCAAGAAGTCCAACGAGCACCAGTTGCACAGGTCGACGAGCGAGTTGATCCGGTACAGAGCCTGGCCGCGCAATACGCGGCGTAGCAGCGCCTCCGACGAGGGACGCATCTTCGTGGGATCTTCACTGATCCGCTTGTACAGATCCCGCGCCGGTTGCAGACCGTCGATCTGGGCCGGCTCTCGTCCCGCGTAGCGATCGCGCAGGCCGCTCGCGAGCCGGTCGATCTCCGCCCAGACACCCTCGGCGTTGGCGGTCACGGTAACGCCGTGCGCTTCCAGGATGCCGGCGCGAAGCACGCCGGAGAGCGCGGGATCCAATGCTACGGTTCGCAGGGTCAATCGCGCACACTCCCGCGAGAAGGGTAGAATGACGCCGGCGCGCGGACAAGCGCCGGAGGCGATCATGCAACGAACGGTTCCCGTCGACGCGACGACCACCGCGATCGACTTGTTCTTCCGCGATCGATCCGAGGTGATCGCGGCTTACCTGCTCGAGGGTGAGCCTGGGACAAAGCCCGCGATCCTGGAGACCGGCCCCGCTTCCTGCCTAACGGCGCTGGAAGCGGGCCTCGCCGAGCGCGGCTATCGCCTCGACGATCTGGGCGCCATTCTCGTGACGCACATCCACCTCGATCACGCCGGCGCCGCCGGCGTGATCGCGCAGCGCGTACCGGACATTCCCGTGTACGTGAACCCGGTCGGGGCGGCGCATATGATCGATCCTTCGCGCTTGCTCCATAGCGCGCGGCGCATCTACGGCGCGCAGATGGACCCGCTCTGGGGCGCCGTCGTGCCGATCCCCGCGCCGCGCGTCGTCGCCGTCGGGGATGGTGAGAAGATCCTCGTCGCCGGTCGCGCCTTGCGCGCGATCGCGACGCCGGGCCACGCCAGCCACCACCACGCGTTTGTCGACGAGGCAACAGGGACGGCGTTCACCGGCGACGTGACGGGCATCGCGCTGCCCGGCGGATCGTATGTGCGCCCGCCGACGCCGCCGCCCGATCTCGATTTGGACGCCTGGACCGTCTCGTTGGACCGGCTCGCCGCGCTGGGCCTGCGCCGCTTGTGCTTGACGCACTTCGGGCCGCGTACCGACGTCGCCAACGTCCTCGGTCAGATGCGGTCGCGCATTTGGGAGTTCGCCGGCGTCTTGCGGCCGGGCTGGGAACGGGGCGAGAGCGTCGACGAGCTGCTGGAAACGCTGCGCCGGCACATTCGTCCCGCGATGCTGGCCGCGCTCGGCGAAGCCCTCGCCGAGCGGTACGACCTGGCCGGCGCGATGCGCATGAACATCGAAGGGTTCGTGCGCTACTTCGAGAAGCGGAAGACCGCCTAGCCCCGGCGGCCGCGCGCGATGCGCCGCAGCGCGAAGATCGCCGCCGCCGGCCCGAGGATGAATGGCACCGGAGACGTAGGCGTGGGGCCCGGCGGATCGGGGACGAGCAGCCGCTCCTCCGGCGTCCGCGCGTGGCGCCGAGCCAGCTCGATCTTCAAGCTGCGCTCGCCCGCCTCCATCGCCCAGCGGTGATTCGCGGCGAAAATCGGCTTCAGCAAGAACGAAAACGCCCGCAGCAAAGGCTTGTCGGGGCGGATCGCCCACTCGTACGTGACGTTCGCGAATGCGCCGCCCTGCTCGACAGTCCAGACGCCGGTGCCGACGAAGTCGCCCCAGGCTTCGAGGGAGAGTCCGTGCGGGTGCCGCGACTCCGTGACGCGAAACTGCCAGCGCAGCGTATACGGGAGCCAACCCTTCATATACAGGCTGATGACGCGTCCGACGCCGCGATCGTCGCCGGGGTCGAGCTGATCGACCTCGAGATACACCGACGGCCACCAGCGCGGCAAGTCGAGCGCGTCGCTGAGGACCTCGGAGATTTCCTCGATCGTCCCCTCCACCCGCCAACGCGTGACGAATTCGTAGTCGTTCGCCGCCATGCGCTTCGCCTTTCGCGGCCAGCCGGTCTCTTCGCCTACCGCGCGAATGCGACGCGCAGGACGTTGCGCAACGTCAACGCCGGCGTCGTCGGTCGATTGCCGAGCACGATGTTCACCAACGCGGCGTTGAGATCGTGGCGCCACGCCGCGGTCGCGACCAGCCGGTCCATTAAGACGCCGTTCACGCACCACGTCCGCATGCGGGGGAAGAAGAGAAAAAGGTTCTGGTAGCGGGCCCGCAGCTCGTGTTTGCAGGGAAGGATCCCCTCGCGGTCCAGCGCGTCGCGGCGCAACGCAGCGGCGAGGTCCTCGGCCGCGATACGCCCGGATTCCAGCGCGTAGTCGATCCCCTCGCCCGTGAGCGGATTGACCAATCCCGCGGCCTCGCCCGCGAACAGGATTCGGTCGCCGATCACCGGCGCTTGCTTGAACTCCGCCCGCAGCCGGTAGCCGACGACTTCGCCCACGCGGCGGCCGGCGCCGAGGGCGGCGCCCAGGCTCGGCGTGGCGACGAACCGATCGTACAGCTGGCGCGCGTTCGGTGGCCGGCGGCGTGCGACGGACGGGTAGTCGAAGGGCGGGTCGTCGCCGGACCGGCGTGCGCAGTATCCGATCGGAAGCTGTCATTAACCTACGCCTAGATCTGGGTGCCCATGTCTTCGCCGGTATTTCGAACCTGGCCCACTTAGACACCGCTACCGAACAAGAACGCGCCCGTGACGATCGTCGTGAGAATCCTTCCGGGCGGGCGCATCGAACTTGAAGCCATAGACAATCCTCCTGTGGGGGTGGGTTTGCGGCTCGTACGAGGGACGGCGTACCGTCACCCCGCGCAAATCACATGGAGGAATTCTCCCGTCCGTTGGGGGGAGCGGCTATCGGTCGGTGACCGGATTTGTTCTCGGACCCACAGGCAAATCAAGGCGCCATCCCTGCCCGATCCATTGCGCGGGCCGGCCCTCTTTGCTAGGATTCGCCGCGAGGGTAATAGTCGGCGGCTTCCGATGGATGCGGCCGCGGCCGGCTCCTCAATACGGCGGTTCCCCGCCCGGTCCGGCCCCCACGCGATGAGACCTCGGAAACGGCCTCGGGTCGGTTCGGGGGTTTTTTGTCAGAGGTTCCCCCGATTCTATTCGTGAGAGCCATCGAAATCCGTTTCGGCTAGGTGTCGTTCGTTATATCGGTAGGAGGTGCGAAGGGTGTTCATGACCTGGGGAAATCCGTTCTTTTGGCTTTCCATTCCAGTATTTCTGTTTGCCATGTGGGCGCAATTCAAAGTCATGAGAACGTTCCGAAAGTACAGCCAGGTGCCTGCCGGCTCCGGGATCACGGGCGCGGAGGCAGCCATGCGGATTCTCCAACACGTCGGCCTGGCGAACGTCGTCAAGGTGGAACCGGTGCAGGGAAAGCTATCCGACCATTACGACCCGCGCAACAAGGTGCTGCGTCTATCGCCGGAGGTCTACAGTAGCGCCTCGGTCGCAGCGCTCGGCGTCGCCGCGCACGAAGTCGGCCACGCGATCCAAGACAAGGAGCGGTACGGTCCGCTCGTGCTGCGGAACACCATCGTGCCCGTCGCCGGCCTCGGATCGAGCCTCGGCATCATCTTGTTCATCGTGGGCAGCGCGCTCGGCGGCACCGGCGGCTGGCTGATGGATCTCGGCATCCTGCTCTTCGTCGGCGTCGTCGCGTTCACCGTGATCACCCTGCCGACGGAGTTCGACGCCAGCGCGCGCGCCCTCAATCAGCTGCAGGGACTCGGCATGGTCACGCCGCGGGAGCTGGGCGGTTCGCAGGCCGTTCTCAACGCGGCGGCGCTGACGTACGTGGCCGCGGCCGCGCAGGCGATCGTTCAGCTGCTGCAATTGATCCTGATGCGGAACATGCACCGGGAAGAGTAACGCCGTGCCGCTCCTGATTTGTCCGAACTGCAATACCGGCATGCAGGAGCGCAACCGGAACGGCGTCCTCCTGGACATGTTTCCGATGTGCCGGGGCGTTTGGCGCGACCGCCGGGAGCTGGAATAGGTCCTCACAGTCGCCCGGGAAGGCGACACTGATCGCAGCCTCGAGGCGCGCGCCACGGAGCAGCGACCGGCCCGCGACCGGGATTCGGAACGCCGGCGCGATGACGACGATGATCACCTAGGTTACGGGCGCCGGAAGCCGCGTTCGACGCTCGAGAGGATCTTCGACATCTTCGACTGACGGGCTTGGCGCGGAGCGAAGACGGAGGGCGCGAACGCCCGCTTCGCGCCGCCCGTATTTTCGGGACCCTGCGATGACGCATTGACATGCTGAACGCTCTCCTCCTCGGATTCGTAGTCTCCGCGCTCGCGCCGTCGCTCGCGCGGCGCATCGGCGCCGTCGCGGGTTGGATGCTTGCGCTCTTCCCCGCCGGAGTCGCGCTCTACGCCGCTTCTTTCGTGCCGACCGTCGCGGCCGGCCGTTTAGCCGGTGAGACCGTGCGGTGGGTCTCCCGCCTTGGCGTGGACGTTTCCTGGCGGCTGGACGGCCTCGGCGTACTGATGCTCCTTCTCATCTACGGGATCGGCGCGCTCATCCTCGTGTACACGGGGGCGTACTTGAAGGGGAGCGCCGGTCTCGGCCGCCTCTACGCCGCTTTGCTCGCGTTCATGTCCGCTATGGCGGGGATCTCAGTCGCGGACAACCTCCTGATGTTGTTCGTCTTCTGGGAGATCACCAGCGTTACTTCTTACCTGTTGATTGGCACGAATCACGAACGCGAAGAAGCACGCGCCGCGGCGCTGCAAGCGCTGCTCGTGACCGGCGGCGGAGGGCTCGCGCTCCTCGCTGGGATCGTATTGCTTTGCGGCGCCGCCGGAACCTATGAGGTTAGCCAGATGCTCGCGCGGGCGGACGCGATCCGCGCGCATGCGCTATACGCGCCGGCGACAATCTTGATCCTCATAGGGGCCTTCGCGAAGTCGGCGCAGGTGCCGCTGCACTTCTGGCTGCCGGGGGCCATGGGAGCGCCGACGCCCGTCAGCGCCTACCTGCACTCCGCCACGATGGTCAAGGCCGGCGTGTTTCTCCTCGCCCGGATGACCCCCGTGCTGGGCGGGACGGACCTTTGGAACGGCGCCTTGACGTTCTTCGGAGCCGCGACCTTTCTCGCCGGATCGCTGATGGCGCTTCGCGAAACGGACATGAAGCGCATCCTTGCCTACTCGACCGTCGGATCGCTCGGCGCGATGACGTTGCTGCTCGGCATCGGGACCGAAGGTGCGGTGAAAGCGGCGATCGTCTTTTTGCTCGCGCACGGTTTGTACAAGGGCGCACTCTTTCTCGTCGCCGGGATTCTCGACCACGAAACGGGCACGCGCGACGCCACGCGCTTGTCCGGGCTGCGCCGGGCGATGCCCGTCACCGCCGTCGCCGGCGTGCTCGCGGCGGCCTCAACGGGGGGGCTGCCGCCGTTCGGCGGCTTCCTGGCCAAGGAGGTCGCCTACGAAGCGCTGCTTGCGGCGCCGAACGCAGCCGTCGCGTGGATGGCCATCGCGCTCCTCGCGAAC
>VGFF01000015.1 GCA_016868955.1 Armatimonadota bacterium
ATCCGCTCGCCCGTTTCGCTGGCATAGAACGGAAAGATCCATAGATTGAGCGTCTGGGCCAGCAATGCCGCGCCAAGAGCGCCAAGCGCGTAAAACGGAACCGGGCCCCCGTGCCGACCGTCAGGATGTGAAAATGGGAAGGCTTTCGAGATAGATGAGCTCCGGGGCCTGGAAAAGGTCCCCCTCGCGCATGACGCAGACCTTCGCCACGACGACGGCGCCGATCTGCTGCATCAGCTGTTCTCCACCGCGCATCGCGCCGCCCGTGCTGACGACGTCATCGACCAGGACCACGCGCCGTCCTTCGATGCGCTTGGCGTCGGCGCCGTTGAGAACGAGCGGACGGATCTGCGTCGCCGTGATCGACAACGCTTCCACCGATACGGGGCGGTGCATGTACGGCTTCACGGCGCGCCGGCAGG
This sequence comes from Armatimonadota bacterium, assembly GCA_016868955.1. Lineage (GTDB taxonomy): Bacteria > Sysuimicrobiota > Sysuimicrobiia > Sysuimicrobiales > VGFF01 > VGFF01. Next base: position 423 of record VGFF01000015.1, read on the forward strand.
CGACATAGGGCACGAACTGACCGTGCCGCGGTTCCGATAGGTACGTTGCCATCATGTGGACGAGCGGGACCGATTTCGCCGTCAGAGACACGAGCGCGTCGAACGACAATGGCCGCAGCCGGCTGGCCAGCTCGCGGGCGCAAGCGTTGGTCAACTCGACGTCGCCCCACAAGTGGAAGAACGGAACCCAGATGTCCTGCTGCACTTGTTCGATGGGAAGCGCCCGACGCACGCCGGCAACGCGCACCGGATGGGCAACCTGGCCTTCATATCGCATGACGCTGCGCTCCCGATTCCCAGCGGTGATCTCACGTAGACTACGGCTGCCTCGCAAACGATAGCGGTACGATAACACACCGACCCGGGCCCGCGAAGACACGTGATTCGGCAGTCGCTACAATGAGCGGGAACGCCCGCCAATCAAGAGGTAGTCATGGCCGTCCTGGAACCGGGTACACGGCTGGTAGCCCTCCTCGGCGACCCCGTGGCTCACAGTCGATCTCCACGCATGCAGGCCGCGGCATTCGACGCTCTCGGGTTGCCGTGGGCGTACGTTGCTTTGCGCGTGGGCGCGGACGCGATCGGCGATGCTGTCCGCGGGCTGCGCGCGCTCGGGTTCAAGGGCGCGAACGTGACGGTTCCCCACAAGGAGCGGGTGCTGCCGTTCGTCGATCACGTCGACGAGCGAGCACGCCGCTGCCGCGCGGTCAACACCCTCGTGATCTCGGACGGCGAGATCTCCGGGTTCAACACGGATGTCGACGGCGTCACGCGCGCGTTGGCGCACGAGGGCGTGCGGATCGACGGCACGCGCGCCGTCGTCCTCGGCGCCGGCGGCGGTGCCCGCGGGGCCTGCGTCGCGCTCGCCGAGGCGGGCGCGCGCGAAATCGTCATCCTCGCTCGGCGGCGGCAGCAGGCCGACGTCATCGCGGTGGAATTGGCCGATGCTGCTTGGGGCGCGCGGATCGCCACCGACGACCTGGACGCGGATGGAATCGCGCGTCGGGTGCCCGGCGCCCAGATCATCATCCACGCGACGCCGATCGGGATGACGCCGCGCGACGACGAGTCGCCATTGCTGCCCTCGGTTCGATTGACCCCCGGACAAGCGGTTCTCGACATGGTCTACAATCCAGCGGAGACGCTGTTGTTGCGGGCCGCCCGAGAGGCGGGCGCGCACCCCGTATCCGGACTGTTGATGCTCGCTTACCAAGGGGCGTCGGCATTCGAGCGGTGGACGGGTCGAGCGGCGCCCGTCGACGTCATGCTGCGTGCGCTCTCCGCGCCCTGAGCGCCGGACGGAGGAATCGACGAGACGATGCCATTGCGCATGCTGACGGCGGGAGAATCGCACGGTCGCGGCCTGGTCGCGACCGTGGAGGGCTTGCCCGCCGGACTGACCGTGGACGTGGACTACCTCGATCGGCATTTGTCCCGGCGACAAGCGGGATACGGACGCGGCGGACGGATGCAGATCGAGCGCGACCGCGCCGAGATCCTCTCCGGCTTGATGGGGGGCACGACGATCGCGGCGCCCGTCTCGGTGCTCGTTTGGAACCGGGACTGGCGGCTTGAGGAGCCGCCGCTCACGCGACCCCGCCCCGGTCATGCCGATCTCGTCGGCGCCCAGAAATACCGGTTCGACGACGTCCGCCGACCCCTGGAGCGGGCATCCGCGCGGGAGACGGCCGCCCGGGTCGCTGGCGGCAGCCTCGCGCGCCGCTTGCTCGAGGACTTCGGCATTCGGATCTTCAGTCACGTCGTGCAGCTCGGAGGGGTCGACGCGACCATGTTCCCCGACTCTTTTGAGGCGCTCGAGTCGGCCGCCGAGGCATCCGATCTCCGCTGCGCCGACGTCGACGCGGCCGCGCGCATGAAGCGCGAGATCGACGCGGCGAAGACGCGCGGTGACACCCTCGGCGGCGTCGTCGAGGTTATCGCGATCGGCGTGCCGCCTGGCCTGGGCACCTACGTGCATTGGGATCGCCGGCTGGACGGTCGCCTCGCGCAAGCATTGATGAGCGTGCACGCGATCAAGGGCGTGGCCGTCGGGGACGCGTTTCGGATCGCGGCGACGCCCGGGTCGGCGGCGCACGATGAAATCCTTTATGACGACCAGCGCACGTTCCACCGCGAGACGAATCGTGCCGGTGGGCTGGAAGCGGGCATCACGAACGGAATGCCGCTCGTGATGCGGGCGGCGATGAAGCCGATCTCGACGTTGCGCAATCCGTTGCGATCGGTCGACATCCGCACGAAGGAAGATTCTCCCGGTGCGATCGTGCGGTCCGACGTCACCGCCGTACCCGCCGCCGGCGTCGTCTGCGAGGCGATGGCGAGCCTCGTGCTCGCGGACACGTTCCTCGAGAAGTTCGGCGCCGACGTGATGGCCGACATCCACGAATCGTACGAGCGATACATGACGCGGTTGCGCGGTTAGGAGAATCGCCTTCGGTGCGCAACATCGTCGTCATCGGGTTCATGGCTGCCGGAAAGACGGCGGTGGGCTGCGCGATCGCCGCGCGCCTGGGTTGGGATTTCTGCGACACCGACGATCTGATCGTGCGCCGTGTCGGGAAACCCGTGCGGGCGATCTTCGCGGATTATGGTGAACCGCGCTTCCGCGAGCTGGAACGAGACGTCGTCCGCGAGGCGGCGACGCGAAGGAACACGGTCATCGCGTGTGGCGGCGGCGCGCCGTTGGACGAAGAAAACGCGACGGTGCTGCGCGCCGGCGGCACGATCGTCTGGCTGCAAGCGGACCTCGCCGCCACCCTCAAGCGGCTCGGCGAGGCGAAGAATCGTCCCCTGTTGAAGGATGATCCAGCTGGCCGGGCCGCGTCGTTGATGGAAGCCCGGCACCCGCGGTACCAAGCGCTGGCCGACATCATCGTCGATACGTCGGCGCAGCCCGTAGAAGCGGTCACGCGAGAAACGTTGGGCCGCCTCGCCGCGCGAGAGCGTCGATCGGTTCCGGTCGCGCTCGCCGAGGGTGGGTACGAGATCCACGTCGGCGATGGCACGTTGCCGCTCGTCGGACTCGATCTCGTCTCGCGGGGCATCCACCGTGTCGCCCTCGTAACCCATCCACTGTTGTGGCGGCACTACGGAAGCTCGCTCGCCGTCGCGCTCGCGCGGTGGGGTGTCGAGGTCCACCCGATCTCGATCCCGCCGGGCGAGCGCAGCAAGTCGCTCCGCGCGCTGGCCGGCATCTACGACGCGCTCGTCGAGGCGCGCATCGACCGCGGCGGGGCCGTGCTTGCGCTCGGCGGCGGCGTCGTGGGCGACGTCGCGGGATTCGCTGCGGCGACGTACCTTCGCGGCATCGCGCTCTTTCAACTGCCGACGACCTTGCTGGCGCAGGTCGACGCGTCGATCGGCGGCAAGACGGCTGTCAATCTGGCGGCGAAGAATCTGGTCGGGGTGTTCTGGCAGCCGCTGGCGGTTCATGCCGACGTCCGCACGCTCGCGACGCTGCCGGGGCGGGAGCTTCGCTGCGGCCTCGCGGAGGCGATCAAGCACGCGGCGATCGCTGACGCCGCGTTGTTCGACTGGACGGCGTCGAGCCTTGGATTGGTGGCGCGCCGTGACACGCCGACGCTCGCCGAGCTCGTCGCGAGAAACGCCGCCATCAAGGCGGAGATCGTTGCGTCCGACGAGCGGGAGTCGACCGGCGCTCGTGAGATGCTGAATTTCGGGCATACGATCGGCCATGCGGTGGAGGCCGTCGCCGGATATCGTGGAATCTCTCACGGCGAAGCCGTGGCGGTCGGGATGTCGCTGGAAGCGGAAATCGGCGTCCGTCTCGGTCTCACGCCGGCGGAGGACGCGGTGCGTCTCCGGCAGACGTTGGCCGAAGCAGGGTTGCCGACGCGCATGCCGGGTGGATCCGCCGCGCTGGTCCTCGATCGCATGGCGCTCGACAAGAAAGTGCGCGCGGGGAAGTGGCGGTTCTCGCTCATGGGCCAGCTCGGCGCGGCCCGCTCGGGCGTCGTCGTCGATCCCACGCTTGCCGAGGGAGTTATCAAGGACATGACGGAGCCGACCTCATGAGGATCTTGGTGCTGTCTGGTCCGAACCTGAACTTGCTCGGCGAGCGGGAAACCGCCGTCTACGGCACGACGACGTTGGCGGTCATCGAGGACCAGGTCACGGCCCGCGCCGTTACGATCGGCGTCGACGTACGCTTCGCGCAGTCCAACCACGAAGGTGAGCTCATTGACCACCTGCACGCGGCGCGCAGGGAGTGCGACGCGGTCGTTTTCAACCCGGGCGGGTACACGCACACGTCCGTGGCGCTCCGAGACGCGGTCGCCGCGATCGGGATCCCCGTCGTCGAGGTCCACCTCAGCAACGTCCACGCGCGGGAATCTTTCCGCGCGCACTCCATGATCGCGGCGGCGGCGCGGGGTCAGGTCGCCGGCTTCGGGGCGACCAGCTACGTCCTCGGGCTCGAAGCGGCGGCGGTATTGGCCAGCGCCGGCGGCCGGCCGGCGTCCGTTCAGCCGACATCGAGCGAAGGTGGACAGGGCGGAATGGGAGGCGGCGAACGATGATGTTGGTCAGAGGCGTGCGCGGCGCGATCTCGGTGGAGGAGAACACGCCAGCAAGCATCCTCGACGCCGCGATCCGGCTCATGCGGGAGATGATCCGCGCCAACCAAGTCGATCCCGACTTCGTTGCCTCGGTGATTTTCACGTGCACGGCCGACCTCGACGCAACATTTCCGGCGGAGGCCGCGCGCAAGATGGGATGGGATCGCGTACCACTTCTCTGCTCTCGCGAGATCGCCGTGCCCGGCTCGATGCCGCGCGTCCTCCGAGTTTTGATGCTCATCAACACCGACCGGCGCCAAGAAGCGATCCAGCACGTCTATCTCGGCAACGCCGAACGCCTCCGGCCGGATCTCAAGAGCGCTCAGTGACCACGCTTCGCGTCGAACCGGCGGCGCGCGTGCGCGGTCGCGTTCGCGTGCAAGGCGACAAATCGATCTCGCATCGGGCCGTTCTGCTGGGAGCGCTCGCCGAGGGGGAAACCACCGCCCGCGGCTTCTTGCACGCGGACGACACGCTGGCCAGCGTCGCCTGCATGCGGGCGATGGGCGTGGAGATCACGACCTCCGATGACGAGGTGCGCGTGGCCGGGCGCGGGTACGCGTCCCTCCGCGAGCCCGCGGCGCCGCTCGACGTCGGAAACTCCGGGACGTCGATGCGATTGCTAGCCGGTGTGCTCGCCGGGCGGCCCTTCCCCGCGACGCTGACGGGCGACGCCTCGATCCGGCGTCGGCCGATGGAGCGCGTGGCCGCGCCGCTGCGCGCGATGGGCGCGACCATTGAGACGGCCACGGGCAGGCGCGCCCCGCTGTGGGTGCGAGGCGGCGACTTGCGTCCGATTCGATATGAGCTGCCGGTCGCCAGCGCGCAGGTGAAGTCCGCGATTCTGCTGGCGGGACTGCAAGCCACCGGAACGACGACGGTCGTCGAGCCCGAGCCGACGCGTGACCACACCGAGCGCGTACTCCACGCGATGGGTGCGGACCTGACCACGCGCGACGTACCCAGCGGGGCCCGCGAGATTTCGGTGAGGGGCCCAGCCCGCCTGCGCGGCGTTCATCTCGACGTTCCGGCGGACATCTCGTCGGCGGCTTTCTTCCTCGTGCTGGCGGCCACCCACCCGGACGCGGAGATCACCCTCGATGCCGTCGGCATCAATCCCACGCGCACGGGCATCCTCGACGCGTTGGGTTCCATGGGTGCGCGCATCGATGTCCAGGATGCGCGGGAAGAGGGAGGCGAGCCAGTCGCGACCCTCTTCGTGCGCGGCGGCCGGTTGCACGGCACGGAGATCGGTGGCGCGATGATCCCGCTGCTCGTCGATGAGATCCCGATCTTGGCCGTAGCGGCGTCGCTGGCGGAGGGGGAAACAGTCGTTCGCGACGCGGCTGAGCTACGCGCGAAAGAGTCCGATCGGATCGCGGCAATGTCACGCAACCTGCGCGCGGTCGGCGTCGACTGCGAAGAGCGCCCGGACGGCTTGCGCATCCGAGGCGGCGGTCTGCGCGGGGGCGTCGTCGCATCCGACGGCGACCACCGGATCGCCATGGCGTTCGCGATCGCCGGTGCGTTGTCCAGCGACGGCATAACAGTCGAGGACACCGCCTGCATCGACACGTCGTTCCCCCGGTTTGAAACGCTGCTGCGGCACGTGACCGCACAATAGCGGGTTCGCTTCTTCGACCGCTCTGCGCCGTGCCCCGAGAGGGAGTCGCTGCGCGATCAGGGAAGTACCGCCGCTGAAGCTCCCACGCACACAGGCACCGGGCGCCGAGACCACGCGTTCCCGAAGCGGGAGGCGTGATCATCGATTTCGATCATCGCGACGACAAGGAGGCCGTCACCATGCACAAGCTCGTTCGAAGAGCGTTGGAGATCGCCGGGTCACAAGAAGGCGTGCGGGAAGTCGGAGGTCCGAATCAAGGGCCGCAGGTCAACGAATACCTCAAGTCCGTCGGGTTGGGTCCCGGTGCCCGGTGGTGCGCGGCGTTCGTATATTAGAGCATTCGCGGGGCGGCGAAGGACGAACGTGCGAAGGAAGTTCCTTTCGCGCGAACGGCCGGCTGCGGCGTCATCGAATCGTGGGCGAAGGAGCACGAGATCTACCATCGAAAGCAGCCCGAGCCCGGCGACGTGTTCTTGCGCGGAACGACGCACACCGGCTTCGTGTCCGCCGTCCGCGGCAACGTCTTCGAAACGATCGAAGGCAATACGAACATCGGCGGATCCCCGGAGGGGTTCGGGGTGTTCCGCCGCACGCGGCCCATCACCCGCGACTATCAGTTCGTTCGCTGGGGACGCTTGCTGGAGGACGAGCCCGAGTCCACGTATGCGCTGTTCATTGGCGGCAAGCACTTCGTCGATATGCCGGTCCCTAACGGGCGCGCTCTGTGCCCGATTCGTCGCTGGGGCGAAGCGATGGGCTTCAAGGTCCGCTGGGACAACGAGGCGCAGGCCCCGACGTTCAACGGCAAGAAGGTGGCGACGAAGGCCGTGTTGATCGACGAAGTAGGGTATGCGCCCGTCCGCGATCTCGCCGACGCGGCCGGCCTGGTGTTGACGGTCGACGCGCCGGCCCGCCGCGTCTCCGTGTCCCGGCCACGTCCCGTCGGCTCGGTAATGGCGGCCCGGTCGCGAGGTCGCGCGAAGGCAACGGCGCGCAAGGCGACAGGTGCCGGCACCGCGTCGCGGGCCGGCCGGACGGGCGCCTCTGGGCGGGCGGCGAGCAAGCCGCGGAATTGGGTAAGAAAAAGAAGCGTTGAACGAGAAAGCGGCGGGCTTCGCGCGCTGGGACGGGCGTACAACGAACGGGAGGCGCGGTTCGTCAGACCAGTAGGGGTGACAGCCGCGCCATGCGACAAGCGGTTGCAAGGGGAGGGAGTTTCATGCATTCCCATCGGATCAAGATCGCGGCGCTGCTCATCGCGGTGTCACTGACGTCGGCGTTCGCCGGCGCTGCATACGCGCAAGACATTGGCGGACTCATCAAGATCTTCGGCATCGGATACGTCGCGCGCCAGTTCGGGCCTCAGATCAACGACTTCATCAACAGCGCGTTGCAAACGCGGAATGCCGAAACGAGAGAGGTAACGAAAGTCGTGCCGATCCTCAGTCTTCAGGTCGGGCTCGGCAGTCCCGGCCGCGCGACGATCGGCGCCGCTCAGGTGGCCGGTCCGCGGGCCGCGGTCGACCGTGTCGAGGCCGTCGCCCTCCTCGATCTGGACTTCCAGAGGATCGTTGGCGTGAAGGTGTACGTCCCGGTCGACAACCTCGAGCCGTGGCGCGGGATCCGGCGGGTCGTTGGGGTTGGCGTCTCGGCGATCATCGACCTGCAGATCTAGGAATCTCGCGGCTGGCGATCGCGTTCGCCGACGAATCACGAGAGGGGTAAGCAACGGTGCCCACCCCTCTCTGGCTTTTGTCCGTCTGCCTGTTACTTCGAGTGCTTGTCGGCGACCTTCGTCGCGCCGTAGGCTTCCGGCTTCGTCTTCGCGGCGTACCCGGATCCGGTCACCATGCCAACGACCTCGCGAATGATCGACTTCGTTTCCCCTTGATCGCCGACATCGAGGTGGACTTCGATCGGCAGCTTGGATACGCCGTTGCTCGCCAGGTGCGCTGAGACCTTCGAGGCGATCTCGAGGCTCAGCGAGGCTTCGTAGAGGATCCGCTGCCGGAGGCTTTCGATCTTGCGATTGAAGAACTTACGGTAGAAGTACCGGCCGCCGTGGCCCACCCGGTGAATGATGATCGCCGTCACGAAGCAGGTCTGGTCCGATAGCAGCGAGTCCGTGCCGATGATGAGGTTGTGCGGCGACTCTGGCTCCTGGCGCACGAACTCCACGAGTCGCGCGAACATCTCCTCGAATGTCATCTTCCCGAAGGTGGGGCTTACGTATTCTACCGGCGACAGCATCTTCCCGACAGTATACCGGGCGAGGCCGCCGGCAACTCAACGGGCTCGGCCTCTGGTGCCCAACGCGGCCGTGGGCCGCGGGTGCGGTCGTCGTTTGGACAAGGCCCGCCGATACGCTTCCAGGACGAGCTCCGTCATGTCGTCAGCCGTGTAGTCGTTGCGATGCGTGATAGCGTCCCGCCGGAGCTGCCGGAGGAGGCGCGGCTCGGCCAGCAATCGACCGAGAGCCCGCGCCAGGGCCGGCGGATCGCCGGGAGTTACGAGGAACCCGTTTCTGCCCTCATGCACCACGTCCGAGAGTCCACCCACGCGGCAGGCGATGATCGGGATGCCCAGCCGCGACGCCTCGAGCGCGACGTAGGGATGCCCCTCCTGCAACGAAGGAATGGCGATGACATGGCAGGCGCCCATGTGCTCGGGCACCGCGGCGGGCGCGATACTCCCGTGCAACGTCACGACCTCGACGACGCCTGCGGCGGCGATGGCGCGCTCGACGTGTGCTCGCGTATGGCCGTCTCCGTAGACATGCAGATGCCAGCTGCGGCCCTGCAAAGAACGAAGCGCTTCGATGAGCGTCGCCAGGCCTTTTTCCTTGGAAAGGCGCCCGAAGTATCCGATGTGCAGCGTGTCGCCGTCCGCGAATTCCCTACCTTCGAGGTCATTTCCCCAACGTCGATCGAGCCCGTTCGGCACGACCAAGATGGGATTCGGATATCGATTCGCCTCTAGCTTCTCGGCCACGGACCGCGCGACCGCGATCGCGGCATCTTCCCAGGACGCGGTCCGGTTGTAGGCGTGCTCGATCCATCGGTACAGACGCAGCCGGCGCGGGATCCAACCGTGTGCGCTCGTCAGAAAGACCATGCCGGCACGCCGGGTACGAGGTATCAGCCGCGCCGAGACCCGCCCGAGGATACTGGCGCGCGTGCTGTGGAGGTGGACGATCTGGGGCTGGAACCCGTACAGCAACCGGATGAGACTGGCGATCGCGGCCGGTCCGCGAGGCACCTCGAAGACGCGGTGGGGATCGATCTCACGACCATGAGCCGCGACTTCGCTCGCCATCGGAACCGCGATTGCGACATGGTGCCCGCGCTTGCGCAGCTCGCCCCACAGGTCGAGCAGGTGTCGTTCAGTGCCGCCGTATCTGGCGTTCAATCCGACCAGGAGAACGCGCAGCGACCCGTCTTCGATCACAGCTCGCGCCGGCCCTCCAGCGCCTTGGCCAACGTCACCTCGTCGGCGTATTCGATGTCCCCGCCGACGGGCAATCCATGGGCGATCCGTGTCACTTTCACGCCCAGAGGGCGAATCAACCGAGACAGGTAGATCGCGGTCGCGTCGCCTTCGACGCGCGGATTCGTCGCGACGATGACTTCTTTCACCTCACCTGATTCCAAGCGGGCCAGCAGCTCGCGGATCCGCAAATCATCGGGGCCGATACCGTCGAGGGGGGAGATTGCGCCCTCCAGCACATGGTAGCGGCCGCGAAACTCGCGCATCCGTTCCAACGCGATCACGTCACGCGGATCTTCGACGGCGCAGATCAAGGACGAATCGCGCGTCGGATTCGCGCAGATCGCGCACGGATCGCTGTCGGTGAGATTGAAGCAGATGGAGCAGGAGCGAATCCGTTCATTCGCCTCGACGATGGCCCGCGCCAGCGCCTGAACTTCCGCTTCCGGCATTCGCAAGACGTGAAATGCCAGCCTTTGCGCGGTCTTCGGTCCAACCGTCGGCATCTTGGAGAGCTCGTCGATGAGACGCGCGATGGGATCGGGAAGCAGCATCTAGCCCATGAAACCGGGTGGTAGAGGGATCTTCCCCGTTACGGATTGCATGTGGCTGCTCGCCAGCTCTCGAGCCTTTCCTTGCGCTTCGTTCACCGCAGCGAGCACGAGGTCTTCGAGCATGCCGATGTCGGCGGGATCGACGGCTTCCGGATCGATCTTGATCGAGACCAGGTCGCTGTGGCCGTTGGCGACCACACGCACCGCGCCGCCGCCCGCAGAGGCTTCCACCCGCTCATTGGTGAGCTCCTCTTGCGCCTTAGCCATGTCGGCCTGCATCTTCTGAATCTGCTTCATCATCTTGCCCATGTTCATCAAGGCGGTCACCTAACTCTCTTCGCTGGTCTCTTCGAACGGGCGGAACGAAACCGGCGGACCGAACAAATGCGTCGCCTGCTCGAGGAGTGGATCCCTCTCCGGACGTGGAGCCGCCGGGGAGTCTCGTTCCTCGGCGACGCCGAACTGCAATTGAACGGATGTACCGAATGCCTCGCGGGCGGCGTCGTGGAGGATCGCCAAATGGGATGCTTCCTTCAACGTGCGCGCCTGAAAGTCCATGCCCGCGGGGAAGCGCAGCGTGATGCGCGCGCCGTCGATCGATGCCGGACGCGCCTCGGCGACGAGCGCGTGCGTCAACGGCCGTCGTTTGCTGACCTCCTCCAGAAATCGTGGCCATCGCAAGGATGTCTGGCTCAAGTCGAGCGCCGAGGTTGCTGCCACGGTGGGGGGTGATGCGGGCGCCAACGTGAAGGCCGGCTCCTCGATGGCCACTGGTGCTGGTCGGCTTCGCGCTTCATTCGTGGCGGCGTCCGGAGACCGCCGCGGTGTTGCGGCCGCGGACGGAGAGCCCGCCGTGGGGTCCGGTCGGCGCTCGCTCTTCGCCGGTGGCGGATCTGACTTGGATCGGTCGGGCGATTCCCCCGTAGCCGCTCGCTCGAGACGCATCACACGAGCGCGCAAGCCCTCGAGCCCAGGATCGAAGTCGGGGCGGACCAAACGGAGCAGAGCCATTTCCAGGGTCAATCGCGGCTGCGTCGTCCAACGCGCGTCGGTCTCCGCCTGTGCCAGGATCGACAGGGCCTGCAAGATGTCCTCGACGCCGAGCATCGCGCCCTGCCCGGTCAAAGCCTGGTATTGCTCTTCGCTCGCGTCGACGAGCGCGCGATCCTCGGGACAGGTACGCACGACGAGAAGATCACGGAAGTGCTCGCTCAAGCGGCGGAGCACCTGGCGGATGTCGCGTCCACTTTCGATCAAGCGAGCCGCGATCTGCAGCGCGCCGGCCGCGTCGCCACCACGAACTGCCTCGACGACCTGGCTCGCAACGTCGTCTTCGATCGTGCCCAGCATCTGCACGACTTGTTCGTACGTGATGGACCCTTGCGCCGTTCCGGCGATTTGGTCGAGGATGCTTTCGCTGTCGCGAAGAGCGCCGTCGGCGTTGCGCGCGATGAGATGCAGCGCCCGGTCGTCGATACGGACGCCCTCTCGCTCCGCCAGCGCGCGCAGCCGTTCGACGATCTCGCCCGTGGCGATGCGGCGAAACTCGAATCGCTGGCACCGCGATAGAATCGTCGGGACGAGCTTGTGCGGCTCTGTCGTCACGAGAACGAACACGACGTTGGCCGGCGGCTCCTCGAGCGTTTTCAATAAGGCGTTGCTCGCCTCCGCCGTCAGCATGTGCGCTTCGTCGAGGATGTAGACTTTGTAGCGCGACGCCGCCGGCGCCAAGCCGATCTTGTCGCGGATGTCGCGAACTTGGTCGATGCCGCGATTGCTGGCGGCATCCAGCTCGATGACGTCCAAGGATGTTCCGTTCGTGATGTCGCGACAGGCCGCGCAGACGCCGCACGGCTCGGCCGTCGGTCCGCGTTCACAGTTGAGGCACTTCGCGAGGATGCGCGCCGTCGTCGTCTTTCCGCTGCCACGATGACCGCTGAGCAGGTAAGCATGCGCGATGCGGCCGGCGCCGATCGCGTTGCGCAGCGTTCGCGTGACTCTCTCTTGGCCGACGACCTCATCGAAGGTCTGAGGACGCCACTTCCGATACAACGACTGATGGTCCATGGAATACTGCTATTCTACCCTGAGGACGCGCGGCGCCTGCCTGACGTTTGCGGCAGCGTGGGCCACGCTCCCGGAGCCGTCTCAACGCGTGTCGAATTCCTGGATCCCTCTCTCGTTCTGGATGGCCGCGTCCGCCACGGCGGCCTGGTGGGTTCGCCTCGACGCGCGCGCGCGCGGGCGCGTCGACCTCGCGAGAGCCTGGGGGCTCGGCACATTATTCTTCGCCGGGTTGGCGTTCCCATACTACGTGTTGTTCGTCCGACCGCGACGGCCCGGTGATCGGGATTGGGACCTCGCGGGCGTCACCGCCATCGCCATCCTGTCATTGACCGCTCCCCTGTTCGTACTTGCGGCAGGACACGCCATTGGCCACGATGCGATCGACCAACGGCCCACGTTCTGGTCCTTCGCGACAATGAACTTCCTGCAGAACTTCGTATGGCTCGCCGGCAGCTTCTATCTTGTGGTATGGCGTTACGGCCGCTCCTTGCTCGACCTCGGACTGCACCTCACGCAGGCACGGACGCAAGCGTGGCTGGCCGCCCTTACAAGCATCCCGCTCATCATCGCCGTCTACTACTTTGTGCGACCGACGGCCGTTTGGCTACTGGGACTGTTCCTCGGATCGGAGGCCGCGGTTTCGTTCGCCGAGCGGGAGGAAACGAGCAACCCGATCCTCTCCGTGTTGCCGTCCGCCAGCGACCCGTTGGCGCTGGCTGCCTTAGTGCTGCTCGTGTGCGTCTTCGTGCCACTCGCGGAGGAGACGTTCTTTCGGGGACTGCTGTATCGGACATTGAACGGCCGCAAGGGGATGTGGCGCGCGGCCGCGATCAGCGCGGCGGTCTTCGCCGCCGCCCACGGACAAGTCGTGAACTTCCTTCCGATCTTCGTGCTCGGGTACGCGCTGGCGGTCGCGTATGAGCTCACCGGCTCACTCATCGCGCCGATCATGATTCACGTCATCAACAACGTCGTGGCGATGATCGGCGCTTACGCCGGTGGATCGAAGTGACCGTGCACCCGCTGTCGACAAACGCACCCGCGGCGGCTTACGTGTCGCCGGCTCCAGCCAGGTAGCCCCGCGGCACACGAGAGCACTTGCTTACCGTTGCTTCCTTCCGGACCTGGCGGGGTTCACAAGATCTCGTTGCGCAGGACCCAGCTCTCCTCACCACGTGCACGGGCCCGATCCGTAGGCGCGCCGCCTCGAGCGGGAGTTCAGCCCCCCTATGGCGGGTTGGGGGTGCAGGGAACCGCCAGCTCCCCGCCTAGCACGGCCGCTTCGAAAGTATAACACCGCCCTCGGGCCGTATTTGGGCAACGCGGTCGGGGCCGCGATTACGCCGTAGTCAATACGCGCAACAACGTCGCCATCTCGATCGCGGCGGCGGCGGCGTCCCGTCCCTTATTTCCGGCCTTCGTCCCAGCGCGCTCGATGGCTTGATCCAGCGAATCCGTCGTCAATACGCCGTAGAGGACCGGCACGCCCGTTCCCGCGCTCGCCTGCGCGATGCCGGAAGCGTTCTGAGCCGCGACATAATCGAAGTGGGGCGTCGCCCCGCGGATGATCGCGCCGAGGCAGACGACCGCGTCATATCGTCGTGACGCTGCCATCCGACCCGCGACGATGGGAATCTCGAACGCGCCCGGCACCCAGGCGACGTCGACATCGGCGTCGGCGACGCCGTGCCGGCGGAGTGTGTCGACCGCGCCGTCGAGCAATGACTTCGTCACGAATTCGTTGAACCGCGACACCACGATCGCGACGCGCAGTCCGGTACCGTTCAATTGCCCTTCGAAAACGTTGCTCACCCCAACCTCCGCGTCTAGATTTCCAACAGGTGGTTCAACCGGTTCCGCTTCGCCGCGAGGTAGCGCTTGTTCTCCGGCGTGACCTGCGCCGAAAGGCCGACGCGCTCGACGACCTCGATGCCTTGTTCCTCGACCGCGGTGACCTTGGCGGGGTTGTTCGTCATCAGCCGCGTGCGCCGAATCCCGATCGCCTTCAAGATCTGCGTGCCGACGCGGTGGTCTCGGGCATCGGCAGGAAGTCCGAGATGAAGGTTCGCGTCGACGGTGTCGAGCCCGTGATCCTGGAGCTGATAGGCGCGTATCTTGTTGAGGAGGCCGATGCCGCGTCCTTCCTCCCTTACGTACACAATCGCGCCGCGTCCCTCACGGGCGATTCGGTTCATGGCTCCCTGCAGCTGGGGGCCGCAGTCACATCGGTGGGACCCGAACACGTCGCCGGTAAGGCACTCCGAGTGGAGCCGCGTCAACGGCGCCCCGCCTTGATCCAAGTCCCCGAGCACCAACGCCAGGTGCGTATCCCCCGTGACGATGTACTCGAACCCGAGCACCCGCCACGCGACGCCGTTCGCCGGGAGCTGCGTCTCGGCGGCGACGCGGACGAACGACTCGTGCCGCAGCCGATGGCGGATCAGTGCGTCGATCGTCAAAATGGGAATTCCCCACGCGCGCGCGCGATCGATCAACTCGGGCATCCGCGCCATCGATCCGTCCGCCGATAGCACCTCGCAGAGCGCGCCGACCGGTGGAAGGCCGGCGAGCCGCATGAGGTCGACGACCGCTTCCGTATGGCCTTGCCTCTGCAGAACGCCGTGTGGTTGGGCGATCAGCGGGAAGATGTGCCCCGGGCGCGCCAAATCCTCGGGGTGCGTTGCCGGATCCGCGAGCGCGCGCAAGGTCTTCGCGCGGTCCTGCGCGGAGATGCCGGTGGCCACGCCTTCGATCGCTTCGACGGAGATGGTGAACGCCGTTCGGTACGGGCTGGAATTGCGCGCCGTCATCAAGGGTAGGTCGAGTGCGGCGGCGCGTTCGGCCGAAACGGGGGCGCAGATCAATCCGCGCCCTTCGCGTGCGAGAAAGTTCACGGTGTCGGGCGTGGCGTGCGACGCGGCGAGGATGAGATCCCCTTCGTTTTCGCGATCTTCGCTGTCGGTAACGATCGCGAGGCCGCCTGCCCGCAGTTGGTCGACCACCGCTTCGACGGTCGCGAACGTCGTCGAATTCATGATGTCTTCGTTTCCTTCCATGTCAGTAGCCCTTCTACGTACTTCGCGAGGATGTCGACCTCCAGGTTTACGCGATGGCCGACCTGGCGGCGTGACAAGGTGGTCGCGCTGAGGGTGTGCGGGATCAACATGACGCCGAATCCGTCGTCATCGATCGACGCCACCGTCAAGCTGACGCCATCAACGGAGATCGACCCTTTCTCGGCGATGTAGCGGCGCAACGCGGGCGGCGTCTCGATTTCCAACCATGCGGTTTCGCCGTCCACGCGGAAAGCGGAAACGACACCGGTACCGTCGACGTGGCCTTGCACGACATGCCCAGCCAAACGGGCGCCGACCGCGAGCGCCCGCTCCAGATTCACGGCGTCCCCAACGGCGCGGTCCCCCAAGGACGTCCGCCGTAGGGTCTCCGGACCGAGATCCACGTTGAAGCCGTCCGCTCGCACGCTCGTGGCGGTCAAGCATACGCCGTCCACGGACACGCTGTCGCCGACACCCAGTCCGGCGACGACCTCTCGAGCGCCGATGCGAACGCGACGAATCGAGCCGACCGCTTCGCTCGCCGCGATCGCGCCGACCTCCTCGACGAGTCCCGTGAACATCAAGATGCCTCCAAGCGGCCGTGGAGGTCGCCGGCGACGACGATATCCGAGCCGAAGACGCAGTGTACCGGGTTCTCGAGCCGCAGCGCCGCCGAGAGCGACGCGACACCTCGGCCTGACACCGGCCCGGGAGCGGCGTCGCCGCCGATCACGATCGGCGCGACGAACGCGTGGACACGGTCGGCATGTCCGCCCTCGAGGAACGAGGCATGGACCTTGGCGCCACCCTCGCTGAGGACGCTGAGTACGCCGCGCTCGCCGAGCCGGTCGAGGAGATCGGCGATGTCGACCTGGCCGTGCGCGTCTGATCGGCAGACGACGAGTTTGGCGCCGGCGCGCTCGAGTCTCCCTTGATCCTCACCGGACGCGGCCTCCGTCACGGCCACGACGACGGGACTCGTCCCCTCGCGGAAGATCCGCGCTGTTTCTGGTAGGCGGCCTCTGCTGTCGAGGACGACGCGTACCGGATCGCGCCCGCCGGAAATGCGGCAGGTTAGCGCAGGATCGTCACGAACGCACGTTTCGCGTCCGATCAAGATCGCGTCGTATCGATCGCGGAGGCGATGCGCTTCCTCGCGGGCGGCCTCGGAGGTGATCCACCGCGAGCTGCCCGTGCGCGTCGCGATGCGGCCGTCGAGGGTCATCGCCCATTTGAGCGCGACGAGTGGACGCCCGGTGCGTCGGTGCTTGACGTAGGCGGCGTTGAGCGACGACGCACAGGACGCGAGCAGTCCCGTTTCGACGGTGATGCCGGCGCGGCGCAGCCGCGCGTGTCCGGCACCGCGCACGCGCGGATCGGGATCTTCCATCGCGGAAACGACGCGGACGATGCCGGCGCGAATGATCACTTCGGTGCATGGTGGGGTGCGGCCATGATGGTCGCAAGGCTCCAGCGTGACGTACAACGTCGCGCCGGCGGCTTCCGCCGCCGCGGCCGCGAGCGCGATCGGCTCGGCATGCGGTTGGCCCACTCCGGCGTGCCAACCTTCGCCGATGACAGTATCGCCGCGAACGACGATCGCCCCGACGAGCGGGTTCGGACTCGTCCGACCCAGGCCCTTGCGCGCAAGCGCCAACGCGCGGCGCATATGATGTTCGTCTTGAAGGTTGGACAAACCAAATACGCCCCTTCTCGGGGCGCGGTGAGGGGGAGAACGCGTGGCCGGTCGGCACCCGGAAACGGACACCGACGAACCCACCCGGGGCCGACACCGTCCTCCCGGCGGGCATGGCGACGCGACACCTTCTCTCATCCGGACTGTACCGTCGGCCCCGGAGTTCCACCGGATCCTGGGCGCTCAGATTGCCGCGCCCTCGCGGGCTGTACCGCCGATCGGGAATTGGAGCGGCTCGCGCCTCTCCTCACCCTGCCCCGAAGGTTTCGTGCGCTGTTCGATTTGGGTTCAGCGTACCATAATGGCGGCCGGAGACGTCCGCAATCGGCCGGCACTTCCCGTCGAATTTGCCGGACGAGGTCACGCAGGCAGGCGGCCGTCCGTTCATGGGGAACTCATTCGCTGAATACGCGGGCGGCATTGGCCGCCGGCGGAGGCATGGAGAGAACCAAGGGGGGGCCGATGGAAGCATCACACTTGGGTCGGCCGTGGCTGAAGCATTACGAGCCCGGCGTGCCAGCCGACTTCGACGTCCCGGAGATCGGTCTGCCGGCGTTCCTCTCGAACAGCGCCAAGCGATTCCCTCGCAATCCTGCGATGATCTTGGCCGGCCCGGGGTTTCGTTCTTCGTTCACGTACCGGCAGCTCGATTCGCTGAGCACGCGCTTCGCGCTCGCGCTCATCGCCAGCGGATTGCGACCAGGGGACCGCGTCGGCTTGCAGCTGCCGAACCTTCCGCACTATCCGATCGCGTATTACGGCGTGCTGAAAGCCCGGGGCATCGTGACCCAAATCAACCCATTGTACAAGGGTCGCGATTTCGAATTCATCCTGCGGGATTCGGGCGCTCGGTTTCTCGTGACCTTGACGCGGTTGCTGGACAATGTGCGCGCCGCGATGAACGGTAGCAACGTCGAGAAGATCATCGCCGGCGGCGTTCACGATTATTTCCCGCTGCTTCCGCGATTGATCTATGGATGGCGGCGGGCGAAAGCGGCCGGCGACTCGGCAACTCTGCGGGACGGCGAAGTTCGGTTCTCGGATTTTCTCAAGGGCGGCGGACGTGGGCGACTGTCGGACGGCCCCGCTTCGGACGACGTCGCGGTGCTGCAATATACGGGCGGAACGACGGGGATCCCAAAAGCGGCTGTCCTCACGCACGGCAATCTGGTTGCGAACGCCATCCAAATCAAGCTCTGGCAGACCGACCTGAAAGAAGGCGCCGAGCGGATCTTGTGCTGCGTGCCTTTCTTCCACTCGTATGGCTTGTCACTGTGTTTGAACAACGGCGTCTACATCGGCGCCGCGCTCGTGATGGTGCTGCAGAGGATGTTCGAACCGCGGACCGTCGCCGAGGCGTGTCGCACGCTGCAACCGACGCTCTTTCCCGGTGTGCCGGCGATGTACTTGGCGATCAACCAGCTCAAGGACTTGAAGCGCTACAACCTTGCGTCGATCCGGATCTGCGTCTCAGGGGCGGCGGCGTTGCCGTTGGCCGTCAAGACGGAATTCGAGCGACTGACGGGTGGGAAGCTCGTCGAGGCCTATGGGCTGTCGGAAGCCTCACCGGGAACGCACGCGAACCCCGTGTACGGCGTGAACAAACCAGGGTCCATCGGATTGCCCGTCCCGAGCACCGAGGCGCGCATCGTCGACTTGGAAACCGGCGCGCGATTACTGGCGCCCAATGAGATCGGGGAGCTCGTCATTCGCGGCCCTCAGGTCATGAAGGGCTACTGGAACTCCGACAGCGAGACACGCGTGACGCTCCGTCGCGGTTGGCTGCACACCGGCGACATCGCGAAGATGGACGAAGACGGTTACTTCTTCATCGTCGATCGCAAGAAGGACATGGCGAACATCGCCGGATACAACGTCTATCCGCGGGAAGTCGAGGAGGTTCTCTACGAGCATCCTCAGATCGCGGAGGCCGCCGTCGCGGGCATATCCCATCCGGTGCGCGGCGAGCTGCTCGTCGCCCACGTCATTTTGAAGTCGCTCGCCGGTCGGTCGGCTCGGGAGTGGTCTCGGGACATCCGTGAATTCTGCCGGCAGCGACTCGCCGATTACAAGGTGCCACGCCGCATCGAGATCGTCGACGAAATCCCCAAGAGCTTGATCGGGAAACCGTTGCGGAGAGAAATCCGCGAAACGGCGTCGCAACGCCCCGCGGATGACGGCGCGGATTGATTCGTTTCTCGCGCCGTAAGTGACCGGCCGTTCGATACCGTGCCTTCATCCCTTTGAGGCATCTCGGTGCGGAATCCGAGTACGATAGGCGCATCAATTGTCACAGAATTCAGTCGAACGAAGCAATTTTTCCGCGGGAGGGCGGAAGGTGCGACCGAGAGCAGCGCGCGTCGGAGAACGAATGCGCGCATGGGTACACTTTGAGAACGATCCGATTTGGTTCGCAACGGCTGATATGGCGTCCGCGCCGTCGGCGGAAGCTTTTGCCGGCCTAGCCCTGATCCCCGCGGCTCACCGTGGGGACCGAGTCCGGATCGAAACGCCCTTGAGCCCCGTTTGGCTTCAGTCCGTACCGGGAATCCTGGCGATTCACCATGAGTGTTGGGGGACCTCGCCGACGCTGCGGCCGCCGTGTACGCTCGCCGCCATCGTCTTCGTGCAGGGCTTCGACATGCCCATCAGCGACGACGAGCGGGCGCTGCACTTCCTCCCGACATTTCGACGGATCGCTGAATCGCTCGGATTGCGATCCATCTTCATCCGTACGAACGTGCGTGAGAATCCCTACTTCAACTCGATCTCGTGGGAACGCACGCACTGCGCGGCATTGACCGCCATCGGACACCTCCTCGCGAACGAGTATGGACGGCTGGTCATCCCATCCAGCAGCACCCTCGATGACGTCGGCCTCTGGGGATCGCACTGGCGAACGGATCCCTTATGGAAATCAGGCTCCGTCGACTTCCTGCACCATGACCCGGCCATCCACCGGAACGACAAGATCCGCTTGATCGCTCATGAGCCGCTCTTGTGGAAGTCGCTGCTCGTCTGCTGGGAGAACCGCACAGCGCATAGCAACTGCTCAGCGTGCGAGAAATGCGCGAAGACGATGGTGCTCCTGTCCGCCTGCGGCCAGCTAGAGAATTACGAAGTCTTCGATCTGTCGGTGCCGCTGGCGCGGCGGATCGAAGACCTGCCGCGCGCGCCGGTCCATATGATCCACGTGTGGGCGCACGTTCTGGAGCTGGACTTGCCATCGAAGGTCAAAGAGGCGATTCGACGCCTCATCCTGCGGAGCCGCTGGGCCCTGCTCGTCGAAGCCGCGAAGAGCGCCGTACGCTGCTTGCGCAGCCGCGTTCTGTATTTTCTCCAGCGACGTCTGAGCGTGCGGAACAGATCGATCTAGTCGATCTAGAAGATCTCCAGCAGGCCGGTCAAGTCGTTCACGACGCGATGGGGACGATGGTCCTCGTCCTGCTGCGCGGGATCTTCGTGACCCGGTCCGGCGGGCCACGCCCGCCGGACCCAGATCGCGTGCCATCCGCTCGCCCGGCCGCCGGAGATGTCCGCGAACAACATGTCGCCGATCATCGCGCAGGACGCGGGCTCGCTTCCGGCGCGACGGGCCGCTTCCTGAAAGATGCGAGGATCGGGTTTCGCGTACCCGACTTCCTGCGAGATCAAGATAGGATCGAGGTGATCGCAGAGCCCGGTGTCCGCAAGCTTTCGGCGTTGCAATTCCCGGGGCCCATTCGTGATCAGCCCAAGACGATACCCGCGCGCCGCCAGGGTTGCGAGCACGCTCGGCGCTTCAGGGAACAGCCGAGCGTGCTCGGCGGCCCGCGCCTCTCGGTACGTCGGCAGCAATTCCGCCAACGGGATCTCGATTGCGAGCTCCGTGACCACTCGTTTCCAGCAGAGCTGCCAGATCGACTCCAGCGTGAACCGCGGATCGGCGGGCGTCGAGGAACGCCATGCGTCGAGGTTCGCCCGAAGATAGACGTCGGCCAACCGCGCCAATTGGGTGTCCGATAGCCGCGCTGAGAACCGCGTGGCGACTGCGTCGACGCAATCGATCATCATGCCCGTGGCGTCGAGCAACGTATCGTCGAGGTCGAAGAACAGCGATGGCATCTCGAGGAAGTGGCGGAGGGGGTGGGATTTGAACCCACGAGGCAGGTTTAGGCCCGCCTACGCGCTTTCCAGGCGCGCCGGATCAGCCGGACTCCCGCACCCCTCCTACAGTATGGAATCTGACGTCCTGCGCAGAAGCAGAGTCAGAATACGGAAGGGCCATGAGGGTGTCAAACGATCGCGTTGCGGTCTCAGGTGCGTTTCGGGGAACGGGAAGACGTCGCCGCCCCAGAGCTCGACACCAGTCACGCAGAAGTCGTTCCCATCCAGCCGGCTGGACCCGAACGGCGGATAGAGCTTCAATTGGTGCGGCTTGCCGGCCCGCTGCATTTCCGCGGCGAGCACGCGGCTCGGCTTGAGGTCATAGTCGTTCTCCGCTTGGATGAAGAACACCGGCGGCTGGGCGTTGCGCGCGGCCGTCGCGAGCCGTTCACGGATCTCCGGGATCGGCGCCCAGGACTGGGCGGCGCCGATGAAGTTCACCGCGGCGCGATAGCCAGCGGGCCGCTCGGTGCCCAACATCGTCTTGATCCCGCCGTAGGAGCAACCGGCGACTGCCAGACGACGCCCGGCCGTGAACGGTTGTGCCTTCAGCCACTCCAGCGCTGACATCTGGTCGCCAAGGTGCGTCTCGTGCAGCCGGATGAAGGTCGTCCCGCGTTGGGCCAGCGGAGCCGCTTGAAGTTGGTCATGAATGTATGGTCCTGGTGATCGCTCTTGTCCGCGACGGTGCGGAACGAAGAGCACGAGGCCCCGGCGAACGAATTGAGGACCCAGGGTCGGTAGCCAGCCAGGGAGTTTCTCTCTGCCGTGGTTCCACAGCAGGGCCGGAAACGGGCCGCTGCCCTCGGGCTTCCACAGAAATCCCCGCAGTTAGAGATCGCCGCTGGAGAAGGCGACCCCTTGCTGGGCGGGTGTGCCTTGGGCTTTCGTCGCCGCGGGCGTCAGCACCGAGAGACCAAGGATGACCACGGCCATGAAGCGAGCCTGAAGCATTATGCGGCCGAACATGAGCGCCTCCCGATGATCGCGGTGCGCGCGTACTTCACGCCGCCTTGCGCGATTCCCTGCGATGGCTTTCGACCGTCCCGGGCGCGCGCGTCCACGATGGGTGCCCGGATGGCTGGCGCCGCTCTGGGGGATGGAGATCGCCAGCGCGCTGAACAGCAGGATCGACGTCCAGACGATCACCGGTTCCAACATTGCCGTGCCCTCTTCGTCGAGATTTGCGAGCATGGTGGCTCGCAACTCGAGTATCGAAGAGCCTTCGCGTGTCGACTGTGGCCGACGTTCACAGGTTCTCGTGACGGGAGTCACAGGGAGGGGCCTGCGGGCAGTACGCGCCCAACGCAGAGCGGCTGCGTCTCGGAGCCTCCACGCCGCGTCAGCGGGTCGCTTGACCGTATCGTTCGCGATACGCGGCCCGAATTCGTCGGCACTCGGCCGCAGGGAGCGGCACGGCGCCCCCGAGGGCCTCGGCCATCCATTGGACGCGCGCCGATTCTTCGACGAGCAGCGCGTGCACGAACGCGTCTTCGACGCTGGCGCCGATCGCGACGACCCCGTGGTTCTCCAGGAGCGCCGCCGGTCCGTGCTTCATCGCGCGGGCGGCGGCGAGCCCGAGTCGCGCCGTTCCGGTTGTCTCGTAGGGTGCGAGCGAAACCTCCGGGCCGAAGATCGCCGCGCTCTCGGCGAGCGCGGTCCGCAACGGTCGCCGGGCCACCGCGAACGCCGTCGCCGCCGGCGAGTGCGTGTGGACGACGCCCATTACCTCTGGCATCGCGGCGTAGATCCGCAGGTGCATGGGGAGCTCGGTGGAAGGCCGCAATCTCCCTTCCACGACGTTGCCGTGGCGGTCGACCAAGACCAAATCGGCGGAACGCAACGCGTCGTAGGACACGCCGCTGGGTTTGATCAATACATGGCCCGATACACGATCCTTTGCGCTCATATTTCCAGCAGTGCCGTGGACGAGCCCGGCCGCGACCATGCGGTGGCCGACGGCGAGGATCCGCGTACGAAGCCGATGGAGTCCCATGGGCGCGTATTCGAATGCAAGTGTGGGGATCCCTTCGCCGTGGAAAAGTGGAACCGGGTCAAGATCGGAGGGCCGGGACATCCCGTTCGGCGCGTGACGCGAATGGTCTATGGAGGTCGACGGGACGCGTCAGGCGCGGACGATCCAACGCCCCACAAGTTACACTGAGGGGCGACGAGAGATCCGCGACGCAGTGACGCGGACGACGACTGCTCGCACGCGTCGCGCCTGGCGACGTCGGCAGCCTCGAAGACCTCTACAAACAGTTCAGCCGGTCGGTGTTCTCTTTGGCGCTCGGTATCCTGAAGGATCCCCGCAGCGCCGAGGAGCTCACGCAGGAGGTCTTCCTGAGCGTGTGGCGCAGCGCACGCGAGTTCGATCCGCAGCCGGGACGAGCACGCACGTGGCTCCTCTCTCTCGCCCGCCACAAGAGCGTCGACGGCGCGCGCTTTCGGGACGCGCTTCTCTCTATCCCCAAAACGCAACGGGAAGTCCTTACGCTGGCCTACTATGCCGGCTATACGCAACGGGAAATCGCCGGCAAGCTGAGTTTGCCCCTCGGCACCGTCAAGACGCGGATGCGAGATGGATTGATTCGGCTGCGCGAGAGACTGCGCGCGGCAAATCCAAATTGGAACCGAGGAGAGGAACGGTGACGAACGACGACCTCCGTGACCAACTGCCGGCCCTGGCGATGAACGCGCTGCCCCCGGAGGAAGAGCGTGAAGTTCGGGCGCTGTTGCAGGCCCATCGAGCATTGCAAGCGGAGCTTGCGGACATGCTGGACACGGCGCCTTTCCTGGCCGCTGGTTGTCGTCAAGCCGAGCCGCCGTCACATCTGTGGACACGAATCGCGCGCGGCTTGGGCGCCGCCGCCGAGGCTATCGT
>VGFF01000016.1 GCA_016868955.1 Armatimonadota bacterium
TGACGCGATGGCGATCGGTGTCCTGCAGGCCGCGCGAGAGCGCGGCCTGCGCGTGCCAGAGGACGTGGCGGTCGTCGGGATAGACGACGTCGAGTGGAGCGCGCACGCGATCCAGCGCCTGACGTCCGTGCGGATTCCCAAGGAGCGAACGGCGGGCTCGCCGCCGAGCGCCTGCTTGCGCTCGTGAACGGCCGAAGACCGCGCCCGACGGTGATCTTCGTGCCGGGCGACCTCGTTGTGCGGGAAAGCTGCGATGGCCGGCGGCTGACGCGCGCGCCGGCCTGAGGGGAGGAGGCGGTCATCTTCGTTTGCGGCGCGAGGCTCGCGGTCGCTGGAGGCGCACCCGTTCGCGAGACCCCGATCCTGCCGGGGTGGCCCGGCGGTTTGCTGATCGGCGAAGAAGAGAATGCGGAGGTCCTGAAGGTCCTCGACAGCCAGAGCTTGTTCCGCCACTACGGGCCGCGGCCGCAGCACAAGGTGTCCGAGTTCGAGCAAGAGTTCGCGGCGGCGATGTTCGCGTTCCCGCTCGTCCTGCAGGAGTTCGTCTACGGGCTCACGTTCATCAGCGCCGTCGGCCGCATGACCGTCAGCCTCGGCGTGCCGGTCGCCCTCGTGCGCGGCGACGTCTTCTACTGGGGGTCGTTGATGGCGGCGGCCCTGATCACGATCATCCCGATCGCGATCGTCTACAACGCGTTCATCGATCGCTTCCTGGCCGGGCTCACCGCTGGCGCGGTGAATGGGTGATCCGCGGCGGGCCCGATCCGCGCCCGCCCGTGGTATGTATCGAGGGGGTACGAACCTTCGGCCGCGTTTGACCCGCCTTCAGCGCCGCGGGTACGATTTAATAACTGGTCGCGTCCCTCGCGCGCTCCGTTCACGCCGGTCGCATCCCCAGAGGAGAGGAAAAACTCTCATGAGCTACAGCACCGAGACGTACACGCAGAGTGCGGCGACGTTGCGCAACGTGCTGTTCGAGATCAAGAAGGCCATCGTCGGGCAGGACCTGATGCTCGAGCGTATCCTGGTCGCTTTGCTCGCGCGCGGCCACGTGCTCATCGAAGGCGTCCCTGGCCTCGCGAAGACCATGACGATCAAGACGGTGTCCCGCGTCGTCTGCGGCCAGTTCAAGCGCGTGCAGTTCACGCCCGACCTCGTGCCGGCCGACCTCGTCGGCACGCGGATCTACAACCAGCAACGCAGCGTCTTCGAGATCGAGCTGGGGCCGATCTTCGCGAACCTCGTCCTCGCGGACGAGATCAACCGCGCGCCGGCCAAGGTGCAGTCCGCACTATTGGAGGCCATGCAGGAGCGCCAGGTCACGATCGGCCGCGAGACGTTCAAGCTGCCGGAGCCGTTCCTCGTCCTGGCGACGCAGAACCCGATCGAGAGCGAAGGCACTTATCCGCTGCCGGAGGCCCAACTCGACCGGTTCATGTTCAAGGTCCTCATCGGGTATCCGTCGATCCACGAGGAAATCGTCGTCGTCGAGCGCGGAACGTCCCAGGAGGCTGTGGACATCCAGCAGGTCATCGACGCCGACGCGTTGGCGGAGCTGCAGCGCATCGGCGATTCGGTCTACGTGCACCCGCGCGTCATGGAATATGCCGTGAACCTCGCGGTCGCGACGCGCGACCCGGGAACCGTCGGGCTGCCCGATCTGCGGAAGTACATCTCGTTCGGGGCGAGCCCGCGGGCGCCGCTCAATCTCGTGCTCGGCGCGAAGGCGCTGGCGGTGCTGCGCGGGCGCGAATACGCGCTGCCCGAGGACGTGCGGGATCTGTCGTTCGAAGTGCTGCGGCATCGCTTCGTCCTGTCGTACGAGGCGCTGGCTGAGAATATGACCACGGACGCGCTGCTGCAGAAGGTGCTGGAGCGCGTGAGCCTGCCGAAGGTCCATATCGGAGACCCGCATGGAGACGCCCGAGCAGATACTCAAGCGGCTCGAGCTTAAGGTCGTCCGGAAGCTCGACGGCTTTCTGTTCGGGGACTACACAGGCGTGTTCTACGGGCCGAGCCTCGACCTCGCGGAAGTCCGCGAGTATACGCCCGGGGACGAGATCCGCCGCATCGACTGGAACGTCACGGCGCGCACGAACAAGATCCACGTCCGCCAGTACCGCGAGGAGAAAGAGCTGACGGCCTGGCTCGTGCTCGATCTTTCGCCGTCGATGGCGTTCGGCACGCGTCGTCTGCTGAAGCGTCAGCTCGCCGCGGAGTTCGCGGCTGCGGCCGCGTACATCATCACGCGGCACGGCGACAAGGTCGGCGCCATGTTCTTCCCCGATCCCGTCCTAATCCCGCCGCGCGCCGGCAAGATCCAAGCCTTGCACATGCTGCACGCGATCGAGCGGATGCCGGCGGCGCACGGGCGCACGCGGACGAACCTCGCGGAGGCGATTCTCAACGTCGACCGGACAGTACGCCGCCGCTCCTTGTTCTTTCTGATCTCGGACTTCCTGTCGCCGGACGGTTGGGACATCGCGTTGCGCCGCCTCGGCCAACGGCATGATGTCATCGCCGTGCGCGTCACCGATCCGATCGAGGGCGAGCTGCCGGACGTCGGCATGTTGACGTTCGAGGATCCCGAGACGGGAGAGCAGGTGCGCCTCGATACGTCCGATGCCCGCGTCCGCGCCGCCTATCGCACGCAGGCGCGGACGCACGAGGAGCGGATGCAAGCGGCGTTTCGGCGGTCGGCCACGGACGTGCTGACGTTGTCGACGCACCAGCCGCTCGTCGAGCCGCTGCTGAGGTTCCTGGCGTACCGCAAGAGGAGGCGGACGTGGAATTCACCTGGCCGGTGATGCTGTTCGGACTCGCATCGCTGCCGGTGCTCGTCGCCGGTTTCTTCGCGTTGCGCCGGCGTCAGGCGGCCGCGGCGCAGACGCTCGCGGACACGCACCTGCTTCCGTACGTCGTCCATGGCCCGAAGTTCCGGGCGCGCAACTTGCCGCTCTTCCTGTACCTGGCGGCGATCGCGTTGTTGATCTTCTCGTCGGCGCGCCCCCTGGCCGCCGTTCCCATCTGGACGAACCGCGCCGCGGTCATGATCGCGGTCGACACGAGCAAGAGCATGGCCGGCACCGACCTCGCCCCGAGCCGCATGGACGCCGCGAAGAACGCGGTCAAGGAGTTCCTGCAGAACGTTCCGGGCTCCGCGAAGGTCGGGCTCGTCGCGTTCAGCGACTACGCGCAGATCCTCATGCGACCGACGAACGAGCACGGAGACTTCTTGGAAGCGCTCGAGCGCCTGAAGCCGACGCAAGGAACGGCCGTTGGGTCGGCGATCCTCAGCGCGCTGCGCGCACTGCCCGGGCGGCAGAACGCCGGCCAGGATCTACTACAACAGATGCAGCCGCAGCTGGGCGGACCGGGCGGGACGCCGTTCCCGGGCGCGCCCGTGCCGCAGCCTGCGCCTTCCCCGTCGAACGAGCCGCCGGCGCCGGGGGCGATCATCGTCATCTCCGACGGCGTGACGAATCTCGGCGTGAATCCGATGCAGGCCGCGCAAGCCGCGCGCCAGCACGACGTGAAGATCTACGCGATCGGCGTCGGTACCCCCAACGGCTCCGTGCAAACGGTCGACAACCAGCTCGTGTTCATCCCGTTCGATCCCACGGGGCTGCAGCAGATCGCCCAGCTCAGCGGCGGCAAGTACTTCTATCCGCCGTCCTCCGATGACCTCAAGCGCGTCTACCGCGAGCTCGGCAACGCGTTCGGCTGGGAACGGAAGCGCATGGAGATCTCCGCTCACTTCGCGGGCGGCGCCGGCGCCCTGATGTTGTTGGGCGCATTGCTGTCGCTGAGTTGGTATCGTCGCGTGCCGTAGCGGATCCATCGACGGAGAATCTGATGATGTCCTCGATCAGTTTCCTGTGGCCCGTCGCGTTGTTCGCGCTCGTGCTGCTGCCTCTGTTGGTGTGGGCCTACGTCGCCGGGCTTCGACGCCGCAGCCGGCGTGTCGTCTACCACTCCCATCTCGCGGCGCTGGCCGAAGCGTCCCGCGCCGGGCAACGCTGGCGTCCGCACGCCCCGAGCGCGTTGTTCGCCCTCGCGCTCACCTCCGTGATCGCGGCGCTGGCGCGCCCGGTCGCCCCGTTGCCGGTTCCGGCCTCGAACGTCTACGTCGTCTTGTCGATCGACGTGAGCCGCAGCATGCTGGCGCAGGACATCCAGCCGAATCGCATGGAAGCGACGAAGGGGGCGGCGGTCGACTTCGTCAAAGCGATGCCCAGGGACGCGCGCGTCGGCATCGTCACGTTCAGCTCCTACGGCACGTTGCTGCAACCGCCGAGCAATGATCACGAGCGCGTGATCCGGACGATCGAGGCGTTGCAGACCGAATTCGCGACAGCGATCGGCGAGGGGCTCGTCGAAGCGGTGTGGGCGTTGCCGGGCCGCAAGCGACCGACGGCGGGGGAGGCGGCGGCGCCGCCGCCGTCGCCTCGCGAGAAGCTGCCGCCGGCGACGATCGTCTTGATGTCCGACGGCCAGAGCAACCGCGGGATCCTGCCGGCCGACGCCGCGCGCATCGCGCGCGATCAGCAGGTGAAGGTCTACACCGTCGGCGTCGGAACCACGGAAGGCACGTTCCTCAATCTCGGCGGCCGCATGATCTGGGTGCGCCTGGACGAGGACACGCTCAAGGAGATGGCGACGATCACCGACGGAACCTACTACAACGCCAACTCCGCGCAGGAGCTGCGACGCGTCTACCGCAACCTCGGCCGCGTCATCGGCTGGGAGAGCAAGCCGACCGAGGTGACCGGCTTCGCCTCGGCCACGGCGGCGGTGCTGCTGATCCTGGCGGTCGCGGCGTCCCTGCTTTGGGTGCACCGGGGCGCCTGAGCCGGCCCTAACCGCCGCGTCGATCCAGACCGAGCCGCTCCCCCAACTCCACGAACGCCCGCAACCGGCGCTCGAGCAGCGCTTCCCATCCGAGGAGACGTGCGACGGGCCCCACCACGCGGCCACGTGCGTCGTCAGCGCTGCGAAGACGCCCCTCGGGGGCGCCCCCAGGTCCATCTCCCTCTCGATGTGAAACGATCCGACGGCAAACGCTTCTCCGGTCGACGTCGAATGCTCCTCTCCTTGCGTTTCCTCGCGTCGCGGTTCTTCGGTTTTCATCGCTTCGCCCAGCGCGAGGATCGCCTCCGCCCGGTGTCCCCGATGGAGGAATCCGCACCCCCATATGCGAACATATAATCCCGAATAGAAGTTCGCATATTGGGGACTCCATGACCCTCGACCAGATTCTGGACGGCCTACGGACGAATCCACGATTCGCCGGCGGGTTCACCGCGTGGCGGGAGGCCCCTGCGAGGGCGCCCGTGCTCGCCGATTTTCCCGCGCACGTCCATCCGAAGCTGCGGGAAGCGCTACGGAGCCGGGGCATTCGCCGGCTGTACGCCCACCAGGCGGACGCGATCGAGGCCGTCGCCGCCGGCCGCAGCATCGTCGTCGCGACGCCGACCGCCAGCGGGAAATCCTTGTGCTTCCATGTTCCGGTGCTCGATGCCATCCTCAAGGATCCCGATGCGCGGGCGCTCTACTTGTTCCCGACCAAGGCGCTCTCCGCCGATCAAGTGGACGAGCTCACGGGGTTGAGCGGAGCGCTGGACGCGGGGATCAAGTGCTTCACCTACGATGGCGACACGCCTGACGCCGCCCGGCGCGTCATCCGCGCCGCCGGGCACATCGTCGTCACGAACCCCGACATGCTGCACGCGGCGATCCTGCCGCAGCACACGAAGTGGCTACGGTTGTTCGAGAACCTGCGTTTCGTCGTCGCCGACGAGCTGCACACGTACCGGGGGGTCTTCGGAAGCCACGTCGCGAACGTCCTCCGTCGATTGCGGCGCATTTGCCGGTTCTATGGCGCCGATCCGCAGTTCATCGCCTGCTCGGCGACGATCGCCAACCCCAAGGAACACGCCGACCGCCTCACGGGCGAGGATTGCGTCCTCGTCGATCGCAACGGCGCGCCATCGGGGCGCAAGGTGTTCGCGATCTACAATCCGCCCGTCGTAAACGCGCCGTTGGGTATCCGCCGCGACGCGTTGCTCGAGGCGCGCGATATGGCTTCGGAGTTCGTGCGCAACCGCGTGCAAACGATCGCGTTCGCGCGCTCGCGGCTGCGCGCCGAGCTGTTGACGACCTATCTGACCGACATCGCCCACCGCTACGGGCTCCGCGAGGGCGCGGTGCGCGGGTATCGGGCCGGGTATCTGCCCTCCGAGCGACGCGCGATCGAGCGCGGCCTGCGCGATGGTTCCGTCGTCGCGGTCGCGAGCACGAACGCGCTCGAGCTCGGGATCGACATCGGGCGGCTGCAAGCGGCGCTGCTCGTCGGCTATCCGGGCACCGTGGCGTCGACGTGGCAGCAGGCGGGACGCGCCGGTCGGACCGAGCAGCTCAGCGCCGCGATCCTCCTGGCTACGAGCGACCCGCTCGATCAATACCTCGCCCGGCATCCGGACTTCTTCTTCGGTCGGCCGGCCGAGAACGCGCTCGCGCATCCCGACAATCTGCTCATCCTGACCAGCCACCTCAAGTGCGCCGCCTTCGAGCTGCCGATCGACGTGGGGGAGTCGTTCGGCGAGGAGCCGGCCGACGAGATCCTGGCCTACCTGGCCGAGAATGGAACGGTTCACAACGAGGACGGGCGGTGGCACTACATCGACCAGTCCTATCCGGGCGAGGAAGTCTCCCTGCGCTCCGCTTCGACGGAGAACGTCGTCATCATCGACACAACGGAGACCGGCAAGCCGCGCGTCATCGGCGAGGTCGATCTCCCGGCCGCGCCCCCCTTCGTGCACGAGGATGCGATCTACCTTCACTTGGGGCGCCAGTACCACGTGGACCGGCTCGATTGGGACGAACGAAAGGCATACGTCCATCAGGTGGCGGTCGACTACTATACGGACGCGCAGATCGCGACCGACGTGCGCGTGCTCGAGTCGTTCGAGGAAATCCGCAAGGCTGTCGATCGGCGCCACGGCGAAGTATCGGTGACGTACAAGCCGACGATCTTCAAGAAGCTCAAGCTGCACACGCATGAAAACGTCGGCTGGGGCAAGATCCACCTGCCGGAGAGCACGCTTCACACCTCAGCGTACTGGGTCGCGCTGCCGCCGGACGTTCTCGTCGGATCGACGAACGAGCAGACGCAGAGCCTGCTGCTCGGTCTCTCTTACGCGCTGCACAACACGGCGCCGCTGTACTTGATGTGCGATTCGCGGGACCTCGGGCGGACGTGTCAGATCCGCGCGCCGCACACCGGGATGCCGACGGTGTTCTTGTACGACGCGGTGCCCGGCGGCGTCGGGTTGGCGCCCCGCTTGTTCACGTATCACGACACTCTCTGGGACACCGCCCGCGAATTGATCGAGGGGTGCCCTTGCGAGTCCGGTTGCCCGTCCTGCGTGGGACCGATCCTCGAGGTCGGTGCGGAGGCGAAGCGACTCGTTCTCGACGTGCTGCGCACCGAGCTGTCGGGCGGCCGAGCCAGATCGGCCGACGGCGGCGTGAGACGGCCGCGAACCGCCGTCGCTGCATTGCCGCCGCGGTCCGCGCGATGACGCCTCCGGCGCGCGCGCTCTCAGATCGACTCCGCGCGCTGCACGGCGCCGCGGCGAAGGCGCCGCCGCCGCAGGTCCAAGACAGCGACGGTGGGTTCCACGTGCACCGGGCGACCCTGTCGGCGTTGCTGCGCCGCGGTGCGGTGGAGATCGATCGCGACCTGCTGCCTTCCGGGGCTGTGTGGCTCGATACCGAGACGACCGGGCTCGCCGGCGGAACCGGGACGCAGGTCTTCCTGATCGGGGTCGTAGCGCGGTCGGAGCAGGGCTTCTTGCTCGAACAGTTCGTATTGCGTCGACTCGGCGCTGAGCGCGCGATGCTCGTCGCGCTCGGCGAGCGGCTCCGGGCGGCGACCCGTCTGGTGACGTACAACGGCCAGCGGTTCGACTGGCCGCTGCTGGAGACCCGCTTTCGGCTCCAGCGCGTCCCCGAGCCATGGGAAGAGCCCCCGCACCTCGACTTGCTGCCGATCGGGCGCAGGCTCTGGCGAGGGCTGCTCGGGACGGCGCGACTCTCGGCGATCGAGGCGGAGATCTTCGGCGTCTTCCGCGATCACGACATCCCCGGCGCGGAAATCCCTGGTCGGTACGCTGCCTATCTGCGAACCAAGAACGAGACGCTGTTGAACCCGATCCTCGATCACAATCGCGCCGACCTGCTCACGCTGCTCGCTGTGCACGCCGTCGACGCCACGATCGCATCCGCTGGCGGATCGCCGGTAACCGTCGACGACGCCGGATACGGGCGGCATTTGGAGCTGCTTGGGCGCGGCGAGGCAGCCGTTTCCGTCTACCGCCGGGCGTTAGCGGGTACGCCGGACGCCGCCGTGCGCCACCGGCTCGTAACTCGCCTGTGCTCGTTGCTTCGACGGGCGGGCCGTTCCGACGAAACGCTGGCGATTTGGCTCCATGAGGCGGAACGCGGGCTGTTGCCAGCGCCGGAGGCATTACGGCGCGCAGCGTCGGTCGCCGAGCGCGTCCTCGGCGATCGTGCGCTGGCGTCGGCCCTCGTCGATCGGGCGCTGCGCTCCCTCGAGCGGCGCCTAGTCTATCTTGGAACGGCCGGCGCGGCGGAGTTGGCGCTGGCACAGCGGCTGCAACAAATCCGAAAACGCCTGACCGTCGCGCGCGGCGAACCGGGTCTTGGCACGCGAGTTGCTTTTCCCATGGGCAGTAGACATTCTTGGTGAGGGTAGAAGATGGCAGTCGAAACCTCCGCGTCCCACGTGCTCGTCACGCAGCTCCTCGAAGACATCGAGCACTCGGAGATGGGCATGCGCAATGGCCGCGTGTCGTTTCGAACGCGGGGGCGCTACGCCGAGGTCATCATCGAAAACGCGCTCCCGGGGGGCCTGTCCTGGGACCATCCCGCGTCGCTCCTGCCCTTGCGGCTCGTGCGTCAGCTCATCAGCGACTTCGGCGGCCAGATCCGGGCCGCCGTATCGCTCGACCAATCCGTCGGGCCCCTCGCCCAGAGCGTGATCGACCTGGAGACGGGTGTGATTCGCTTGCGCTTCCTCGCGAATCAGCCCGTACCGCCGCGCCGCGCGCCCGCCACCCGAAAGAGCGCCGCGCCGATGGTGGGTCCGCTTCGCCCGGACCTGTGGCACCTGAACTAGCGCCTTTCAATCCTGCGATCTCCGACCATCGGCGCCGTCACTAGGCGACCGGCGTATTTTCCTTGTGTCTGCGTCTCCCTGAGCCATCGTCGGCGGTCCGGCGCGGTCGTTCTGCCAATAAAGCGAATATGCGTAGGCCATCGAGCTCGTAACCGGCGTACGGAAGGTCAGTATCGGTGACTGATGCGTCATCAGTTGGCATGGCGCGAAACGTTTAAACTGACCCATACTCGAACCTGTGACCGACCGGTTCGAGCGGGCGCGAAAGACCCTTGGGTTCCGGGTGCATGAGGCGCGCGCGGCCGCCTGCTTTCTTTTTGGAGAATTATGATACATTGCCGGAGTCGTTGCGAGACATCGACCCTGCAACGGCGGTGGACCGCGTAGAGAGGGGGATCCAGCAACGGCACCTCGAGCTGTTGCACCGGCTCGAGCACCTCCCAGCGGAGATCAGCGGCTGCCTGCCTCCGGACGAAATCGTCCGCTACCTCGATCAAATGGACTTCGAATCGGAAGTATTGCCCGCGCTGCCGTTGGACATCCGCGGTGCCTTGCGGGCCCGGAAGATGTCGCCGGCTTTGGAAGAAGAGGCTTTCAGCATCGCGCGAAACGCTGCTTGGCACGCGCGGGACAAGACACGGGAAACGATGCGGACCTGGGTTCGGCGGCAGCGCCGAGGATAGCGGACGCGTTGCAAAAATACGTCGACGGTCGCGCTTTTCCGAGTGACCTCGAAGAGTTTCCTCTTCGTCAGCCTCTCGGGAACCGCTTACGGTCGACAGCTCAAATCATAGCACGAACGACGGATGACTCGCAATGCGGATCGCACGTCCGATTTCAGCCCCGCAAGATGTGAAGTGAACGAGGAGCTCGAGGAGCGGCGGTGAAACCGAACGGGCACGATCGTTTCCGGGAGGTGTTCGGAACTTGACCTTGCCTCGTGTCTACGTGTGCCGTCGATTGCCGGATCGTGGCATGGACCTCTTGCGCGGCGGCGCCGACGTCCGGGTCTGGGACCAGAATGAAGTGCCGCCGCCGCGGGACGTCCTGCTAAGGGAGGCGAGTCAGGCGTTCGGCCTCGTCTCCTTGCTCACGGATCGGATCGACGACGAGCTGTTGTCGCAGGCGCCGAAACTCCGCGTGGTCGCGAACTATGCCGTCGGCTACGACAACATCGACGTCGACGCCGCAACCAGGCGCGGGGTCGTGGCTACGAACACACCGGACGTCCTGACGGAGACGACAGCCGACCTGGCGTGGGCGCTGCTCATGGCAGCGGCGCGACGAGTCGTCGAAGCGGACGCGTTCACGAGATCGGGAAAGTGGCGATCCTGGCAGCCTGAGCTGCTCCTCGGGCAGGACGTCCACGGGCGAACGTTGGGTTTGGTCGGCTTGGGCCGGATCGGTGCCGCGGTCGCGCGCCGTGCCCAGGGCTTCGGTATGCGTGTTCTGTACCACGACGTGGTTCGGCGAGAGGACCTCGAAGGCAAGTTGGGCATCCAGTTTCGGCCGCTGGAGTCCGTTCTGGTGGAATCGGATTTCGTGAGCTTGCACACGCCATTGACGCCGCAGACCCGCCACTTGATCAATGCCGACCGCCTGCGGTCGATGAAGCCCACGGCGGTTCTCGTGAACACGTCGCGCGGCCCCGTGATCGACGAAGCGGCGCTCTACGAAGCGCTGAAGAACGGCACCATCTGGGCGGCCGGGCTGGACGTCTTCGAGCGGGAGCCGCTCGCCACGGACTCGCCTCTGCTGACGTTGCCCAATCTCATCGCGCTGCCGCACGTTGCCAGCGCCAGCTTCGAGACGCGGTCGCGGATGGCGGAGATGGCGGCGGCGAACTGCCTCGCGGTGCTCGCGGGGCGCGCTCCGGCGAACCCGATCAACCCTGGTGTCGTGACGCGCCTAGGTCTCCGCGAGGGGGCCTAGGGCGAACGCTCTTCGGCCGGGGACGCGAGCAGCATCGGCAGCAGGCGCGCCCGCGCGTCCTCGGCTTCGGAAACGCGATTGTCGATCTCCACGAGGAGGGCGACCAGCGCCGCTTCGATGCGCTTCGCGACGGATGGCGCCAAACCTGCGGGGAGATCGTCTCGGTCGAGGACTTCCGGGGCTGAGCCGGGCAGGACCAAGACGTCGAGAAACCAGTCCATCCACTCGAGTCGGTCGTCCTCGACCGCGGGTGGACTGCCAATGTTGAAGTAGTAGCCGACGGATCGCCCGTGCCCGTCGACCCACTGGTATAGATTGAAGGGCCGGCCGATCCAGTAGTGTGCCAGGGTCACGGTCCCGGAGGGCAATTCCACGCCGTGCACGCGCCAAGGTTGCGGCAGGCGGTAGCGGAGACGAATGACGTCCGGTCGCCGCTCGACGAGCTCGCAGTCGAATCTCGCGAGCCGTCCGTCGAGGCGCCGTTTGATCTCCGTGAACCGAGGCAGGGTGGTCAAGGAAGCCTCCTGACAAGAACGCGGATGAAGTGGTTCAATGCCATAGCAAGACGACTCCTCGTGCATCGTAACGACTTCAGGGGTGTCATAGATGAATATCGTCGTGACCGGCAAGCACGTCGAGGTGACCGACGCGCTCAGGACTTACGTGCGTGAGAAGGTAGGCAAGCTGACGCGGTTCTTCGATCACTTCCAGGAAGCGGACGTCGTGCTGCGCATCGAACGTCACTGTCACGACGCGAACGTGACAGATCGTCGAGGTGACCATGTGGGGCGACGGCATCGTCTTGCGCGGCGAGGAAGCGTCCCCGGACATGTACGCGTCGATCGACGTGGTCTCCGAGAAGCTCGAAAAGCAGATCGAGAAATATCGCAGCTGGTTGATCGAGAAGCGGCGTGCCGATGAAGCGCGTCGAAAGCAAGGCACCGCCGAACGCGCCGGGCACGCGCGGGCCGCGGCCGACGACGTCGAAGGGTCCGCGATCGTGCGGCGCAAGCGGTTCGCGATGAAGCCGATGACGGCGGAGGAAGCGGCACTGCAGATGGACTTGGTCGGCCAGAGCTTCTTCGTCTTCCGCGACTCCGAAACGGAGCGCATCCACGATCTCTACCGACGGCGCGATGGCGCCTTCGGGCTGATCGAGACGGAATAGCGGAGACCAATGCCCGGGGCCGCTTGGCTGGGGTCGGGCGCCGCGCGCCGGGCATGGATCGCGGCCGGCGTCGCCGCCGCGCTTTTGCTCGTCGCCCTCTTGCTGCCGCAAGCGGCGCGACGACTGTTCGGACCGGACGTCTCCGGTCTGCCGACGCTGCACCTCCCCGCCCCGGGCAAGGCCCTGTCGTCCGTCTCCTACCGCGAGGTTACTTCCGACGACCTGTTGTCGGCCTGCGCGAGCCCGCGCCGCCGGCCGATCGCCGTGATGGTCAGCAATGACCCCGCAGCGAGGCCGGCCAGCGGCTTGAGCGCCGCCTGCCTCATCTACGAGGTGCCGATCGAGGCGGCGCTGCCGCGGCTGATGGCCGTCTACGGCGACGCGTTGCCGGCTCTCGTCGGCCCGGTGCGCAGCGTGCGCCCGGCGTTCCTCGAGCTGGCGGCCGAATTCGATGGCGTCCTCGCCCACGCCGGTCAAAGCCTCGAGGCTCTGAACTTCATCCGCGATCGCCGATACCCGGTCGTCAACGAATTCTGGACGCCCTTGCCGTTTCATCGGACGCGCGAGCGGAAGATGCCGCATAACCTGTACGTTGCGCCGTTGAAGGTAGCCCGGTGGATGGCCGATCACCACGTCGATGCCGCGACGCGGCAGCCCGCGCCGGCGGTAACGGAGGCGCCGCAGGGCGAACCAGCGTCGATCATTCGCATCGAGCACCCGCCGGGATACGGAACGACGTTCACGTTCGCCGATGGCGCCTATCGGCGATTTGTGCAGGACGCCGAGACGACCGACGCCGCCGGCGGCGAGGTCCGAGCCTCGACGGTGATCGTGCAGTCCGTGCGCTGGCGAGGGTGGCGTCGCGGGAAGACCGACGTCTCCGCCGTGTCTGTCATCGGAAAAGGGGCGGCGCTCATCTTCACCGGCCGGCGCGTCGTCGAAGCGCAATGGGAGAAAGCGCGCGATCGCGCGCCGACGCGATTCACCACGGCGACGGGCGCACCGCTGCGACTTTCCAGCGGTCCGATATGGGTCGTTCTGGCGCGGTCGGAGACCAAGGTTCAATGGAAGTAGGGGTTATACTCGACCTATGTTGAAGGCGTTGCATAAGTTGATCGGAGGCGGCGATCGCGCGATTCGCCGCCTCAATGGCGTCGTCGACGCGGTGAACGGTCTCGAGAACGAGGTCGCGGCGCTGTCCGACGACGAGCTGCGCGGCAAGACGGCGGCGTTCCGCGGTCGGCTGGCCGCCGGCGAGACGTTGGACGACCTGATGCCGGAAGCATTCGCGGCCGTTCGCGAAGCGAGCAAGCGGACGATCGGACTGCGCCATCACGACGTGCAGCTCATCGGCGGCGCCGTCCTCCATGAAGGCAAGATCGCCGAGATGAAGACGGGCGAAGGCAAGACGCTGGTGGCGACGCTGCCGCTCTACCTCAACGCCCTCGAGGGACTCGGCTGTCACCTAGTGACGCCGAACGACTACCTGTCTCGCGTCGGCGCCGGATGGATGGGACCGATCTATCACGCGTTGGGAATGTCCGTCGGCGTCATCACCCACGATTTCGGCGGCCTGTACGATCCTGCGTACGAAGATCCGAAGCCGCACGGAGACGACCGCCTCGACCACTTCCGGCCGGTGCACCGGCGCGACGCCTACGCCGCCGACATCACCTACGGCACGAACAACGAGTTCGGCTTCGACTACCTGCGCGACAACATGGCGCTGCGGGTCGACGACCTCGTCCAGCGGGAGCTGAACTACGCGATTGTCGACGAGGTCGACTTCATCCTCATCGACGAGGCGCGGACGCCTTTGATCATCTCCGGCCAAGTCGACGAGTCGACGAAGAAGTACTTCGACTTCTCGCGGGTCATCCGCCGCCTCGATGCCGACGCCGACTACACCGTCGACGAGAAGACGAAGAACGCGATCCTTAGCGAGGCGGGCATCCAGAAGATCGAGAACGCGCTCGGCATCGACAACCTGGCCGATCCCGTCAACATCGACGCGATGCACCTCGCGCAAGTGACGTTGAAAGCGCACGCCTGCTACAAGCGCGACGTCGACTACGTCGTCAAAGACGGACAGGTCATCATCGTCGACGAGTTCACGGGGCGCCTGATGTTCGGGCGGCGGTACTCCGACGGCTTGCACCAGGCGATCGAAGCGAAGGAGAACGTGAAGATCGAGCGCGAGTCGCAGACGCTGGCGACGATCACGTTCCAGAACTACTTCCGCATGTTCAAGAAGCTGGCCGGCATGACGGGGACGGCCAAGACCGAAGAAGAAGAGCTGAGCAAGATCTACGGCTTGGAAGTCGTCCAGATCCCGACGCACAAGCCCATGCTGCGCCAGGACCATGCCGACGTGATCTATCGCACCGAGCGCGGGAAGTGGCGCGCCGTCGTCAACGAGATCAAGGAGTGGTACGAAAAAGGCCGCCCGGTGCTCGTCGGCACGCGATCGATCGAGAAGAGCGAGCTGCTGGCGGGCATGTTGAAGCGCGAAGGCGTCGCCCATGCCGTCCTCAACGCCAAGTATCACGAGAAGGAAGCGTCGATCATCGCCCAGGCCGGCAAGGCGGGGCAGGTGACGATCGCGACGAACATGGCCGGCCGCGGCGTCGACATCCTCCTCGGCGGCAATCCGCCCGAGCCTGCCGACGCGGCCCGCGTCCGAGAGCTCGGCGGTCTGCACATCATCGGCACGGAGCGGCACGAGGCGCGGCGCATCGACAACCAGCTGCGCGGCCGTGCCGGCCGCCAGGGTGACCCCGGCTCGTCGCGGTTCTACATCTCCGTCGAAGACGAGTTGATGCGGATCTTCGCCGGCGACCGAATCGGCAACATCATGGACCGATTCGGCATCGACGAGGACACGCCGATCGAGAGCGGGCTCGTCACGAAGCAGATCGAGGGCGCGCAGAAGCGCGTCGAGCAATACCACTTCGACATCCGCAAGCACGTGCTCGAGTACGACGACGTGATGAACTTGCAGCGCAAGACGATCTACGGCGAGCGGCGCAAGGTGCTGACGAGCGAAAGCGTCGTTGACGACGTCGTCGCGATCCTCGAGCGCGTCGCGTCCGACCTCGTCGACGCGCATTGCCCCAAGGGAGTTCATCCGGACGAGTGGGACCGCGAGGCGCTGCTCGATGAGGCAGCCCAGCTGGCCCCGGTGCCGGAAGTGCTCGCGATCTCTCCGGAGTCGCTGGCCGGCAAGCGCGACGACGAGATCCGCGAGGTCCTGCAGGATTCGTTCGTCGGCGCCTTCGAGGCGAAGGAAGCGCAGATCGGCGCCGAAGTCGTGCACGAGGTCGGCCGCTTCCTGTTGCTGTCCAATGTCGATCGCAAGTGGATCGACCACCTCTACGCCATGGACGAGCTGCGCGAGGGCATCGGCTTGCGAGCGTACGGGCAAGTGAATCCGCTGCTCGAGTATCAGAAGGAAGGCTTCACGCTGTTCCAGGGGATGATGGCATCGATCCAGCAGGACACCGTGCGCGACCTGTTCCGCGTTCAGATCGAGCGCGACGGGGAGATCCCGCGCGCGCCGCGACCCATCGCCCGCGTAACGCACGAGTCCGGTCCCGACGCCGGGCCGGCCCCCGTTCCGCGGTCGGCCGACGCTTCTCCCGTGGGGGTCGAAGCATCCCCGATGAGCGCCGTCGCCCCTCGTGCCCAACCCGTCGTCGCCGGCCCCAAGGTAGGGCGCAACGACCCCTGTCCGTGCGGAAGCGGGAAAAAGTACAAGAAGTGCCACGGTAAAGACCTCGCTTGACCCCGCGACTTCGGCGCGCGCTGGTCGACCGCGTTCCACCTTCGACGGCGTAGCGCCGGCGGCTTGTTTTGCCGCCGGCGCCGTGCTGGCGCTGGCCTATCCGGATCCGAGTTGGTCGGGGTTGGCCTGGGTCGCGCTGGCGCCGTTGTTCGCTTACGTCGCCGTCACGTCACCGCGCCGCGCCGCCGTTCTCGGACTGGTCTTCGGCATCGCGTTCCACCTCGTCCTCATGCGCTGGCTCGTCGGATTCGGGATCGCGGCCTACGTTCTCCTTATCCTCGCGCTCTCCACGTTCACCGCGCTGTTCGCGTTCCTCGCCAGCGCGGCGCTATGGCGCCGGCCGCGCGCGTGGATGCTGCTTGCCTGTCCCGCCGCGTGGATCGGCGTGGAGTGGCTCCGCACGCTCGGCACCCTGGCCGCGCCGTGGGGTCTTTTGGGCTACACGCAGTGGCAGCGTGCGGAGCTGGTGTCCCTCTCGTCGGTTGGTGGCGTCTTCTTGGTCTCCGCCACCGTAGCAATGGTCAACGGGGTCGTTGCCTGGGGCCTGACGTCGCCCGGTCGAATGAAGGCGGCGGCGCGGGTCGCGCAGTACGCGGCCGTGGTCGCGCTGTTGGTTTGCGTCGGTTGGTTCGAGCAAGCGCCAGCCGGTGCGGTGGCGGACGAATTGGCGAGTAACGCCGCGGGTGCAGTCGCGGGGAATGCCGACGGCCCAGTACCCGCGCATCGCATCACGGTCGGCATCACGCAGACGAACGTGCCGCAGCACGCGCAATTCGACCCCGGCCACGACGAGGCGCGCCGCGAGCAGCTGGAGCGGTTGACGCGACAGGCGATCGACCAGGGCGCCGATGTCGTCGTGTGGCCGGAGGGCGCATGGCCTGGTGTGGTCGTCGACGGCGAGCGCGCGGCCTCCACCGTCGCATCGCTCTCGCCGACAGAGGGTGCGTTGATCGCCACGGGATTCTCCGCCGACGGGGCGCAAACCGCGGCCGTCGTCGCCGGCCCGGTGATACAAGGACGCCAGGACAAGGTTCGACTCGTGCCGTTCGGAGAAGCGGGTTTGGTGCCGGGCAGCGCGCATCGCGCGGTGCCGACACCGTTCGGCGCCGCGGGCATCGCGATCTGCTACGAATCCATCGATCCTCAAGTTGCGCGCGCGCTCGCGCGGGATGGCGCGCGG
This sequence comes from Armatimonadota bacterium, assembly GCA_016868955.1. Taxonomy (GTDB): domain Bacteria; phylum Sysuimicrobiota; class Sysuimicrobiia; order Sysuimicrobiales; family VGFF01; genus VGFF01. The sequence goes on from VGFF01000016.1 coordinate 17,267, forward strand.
ATTCTCTACTTCGTCACCAACGACGCCTGGTTCGCCGACGCCGCCGGGCCGCGGCAGCACCTCATGTTCTCAGTCTTCCGCGCGGCGGAGTCAGGGCGCGACGTCGTTCGCGCCGCCAGCACCGGTCCGTCGGCGCACGTCACGGCGGACGGCCGCGTGCGATCGATCCTGCCGTGGGGAGGCGAGGGCGTCCTGGCGGCAACGGCGACGCTGCGCGACGAGGCGACGCCTTACGCCCGATTCGGGCATACCTGGCTCGTCTTGCCGTGGGCGGTCGTCGCTGCGTTGGCGTGGCCGTGGACCCGGCGCGCGGTCGCCGACGAGCGTACCGCCGAGCTGCTTCGCCGTTTGGCCTGGCCGGGCGTCATCGCGTTCGCGGGCGCGGTCGCGGCGTCGTTGTGGCCGTCGGATCTGGTGCGCGCGCTCGCGAGCGCGGCGCTCGCCGTCGCGACGCTGCGACTGGCTGGTGCCAGCGCCGCCGGGTTGCGCGGCGGCAATGCCGTCGCCAGCGTCGCTTCGTCGTCGGTGCTGGGCGGGGTCGTGCTGCTCGTCGTCATGGCAGGGTTCGCGGCCCAGGGATTCCCCAAGGCGATGCTGGCCGTGACGGCCGCCGCCTTTCCTTGGATCGTCGCGGCGGTCGTCTCGTTCGGCGAGGAGGTGTGGCTGCGCGGCGCCGTCGGCGGAGCCCTCATCGAGCGCCCGTGGCTGATTGTCGCGATCTCCGTTGCCGGCACCTGGCTCCTTCATCTGGCGGCACCGGCCGAACTGGCGGCTTGGCGGCTCGTCGCCGCCGCCGCGAACGCGTTCATCCGCGTCCGCACGGGCAGCGTGTGGGGACCGGTGATCGCGCGCGGCGGAATCGACGTGACGCTTGTCTCGCTCTTGGGGTTGGCGCAGCGGCCATGAGGCCACGCGCCGCGGCAGGCGGCTGGGGCGGCGCCGGGTGGTACCATGAGCGACGAAGACGCGAAAGCGTTCCATATCGATCATCGCGATCTATGAAAGGGAGCGTGTCGGCGCTGTGACCATCGAGGAACTGCGAAACCAAGTCGACGCGGACCTCGACCGCCTGCGAGACATCGGGAGGCATCTTTGACCCGGACCGCAAACGCGCCCAGATCGCGGAGCTAGAAGCGGCGTCGGCGTCGCCGGCGTTCTGGTCCGATCCATCCCGCGCCAAATCCGTCGGACAAGAGCTCACGATCCTGCGGGAGCAGCTCGATCGCCTCGACCGCATGGGCCGCGGTCTTCATGACGTCGCCGAGCTGCTCGCGCTCGGTGTCGACGATCCCAACGAGATCCTCCTGCTCGAGCAGGAGGCGATCGCGCTTCACGCTGACCTCGACGGCTTGGAATTGCAGACGCTCCTCGGCGAAGAGCATGACCGCGCGAACGCCATCGTCTCCATCCACGCCGGCGCCGGCGGCACCGAGTCCCAGGATTGGGCCGAGATGCTGCTGCGCATGTTCACGCGGTGGGCCGACCGGCGCGCGTTCGCGACCGAGATCGCCGATCTCTCGCACGGCGAGGAAGCCGGTATCAAGAGCGTCACGTCCCTCGTCCGCGGCCCCTACGCATACGGCTATCTGCGCAGCGAGCGCGGCGTTCATCGTCTCGTGCGCATCTCGCCGTTCGACGCGGCGAAGCGTCGGCACACTTCGTTTGCGCTCGTCGAGGTCTTGCCGGAGATCGAAGCGCAGGACGTCAGCATCCGGTCTGACGAGCTCCGTGTGGACACGTATCGCGCCGGTGGCGCCGGCGGGCAGAACGTCAACAAGGTGGAGACGGCGGTTCGGATCACCCACTTGCCGACCGGCATCGTCGTGCAGTGCCAGAACGAGCGGTCTCAGCACGCCAATCGGGAGAACGCGATGCGGATCCTCGCCGCCCGCCTGTACGAGCGCCAGCAAGCGGAGCATCTGCAGAAGATGACGGAGCTTCGGGGCGAGCATCGGGACGCCGCCTGGGGCAATCAGATCCGCTCCTACGTATTGCAGCCGTACACGATGGTCAAGGACCATCGCACCGGCGCCGAGAGCGGCAACGTCAACGCCGTGCTCGACGGCGACCTCGATCCATTCATCTACGCGTACCTGAAGCTGCCGGCAAAGGCGGAGGCTTGAGCGTTCTCCGCAGGCATCGCCTGCTCGCCGCCTGTGTCCTGATCGGGGTCGTCGCGTCCGTCGCCGTCTTATTCATGCGCCACCGCCTGGAGTCGAGCTCCCGGACCGTGACGGTCACCCTCGACGCCGAGAGTTGGGGCCTCCTCGCTGAGCGCGAAGGGCAAGCGAACGACGGTTTCTGGCGCAGGCTTCGCGAACAGGGGGCCAACGGCGTCGCCCTCTACGATCAGACGCTGCGGCGGCTCGCGGACGAGAATCGGGTGCGCGTCTTCGACGGCGCGACGCTCGCCGAATTGCTGCGGGCCCGCGCCGTACCGCCGGAGCTGGCGGGCGTGCCGCCGTCGCGGGTCGATCGCCGCGCCGTCTACATCCTCTACCAGGAGGAAGACGTTGGCCGGCTGCTCCGCGGCGGCTTCGACACCGCGCTCGGAGAGGGGCGAGCACGCCGGTTGCCCGCCGGGCAGCGCGCGTTGGAGGTCACGGGACGCCTCAGCGATCTGGAGGAAACAGGGCTCGGCTTCCTGGCGGCGGACGTGCGCGCTTGGGAAGCGCGCGGCTTTCACGTCGTCCTTCGCCCGCGTAACCTGCGCGGCGCGGATGCGGCGCGCCTGCGCGCGCGCATCGCGTCCTACCGGGAGCTCGGCCCCGGCCGCACGTTCATCCCCGAGTTGACGGACTTCCTGGGATTCGAGCGCCTCCTGAAAGAAGCAGCAGGCGCGTTTCGGGAGATCGACGGACGTTACGGCCGGATCGAGGTCCTCGCGCAGCAACGGCGGATTCGCGGCGAGGAATCCATGACGCTCCTCATGCGCCCGTCCGTCGTCCGCGTCTTCGGTTTCGCGCCCGAGGCGCTCGATCGATTCCAGCCGCCGGACGCGGTCGACCGTTTCGTGCGAGCCGCGCGCGAGCGGAATCTGCGCATCTTGTACGTGCGTCCGTTCCTCAATCTGACGGCCGGGATCGACCCCGTCGCATCGAACGTCGCGTACGTTCGATCAATCACGACGCGCGTCCGCGACGCGGGTTTTATGATCGGTCCGGCGGCGCCCCTGCCGCCAATCTCCGTGCCACGCCCAATCCACGCCGCGGTTCTCCTCGGCGCGGCCGCGTCGTTTTGCCTCGTCGCCGCGTTGATCGCCGATCTCGCGGGCTGGCGCCCGCACCCGGCGACCTGGCCGGCGGCGGCGGTCGGTGTTGCGTTGCTCGGCCTCGCGGCATCGTCGATCGGATTCGATGGCTGGGTGCGCAAGGGACTGGCGCTGGCGGCTGCGATCGCGTTTCCGACATTGGCTTTGTACTTCGGCGTACCCGCACCCGGCGGCGCCGCCGGGAAGCGTGTTTCCTCGCGCCGCGTCTCGACGGGGTGGGCGACGCTGTTCGCCGTCGGGCGCCTGTCGCAGATTTCCGCCGTGTCGCTGCTGGGCGGCCTCGTCGTCGGTGCCGTGTTGGCCGATTGGCGATTCATGCTCGCGTTCGATCAGTTCCCCGGCGTCAAATTGGCCGCGGTCCTTCCCGTGCTCGTCTTCGCGGCGATGTGGATCCTGCGGTGGGAGCGCGCCTTGCCCGCGACCGAGCGCCGCGGGCTGATCGCGCGCGCGTGGGCGTCGCTGGGGCGTCCGCTGTTGTGGCGGCACGCGGTGCTCGCGTTGTCGATCGCCGGCGTCGTGCTCCTGTTGCTCGTGCGCTCCGGGAACACGAGCCTGCCGCTCGTCGGCATCGAGGAGCGGCTGCGCGGCTTCGTCGAGGATGCGTTCGTCGCGCGGCCGCGCACGAAGGAGTATCTCTTCGGGCACCCGCTCCTGCTTTTGGCGCTCGCGGCGGCGGCGTTGCGGCTTCCGAATTTGGCGTTTCCGCTCGCGCTTGTCGGCTCCGTCGGTCAGACCGGATTGCTGAATTCGTTCTGCCACATCCACACGCCGGTCCTCTACGCGCTCTGGCGCACGGGCAACGCGCTCGCGCTCGGCACGGCGATCGGCGTCGGCGCCGTGGTCGTCCTCGCCGCCCTCTGGCACCGGTGGGGCGCGTGGATCATCGGCGCGGCGGCGCGTTCGGGCGTGACGAGCGGGCTTGCGCGATGACGCGCGTCGTCGTGATCGGATACTACGGTTTCGGCAACCTCGGCGATGAGGCCGTGCTGTGCGCGATCCGCGCCCACCTCCGCGAGCGCATCCCCAATATCTCCCTCTGCGTGCTGTCGGCGGATCCGGAACAGACGCGGGCGATGCACGGCGTCGACGCCGTCTACCGTGGCGACTTTCGCGCCGTCGCGCGCGCGTGCCGGGATGCGCATTGGATCTGCAGCGGCGGCGGCAGCTTGTTCCAGGACGCCACTTCCTGGCGAAGTCCGTTGTACTATGGGTGGCTCCACGAGCTGGCATTTCGGAGTCGTCCGCGGATGCTCGTCTACGCGCAGGGCGTCGGACCGTTGCGCCGCCCCGCGAGCCGCTGGGTCGCCCGCCGCGTGTTCCGCTCGGCGTCTCACATCACCGTGCGGGATCCGGTTTCGATGGCAGTCGTGCGCGCCTTGGGCGTGCGGTCTCCGATCGAGGTCGTCTGTGATCCGGCGCTGGGCCTCGATGCGCTGCAGGACGGCGCCTACGGTTCCGTCGCGACCGTCGGCGTGTCCGTGCGCACGTGGCCGGGTGAGTGGTTCAGGCCGTTCGCGGATGTGATCAAGCGGCTCGCTGCCGATCGTGGCACGCGCATACGCATCGTGAGCTTTCATGCGGCCCAAGACTGGGACCCCTCGCGCCGCCTCGCCGACCACCTTGGAGAGGCCGAGGTGGTCGCGCCGCGCACGCCACAAGAGGCGCTGAGCGCCATGACCGGTCTTGGGCTATTCGTCGGGATGCGGTTGCACGCGCTGGTCCTCGCCGCCGTCGCTGGCGTGCCCGTCGTCGGGCTGGCGTATGATCCGAAGGTGCGGGCCATCGAAACCTGGCTATCGGGCGCGCGCGTCCGCGACCTCCCGCTGGATGGGCGCATGATCGACTTCGCGAGCGACTGGGACGATCGCGTCGCGCGGGCCGCTTCGGTCCGCGCCGAGATGCCGGCGCTGCGCCAATTGGCGCGACGGCCGGCGGAGATCGCGGCGGCATGGGGGGCGGCGTGACGACGCCTTCGGAAGCGACGTGCGCGCCGGCGCGACCGCGGGTCGTTGTCCTTGGCGTTTCGTTCGACGTCGTCGATCTCGATGGCGCCACGGCGGCGGTGCAGCGACTCGCGGCGACGCCGCAGCCCCATTTGGTGGTCACGGCGAATCCGGAAGCGGTCATCGCGGCCCAGCACGATCCGGCGCTGGCGCGTGCGATGGCGGGCGCGTCGCTCGTCGTCGCCGACGGCATCGGCGTCGTCTGGGCATCACGGCGGTCCGGACGCCCCTTGCCGGCGCGCGTGCCGGGTATCGAGTTGTTGGATCGACTTCTCGCCGAGGCGGCCCGCGAAGCGGCGCCGGTCTTCTTCCTGGGCGGCGCGCCCGGCGTCGCCGAAGCGGCCGCGATCGCTTCCGCCGCGCGACATCCGGGGCTCGTGGTCGCCGGCACGCATCACGGCTTCTTCCGCCACGATTCGGGCGATGAGGCGGCCGTCGTGGCCCGCATCCGCGCCGCGCGTTCCGTTTACCTCTTCGCGGGTCTCGGCATGCCCCTGCAAGAGAAGTGGCTGCATCGACATCTGGCGTCATCGGGTGTTGCCGTCGCGATGGGCGTGGGCGGAAGCTTAGACGTGTTATCGGGCCGCGTCCCGCGGGCACCTCGATGGATTCACCGCCTGCATGCCGAATGGCTGTACCGGCTGCTGCGGCAGCCGTCGCGCTGGCGCCGTCAGTTGGCGCTGCTGCGCTTCGTCACCCTCGTCCTGCGACGACGAGGGAAGGCGAATCCGTGAAGCGCACGAGGTCGAGCACAGTTGCACTTCGTGCGTGCCGCGATCGGTTTCCATGAAGGAGATGGCGTTCGCGCCATGGAACATCGATGTGCGATCGTGGGCGCGGGTTTTGGCGTCCGATGGGAGCTGCGCCGACATGACGGAGGTCCTGAAAGTCTCGGCGGACTCGAAGCCCAAAGCCGTCGCCGGCGCCGTCGCGGCATTGCTTCGCCAGAAGGGGTCGATCGAAGTGCAAGCCATCGGTGCCGGTGCCGTAAATCAAGCCGTCAAGGCCCTCGCCATCGCCCGCGGGTACGTGGCGCCGAACGGGTTGGAAATCGTCGCTGTTCCCGCGTTCGCGAAGGTCGAAATCGACGGTGAGGAGCGCACCGCCATCCGGATCGTCGTCGAGGCCCGCTGACTTGCAGCACGGAGAATTCAAGGTCTTCTCGGGAACGGCGAATCGGCCGCTGTCACAGGAGATCGCCGACTACCTCCGTATCCCGCTCGGAAAGGTGCACATCGAGCGGTTCGCCGACGGCGAGATCTACGTCCGCTACGACGAGAACGCCCGCGGCGTCGATGCGTTCGTCGTCCAGCCGTTGTGCCACCCCGTCAACGAGAACCTGCTCGAGCTGCTGATCATGATCGACGCCTTGCGCCGCGCGTCCGCCGACCGCATCACGGCCGTGATCCCGTACTACGCATATGCTCGGCAAGATAGGAAATCGGCGCCGCGCGAGCCGATCACGGCGCGGCTGATCGCCGACCTGCTGATGGCGGCCGGCATCAATCGCGTCCTGACGATGGATCTCGACGCCGACCAAATCGAGGGCTTCTTCACGATTCCCGTCGACCACTTGCGGGCGCTGCCGTTGTTCGCGGAGGCGCTGTCGGTGCGCCGCATCGAGAATGCGGTCGTCGTCGCTCCGGACGACGGCGCGGTCAAGCAGGCGAAGCGCCTCGCCGATCGGCTCAGCTTGCCGCTGGCCGTCGTCTTCCAGCGGCGCACCGACGGCGCCAAGGCGCCCGTGCAGCTCGTCGGCGAGGTCGCCGGGCGCACGCCGATCCTCATCGACCGCATCATCGCGACGGCGGGCACCGTGGAAACGGCGATCGAAATGCTCGTCGAAGCCGGGGCCCGTCGGGAGATGTACGTGTGCGCGACGCACGCGGTCTTGGCGCCGCCGTCGCTCCAGCGTCTGGAGCGCCCCGAGATTCGCGA
>VGFF01000017.1 GCA_016868955.1 Armatimonadota bacterium
AGATACACCAGCGGCCCGAACGAGCCGAGCGCCAGCGTCGCGACGATCCACGGCCAAGGGTTCCGGCCCGCCTTCTTCGCGTCGTGCCACATCCAGACCATCACAAGCGTCAGCGCGATCACAAAGTCTGCGAAGACTTGCGCCGCGCCGAAGCTGCGAAAGTGGGGCTCGATGATGCCCCAGTACCCGTGCTGCCACAACGCCACGGCGCTGAGCGCGCCGAACAGAACGAGCGTGACCACGATCAAAACGCGTTGCATGACGCACCTCCCTTGTTTGGCACGTCCAGTATTCGCCGCGCGGGTCATGGACGCAATTACCTGGCAGGTCATTGAATTCCGGCGCGGCCGTGCTGGAATCAAGGCATGGCCACCCTCGCTCCCACCCTGCCCGTCACGCTGAAGCACGCGCGCAAAGCGCGGCGCTGGAGCCAGCTGGAGCTGTCGCTGCGCCTGGGCGTTTCGCAGCGGCACGTCAGCTTCGTCGAGAGCGGACGCGCGCGCCCGAGCCGAGACTTGCTCGCCGCGTGGCTGCGCGAACTCGGGGCGCCGCTCGGCGTCCACAACGAGGCGATGCTGCAAGCGGGATACGCGCCCCTGTACGGCGCGGCGCCATTGGACGATCCGGCGCTGGCGCAGGCCGACCACGCGCTGGAGCGGCTGCTGCGCGCGCATGATCCGATGCCGGCGCTCGTCCTCGACGCGCACTGGAACCTGGTGCGGCTCAACCGCGGCGGCCAGTGGCTCGCGGCGACGCTGATGCCGGACGCGCCGCCGCCGGCAGACGGCCGGACGATCAACCTGCTCGACCTGCTGGCGCATCCCGACGGGTTCACGAAACGGATCACGAACCTGCACGAGGTGGGACCGCCTTTCCTCGCGCACCTGCGGCACGAAGCCGCATCACATCCGGCGCTGGCATCGAAGGTGGAGGCCGTGGCCGCGCGCGTCCGCGAGCGTCTCGGCGACAAGCACGCATCCGCGGTTTGGCCGCACGCCGCGGCGCCGGTGCTGACGACGCGCTACGCCACGCCGTACGGCGAGCTCGCTTCTTCAGCATGTTCACGACGTTCGGCACGCCGCAGGACATCACACTGGCGTCGCTGCGCGTGGAGCACATGTTCGCGGAGGACGAGTCGACGGCGGCGGTGGTGGCGGGGCAGGTCAGGTGAGGGAGTCTGGTGTGTCGCGATTGTGGTCGGCGTTCAAAGCGACGATCGACGCGGTGACGAATAGGTGGGAGGGCGAGATGGTGCCCTATGGCGTCACGGTGAACGTCTGCGCGTCCCGGCGCGTCGCGACTGAGATGGTGACGCAGGACAAGATGCCGCGGCTGCGATACGCGCAGCAGCTTGCTATCCCAGAATTCTCTAGTTATCCACTGTCTACTTGACGGGGAAGACTACAGTAAAGCATGTCGGGGCCCGGGGCGAGGATGACCGCCCACGAGACCCCGACGAAGATCGCGAACCGCGCCGGTTCGATCATCCGACATCTGCGGACGATCGCACGATGCGTTCCCCTACCCCTGCGAAACCAACCGCGCCAGCGCCCCGACGTCGCTCACCTGCTCCAAGCTCCACACGGCGGCGATGATCTCGTCCAGCCGCTTGCTTGGCAGCGCGCCCTCGCCGAGCCGCTTGAACTTCGCCTCGAACTCCTCGTCGGTCAGCATGTTCTCGGGCTCACCCTTCGCGTAGTCGGTGCGCGCTTCGAACACGCGCCCGTCGTCCAGCGTCACCTTCAGGTGCGCGCCGTTGGCCGCGAGCGTCGTGTCCTCGTGCGTCGTCACGGTCGCGAGCAGCTTCGCGACGCGCGGGTCGGTGTACTTCTGGATGTCTTCCGGATACCACGCGCCGAACACGAGGCCGATGCACACGGCCGTTGGAATGCTGTAGCCGGCGCTCGACAAGCTCTCCGGGGACGTGGTACGGCGGAACTCCGCTTCGATCGCGTGCTTGTACGTGCCGAGCTCGATCTTCGCCACGCGGCTGGCGTCGAACCCATCTTGCCCGCGCACCATCCACGCGACGTCGACACCCTGGTGCACGTGGCGGCAGCCGGCGTGCGGCTTGAATCCGATCGTCTCGATCTCGAACTCGCTGCCCAGCCCGCGGAACGCGGCCTCGGCGTCGAACGTATCGCCGAACGCGGAGATGAACCCCATCTCGCCCTCGATGGCGCCGCGCGGGCCGCACAGGCCCGACGCCGCCAGCTGCGCAGCGAACACGCCGTTGCGCGCGCCGAATCCGGCGATGAGGTCCTTGGTGTGCGTCTTGTTCGGGTCCTGCGTGTACGTCTCCATGCCGCATGCCAAGCTGGCGGCGATCGCCAGGGCGTGGTTCATCTTCACGCCGTCGCAGCCGAACGCGTACCCGGCGGCGACGGCGCTGCCGAGCGTGCCGAGCGTGCCCTTGCCGTCGAGCCCGCGCGCGAGGTGCGTGTTGCGCGTCTGCCGGCCGATGCGGCCGAACACGTCGTATCCGGCGGCCATGGCGGTAATGAGATCCTTGCCGGAGCGCTTGTTGGCTTCGCTGACGGCCAGCACCGCTGGGAACACCTCGGCGCCGACGTGGCCGTAGTTTCGGTGCGAGTCGTCCATGCCGAGCATCTTCGCGTTCGTTGCGTTCGCGAACGCGGCGCCCTCCATGCTCGAGCGGCCCCCGTCGCCGAGGATCGACGCCGCGTCCCCGGGCGCATACTTGCGCGTGTAGGCGACGACCTCGTCGCCGAATCCGCGCTTCCAGCCGCCGAGCGCGGTGCCAATGGTGTCGAGCACGATCTGCTTGGCGCGATGCACGGCCAAGGGCGTCAGGTGTTCGAACCGCAGATTCGCGGCGTAGGCGCCGAAGCGCGCGGCGGCCCACTCGGTCTTCGGGGCGGTCGTGATGGGATTCATCTCTGCTGTCCTCCTCAGCGCTCGTACACCGGAAAGTCGGGGCCGATGTGCTGCTTGAACCGCGCTAGCACCTCGCCCGGTTGGGCGTGCCGCCCCTCGACCTTCTTCGAGTAGATCAGCGTGCCGTCGACCTCGACGTCGAACACGCCCTTCTCGCCCATGCGCACGCGCACTTCCTCGATCACGTGCTGGTAGTCGTGCAGCAGATCCCGGACCGCGCTCACGGCGCGCTCGGAGTAGTCTCAGGGTACGCAGTACGCGATGCTGACGACGCGCCGCTTGCCTTTGTCCACTCGTATCGCCTCCCGGCTCATCGACAGGTGCCGATGGCTACACGATACGTTACCCCTCCAGCTCGTGGTAGAACTTCGTGTGCGGCGACAGGCGCGCCGCGCCGGTCTGCGTCACGAGGAAGTTGTCGGAGATCAGGAACGCCCGCTCGCCCTCGATCATCGGCGACGGGTGGAACGACAGCGTCATGTTCGCCTTCAGCAATTCCTTCGGCGTGCGATCGGAGTTCGGGCCGTCGCCGCCGTCCAGCCCGATGCTGTGGCAGTCCGGCGTGTGCTTTCCGACGACGTTGAATCCCTTCGCGCGCATGAAATCGTCGGCGACCTTCGCCAGGTTGCCGATCGGCGTCTCCGGCAGCGCCGCCTCGGCGCAGGCGTCGACCATGCCGAGCGTCGCGTCGAGCAAGCGGCGGTCCTCCTTCGGAAGCGGGCCGAACGAGTACACGGCCGACATCTCGGTCCAGTAACCCTGCGGGCCTTCGTAGCACAGCTCGAAGCAGATGATGTCGTCCTTGGTGAAGCGGCGGTCCGGCGGCGTCGGGATCGTGTACGGCCGGCGGTCGAGCGCGACCTTCGAGCGGCCCCAGAAGCAGCCCTGCGCCTTGATGTGCCGCTCCGCCTCGGCGGCGGCGTCCCAGACGCGCCCACCGATGTGCGCGACCTGCGCGAACACGTCGAACGCCTCGTCGTTGATGCGGCCGGTTTCGAACAGCGCCTCGATCTCCCACGGCGACTTGATCGAGCGAATCTTGTTGAATTCGCCCGTGATCTCGACGAGCTCGTACCCGTCCAGCGCCTTCTTGATGCCGGCCGCCTCGCCGACCGTCGCCAGCCGGTTGAAGTTCACGACGCCGATGCGCTTGCTGCTGCCGGCCATGCGCTTGACCGCGGCGACGGCGTCGGCCTGCACGTCATCAGGGCTGAAGATCTTCGACGTCGTCGCGTGCTCCTTCGCCCATTCGGCTTGGTACGACGACCAGATGTATGCCTCCGGGTCCGGATCGGCCTTGTCGACGACGACGAAGATGCGGTTACTCCATAAGTTGATGTTCGTCAGGTACCGCGTGCCGCCGACCTGGCCGGGCGCGCCGGCGCCGAGCACGAGACCCGCGCCGCAATCCTTCTCCTTCAACAATCCCTGGAAACGGGAGACGCGGCGGCCGATCTCTCGCTTCGTGGCTTCCTGGGAAAACATGGATGGTTCCTCCCTGACGTGCGGTTTTCGGTGCGACGTGCGCGGTGCGGTGTTGCGTGGTTAGTGCAAGGCGTCCTCGATCTCTTGCAGCACGTACTCGATTTCTTCCTGCGTGTGGTTGGGCCAGAGGGGCAAACAGAGCAATCGCTGCGACACGCGCTCGGTGACGGGCACGTCCTCGCAGCCGGGCAGGGGCCGCGACGCGTACGCCGGGTGGCGGTGCGATCCCGGAACATAGTGCAAGACGGCCTCGATGCCGGCGTCGCGCAGCTTGCGGTGCACGGCGTCGCGGTCGTCGACTTGGATGGTGTACTGCCGGAAAGTCGGCGCCGACTCCTCGCGGAACACCGGCCAAGACAAGCGCCCGCGCACGCTGGACGCGCGCAGCCCCGCCTCGTACGCCGCGGCGACGGCGCGGCGGCCCGCTGTCCACGCCGCCAGGTGCGGCAGCTTCACGCGCAGCACCGCCGCCTGCACGGGATCCATCGGCAGGTGGTAGCCCTCGGCGTCGTAGCGCTGCGATCCATCCTTCGGCCACGGCTTGCGCGGGTCGCGCCCGTAGCTCGCGAGCTTGCGCAATTCGCTGGCGAGGTCGGGGTTGCTCGTCACGCAGATGCCGGCGTTTCCGACCGACCCGAGCGGCTTGAACGGCGCGAAGCTGAACACGGTGACGTCGGCGAACGCGCCGACCGGCTTGCCGCTGTCGTGCGCGCCGGTCGCGAGGCAGGCGTCCTCGATGATCAAGAGGTTGTGCTCGTTGGCGATCGCGCGCAGCGCGCGCACGTCGGCGGGGTGCCCGTACAGGTCGACGGGCAGGATCGCCTTCGTGCGCGGCGTTATGAGGTAGCGCACGAGCGCGGCGTCGATCGTGTAGTCGCTCGCTTGGATGTCGCACAGCACCGCCTCGGCGCCGGCGTTGCGGATCGCCGCCGTCGTCGAGATGTCGGAGTTCGCGATCGTGATGACCTCGTCGCCGGAACCGATGCCGCAGGCGCGCACGGCCAGGAACAGCGCCGCCGTTCCGGAGCACGAGCCGACCGCTTCGGCCTGACCGACCGCGGCCGCGAACTCGCTCTCGAACGCGCGGATCTCCGCGTCGCCGGCGGCGTTCGTGCCGTAGACGACGCGCGCGACCGCCTCGTCGAGCTGCGCGCGCAGGCTCGCGTGCAATTCGACGTTGCGCGCGCGCGGCACGCGAAATCCGATCGCGCGCGGATCTGCGGAGTAGCCGGCCGTGCCGACGCTCGTTTCGGCCGCGGCGCCTGTCGCCGCGCCGCCGGCCGGTGTGGCGCCGCCGCTAGACGCGGAGCTTGGGGTCGAGGACATCGCGCAACCAGTCTCCTAGGAACACCGTGCCGAGCACGGTGAGCGTGATCGCGATTCCGGGGAACGTCGCCAGCCACCACGCGCCGCCGATGTGCTGGCGGCCGTCGGCGAGCATGCCGCCCCATGTGACGGTCGGCGGCTGCACGCCGAGCCCGAGGAAGCTCAGCGTCGATTCGGACAAGATCGACGTCGCGACTTGCAGCGTCATCAACACGATGATCGACGCCATGACGTTCGGAAGAACGTGCCGCCGAAGCAGGACGCCGTCGCGCTGGCCGAGCGCGCGCGCGGCGGTGACGAACTCCTGCTGGCGCATCGTCAGCACCTCGCCGCGGACGACACGGCAGTACGACACCCAGCCGGTGAACCCGAGGATGAGAATGAGCGTGACGACGCCCGGCCCGAGGATGCCGCCGACGGCGACGACGAGCACAAGGTAAGGAATCGCCAGGAACGCGTCCGTCAGGCGCATCATCGCGTTGTCGATCCACCCGCCGTAGAAGCCGGCGAAGAGGCCCATGGCGACGCCGAGCACGCCGGAGATCAACGACGACAGGATGCCGACGACGACGGACACGCGCGCGCCCTCGATGATGCGGCTGAGCACGTCGCGCCCGAGCTGGTCGGTGCCGAGCGTGTGCAGGCCGCGGTTGGCGTCGATCGTGCCCGGCGGCGCGAACCGCGTCAGCAAGTTCGTCTTGCGGGCCTCGTGTGGCGTGATCGCCGGGCCGAGCAGCGCCGTCAGCACGACGATGCCGACGAGGATCAATCCGGCGATGCCGACCGGGCTGCGCCGCATGTAGAGGGTTGCGCGGCGCCAGCGCACTTGGCGCATCGTCGGCGCGTGGCGCAGCGCATCGCCGCCGCGCTGCACGACTTCGGCGGCCGTCAGCGCCCGCGGCTCCGGCACGGTGTTACGCATAGCGGATCCGCGGATCGACGAGCGTGTAGACGACGTCGACGACCAAGTTGATGGCGAGGACGGTCATCGAGAACCACAACACTCCGGCTTGGATGATCGCGATGTCGCGGGTGCCGATCGCCTCGATCATCAAACGGCCGAGGCCCGGCCAGGCGAAGACTTGCTCGACCACGACCGAGCCAGACAGCAGGAACCCGAGCTGCAAGCCGAACGCGGTGATGACGGGAATCGCGGCGTTCTTCAAGGCATGCCGGTAGATGACGAGCCGGTCGGCGAGCCCCTTCGCCCGGCCGGTGCGGATGTAGTCCTGCCCCAGCACTTCGAGCATCGCCGATCGCGTCATCCGCGCCAGGCGCGCCGCGACGCCGAGGCTCAACGTCAGCGCCGGCATGAGGATCGTCTGCCACGACTCCGAACCGAACGCCGGCAGCAAGCGCAAATTTACCGAGAAGAACAAGATCAGCATCAGTCCGATCCAGAAATTCGGCATGGCGGCACCGACCGTCGCCGCCGACGTGCTGAACAGGTCGATGAAGCTGCCGCGCCGCACGGCCGAGAGGACGCCGAGCGGCACGGAGATCAAGAGCGCCAGGATCGCCGAGACGCCGGCGAGCAGGAACGTGAACGGCAGCTTGTCGAGCACGAATTCGATCGCGGGCCGCTTCGAGCGCATCGAGTCGCCGAAGTCGCCCTTCACGGCCCGCGACAGGAACACCGCGTATTGCACGTTCAGCGGCTTGTCCAACCCCCAGGCCACGCGCAGCCCCTGGATCTGCTCCTGCGTGAACTCCGGCGGGGCGATCAGCTCGATCGGATCGCCCTTCAGGCGCACGAGCAGGAAGACGACGACCGAGACGATGAGCGCCACGATCACCGCCTGCGCCAGCCGGTTGAGGATGTAGGTTGACACCGCTGTTTAGCCCTTCCCTACCGGACCACGAGGTCGCGCGGCGTGACCCAACCGTCGGCGCGCGGCTTCCACTCGACGCGGCTGGACATGCCGTACTGCCGCTGGATCTCGTGCACCGTGATCGTCGTCGCGTGGTCCATGTAGTGGTCCCACCAGCGCTCCCACTGCGCGTTGCGCTTCTTGGGGTCCATCTCCTTGAGGATCAGGTCGCCCCACTGCTGCCAGTTGCGGTTGCACGTGTACTGCGAACCGGTCTTCGGCCACTCGCAGCGGTAGAACAGCGGCACGAGCGACGGGCTGCCGCCAAGCGAGACCATCGTCAAGTCGCGATAGTTCGCGCGCCGTGAGACCTGCTCGGTGTAGGCCTGGTTGTCGAGGATGTTCAAGCGCACGTCGAAGCCGACTTCCTCCAGCTGAGCCTTGATCGCCTCGGCGACTTCCTTCTCGTTCCCGATCTGGAACGACGGCGCGTCGAAGAAAATGACCGGCTTCTTGCCGGCGGCCGGATCGAACCCCGCCTGCCGCACGAGGCGCTTCGCGCGGTCGGGGTTGTAGGCGGCGCGGATGTTCTTCTCGTCGCAGTACTTGCGCGGCACTTCCGGGTACTCGCAGGTGATGCGCACGAGCACCGCCTTCGCCGCGCCCTGAACCTTCGCGAGCGTCGCACGGTCGAGGCCGTGGAAGATGGCCTGGCGGATCTCCTTGCTCATCGTCACCGGCTGGTAGCCCGGGTAGTTTTTCGTCATGTCGCCGAAGTCCATGCGGGCGCGCGCGAGCACGTTGTGGAAGAAGCCGGACTCGCCCGGCACGATCTTCAGGTTGCGGGCCGCGCGCACGCGCGCGACGTCCGTCGCCGGCACGTTCGTGATCAGGTCGACCTGGCCGGCGAGCAGCGCCGCCGCCTGCGTGGCCTGGTCGGGGATGACCTGGTAGACGATGCGGTCGACGCCGCGCGGGCGGCCGCCCCAGTACCCGTCCCACGCTTCGAACACGTAGCGCTCGCCCTCGCGGAACTCCACGAGGCGGAACGGGCCGGACCCGATCGGCCGCCGCGCGAATTCGCGGTCGCCGACTTGGGCGAGATAGCGCGGGGGAAGAATGTTACAGCCGTTGTAGCTGATGTCGAATTCGGTGTACGGCTTCGGCCCGTTCGTGATCACGTCGAGCGTGAACTCGTTGACGAGCACGACTTCCTTGACGAACGCCCACTGCGGGTTCACAAGGAAATCGCGCCGCGCCTTGATGCGGTCGATGTTCCACTTGATCGTTTCGGCGTTGATCGGCTCGCCATTGTGGAACGTCGCGTTGCGGCGGATGAAGAACCGCCAGCGATCCGGCGCCGTGTTCTCCCAGCGCTCCGCGAGCTGCGGCACGTAGCCCTTGAGGTCGGGCGCGCGCCAGATGAGGCAGTCGCCCATGAGCATCGTCAGCCAGTGCGTCGCGATGAACCACGTCACCGGCGAGTCCATGGTATGGATCGGACCCGGATGCGCGATCGTGATCGTGCGTGTGCCTTGCCCTTGGGCCGGGACGGCCGGCGCGAATGACAGCGCGCCGAGGGTCAGGGCGATGAGCAGGATGCGGGCGATCGTGGTCATGCGAACCCCTCCAAAGTGCCTGGCGCGCCGGACCCTGTCCGGCGCGCCAGACTTCCTCCCCTATCGAACCGTGATCTCGCGCGGCGTGATCCAACCGTCGGCGCGCGGCTTCCAATCGATGCGCTGCGTCATGCCGTACTGCCGTTGGATCTCGTACAGCGGCAGCGTGCCGGCCTGATCGCGGAAGAAGCTCCACCACTTGGCCCACAGCTCGCCGCGCTTCTTCGCGTCCATCTCCTTGAGGATGGCGTTGCCGACCTGCTGCCACGAGCGGTCGCAGGCGTGGTAGAACGAGTTGCGCGGCCACTCGCAGCGGTAGAACAGCGGAACGAGCGACGGGCTGCCGCCGAGCGGCACGAGCGACAGGTCGCGGTTGCGGCCCGTGCGCGTGACGGTCGTGTTGTAGGACGCGAGATCCATGACGTTGAGGTTGACGACGAAGCCGACTTCCTCGAGCTGGGCCTTGATCGCCTCGGCGACTTCCTTCTCGTTGCCGATCTGGAAGTTCGACGTGTCGAAGAAGACCGTCGGCTTGTTGGTGGCGGAGTAGCCGGCGCGCTCGAGCAGGCGCCGGGCCCGGCCCGGATTGAACTCTTCGGCCGCCGCCTTATCGCCGCAGAAGTTGCGCGGCACGTCGGAGTACTCGCACGTCACGCGCGCCAGCGACGGCGTCGCGAAGCCTTGCACCTTCGCGAGCACGCGCCGGTCCAGCGCCGCCGAGATCGCTTGGCGCACGTCCTTCTTCACCGTCACCGGCAGGTAGTTCGGGTAGTGCTTCGACATGTCGCCGTAGTAGTTCGCGGTGCGCAGGATCAAGTTGTGGTGGTTGCCGGACGAGCCGGCGATGAGCTTGAGGTTCGGCGCCGAGCGCACGCGGCCGACGTCGGTGACGCCGACGTTCGGCACGAGGTCGACCTGGCCGGACAGCAGCGCCGCGACCTGCGTCGCCTGGTCTGGAATGACCTGGTAGACGATGCGGTCGACGCCGCGGGGGCGCCCGCCCCAGTATCCGTCCCATGCTTCGAAGACGTAGCGCTCGCCCTCGCGGATCTCCACCAAGCGGAACGGACCCGAGCCGATCGGACGGCGCGCGAACTCGCGCTCCCCGACTTGCGCGATGTAGCGCGGCGGCAGAACGTTGCAGCCGTTGAAGCTGATGTCGAACTCGGTGTACGGCTTCGGGCCATCGGTGATGACCTCGAGCGTCGTCTCGTTGACGGCGACCGTGTCCTTGATGAACTGCCACTGCGGGTTGACCATGAAGTCGCGCCGCGTGCGCACGCGGTCGATGTTCCACTTGATCGTCTCGGCATTGATCGGCTCGCCGTTGTGGAATGTGGCGCCGCGGCGGATCGTGAACCGCCAGCGGTCGGGCGCCGTGTTCTCCCACTTCTCCGCCAGCATCGGCACGTAGCCCTTGAGGTCGGGCCCGCGCCACAACAAGCAGTCGCCCATCAGCATCGTCAGCCAGTGCGTCGAACCGAACCACGTCACCGGCGAATCCATCGTGTAGATCGGACCCGGGTGCGCGATCGTAACCGTGCGCGGCGCCTGCGAATACGCTTGCGGCGCGGCCGTCAAACCACCGATCAAGACCACGATCAACAGCGCGGAGAACTTAGCGAACCGAGCGAAGCGCTGCCTCATCTTCATCCCTCCTCTTGAACCCGCGGACATGGTCGCGGCGTTCCCTGCGAGAATTGTCCTACTTGACCTCTTCCACGAGGTCGCCGAGGATCGCCAGCGGGACGCCGTCCGGCATCATCGGCCACACCCCGCCGCCGTGGACGAGCACGCCGTTGCGCGGCGCCTTGATCTCCTCGACAACGTCGCCCGTGAACGGATGCTTCACGTAGGCGATCTGTTCTCCTTCGCGAACGCGCTGGCCGCGCCGTTCTTTGGCCACGAACGTCAGGCCGCGCTGGCCGTTCGCGTACAGCCAAGTATGCCCTTCCAGGACCGAGACCGGCCCCTCTTCCTTCTCCGGCTTCCCGGCGAGGATGCCGAGGTGGCGCATGGCGTTGAGCACAGCCAGGCGCAAGCGGCGCATGTCCTGCTCGCGGTAGTCACGCAGGCCGGGGCCGCCGCCGATCCAGGCGGAAACGACCGTTTTGCCGTCCTTCGCAGCTTCGAACGCCATGGATTGGTCGGCCGGCTGGCCGAGCACGACTTGCGGCACGCCGAGGGCCGCGGCCAGGGCGCGCGACTTGTCCGTGGCGCCGGTCTTGTAGACCCCAGCGTAGCGGAAGTAGCCCCAGCGCTGCCCGGTGTGGATCTCCAGCAGGGCCTGCGCCGGGCCGATCGCCTGGCGGAAATACGCGTCGATGAGCTGGTCGCTGACCGTGCCGGACGCGTCGCCGCGGCCGAGCGTGTTCAGGTCCTTGTCGTCCCAGATCGCGTTCTTCTGCTCGAACTCGAACCCCGACGTGTTCAGCAGCGGTACGAGCACGAGCGTGCCGGACATGCTCTTGGGATCGAGGTCTTCGATGATCGTCGGCAGCTCGGTCGCGGGCTCGATCTCCAAGCCGCTGATGCCCGAGTGCACGACGAGCGTGGGGCCATCCTTGGCGCCGCGCACGATGTGCAGCGGGATGTGCGCGTCGAACCGCCCGCGCGACTGCACGGGGGCGAAATATCCGAAGACCTTCTCGCCGGCCTTCGCTTCGATCGATCCGATCTTCATCGTGGGTTCCTCCGTGTCCGCGCGGCGTCAGTCGAACGTAACGGTCAAGTCGACCTTCGAGCGATCGACCTTCTCGGCGATCTGCCCGAGGATCCCGATCGACGTGTATCCCATGGTCGGCCACTCCTGGCCGCTGGGGATGACGGTGCCGTCGGCGGTGTTCACGAGGTGGCCGAGGACCTTGCCAGTGTAGGGATCCTGCACGCGCGCGTAGTTCTCGCCCTTCTTGACGAACTCGCCGAACCGGCGTTCGCGGATGAACACGCCGTCGACCGAGGGCTTCCACAGGATGACGTTCGCGTTGTAGATCGTGCACTCCGGCTGATCGAACTCGAACGCGCCGTCGATCATCTTCATGGCCTTCATTACGTTCCAAATCCCGCGTTCAGCATCCCGAACGTTCTGATCGCCGTTCGCGACCCAGCCCGTGCCGCCGCCGAACTCCAAGGTGAACGCGCAGACGCCGGCGTCCTCGATCGCTTCCTTCGCCTTGTTGGCGCCAAACGCGTCCGGCGGGAAGAAGCCGGCGCTGTCGAGCCCGAACGCGAGCACGAGCTTCTTGCGCCGCTTCTCCAGCTCCGTCGGATTCTTCGGGTCCTTCTCGATCGTGAACAGCACGTAGCGCTCGTAGGCGGTCTGCGCGCCGGCGTGGTAGTCGATGAGCGCGTTCGCTTTCTTGATGACCTCGTTGAAGTACACGTAGGCGATCTGATCCGAGACGCTGCCCTTCGCGTTGCCGGGGAACAGACGGCTGATGTCCTTGCCGTCGAGCTTCGATCCGCGATCCTGCAGCTCGAAGCCGATTCGGTTGACGACGGGCACGGCGACGACGTTGCCGCGCAGGGTATTCGGATCGAGCTTCTTGATGAAGTTCAAGATCGCCATCGTGCCGATGATCTCGGCGCCGTGGATGGCTCCTTGCACGACGAGCGTGGGCCCGGGTTGGGCTCCCGCGAAGACGTGCACCGGGATGTCGGGGCTGATCCCCGAGCGTCCCTTCGCGACCTCCAGATAGCCGAACGCGTGACTACCGGGCCTGGCTTCGATGTTGCCGATGCGCATCCGCCGGCTCCTCCTCCTTATGCGGGTACGCTGTGCGTCCCGAGGTGTTTCTCGAACCAACCAAGTATGCGGCGCAACCGCTCGATGCGGTTCACGGGACGCCCCCCGCGCGACAGCCCGTGATTCTCTCCGACGAACCAGACGAATTCGACTTCCCGGCCGAGCCAGCGCAGGATCGCGAACAGCTGCTCCGCTTGCTCGATCGGGCAGCGATGGTCCTCGTCGCTGTGCAGGATCAACAGCGGCGTGTGGATGTTCTTCGCGTACGCGATCGGCGACTGCATCCAGGCCTTGTCGAGGTCGTCCCAGGGCGTGGTGCTCGTCTCGCGCAAGGTGCCCTCGGGGCCGATGTCGGACGTGCCGAACTTGCTGACGTAGTTGCTGATCGATCGCTGCGTGACCGCCGCCTTGAACCGGTTCGTGTGGCCGACGATCCAGTTCGTCATGAAACCGCCGCAGCTGCCGCCGGTGACGCCGAGCCGCGACGCGTCGACGTAGGGGCGGCGCACGAGGTCATCGACGCCGAGCATGATCTCCTCGTAGTCGCGCCCGCCCTGGTCGCCCTGGCTGCAGATCGTCCACTCTTGCCCGTAGCCGGCGGTCGTGCCGCGCTGGTTGAAGTAGGCGACGACGAATCCCGCGTTCGCGTACGTCTGAATCTCGTGGTTGAAGTCCCACGAGAACATCGAGCAGTGCACGTAGAGGATCGTCGGATACCGCTTGCCCTCTTCGAAGTTCACGGGCTTGTGGATCCAAGCGTGGACGGGCGTGCCGTCGAGCCCCTTGTAGTGGTAGGACTCCGGCGCCGACAGACGCCGCGACCGCAGCCACGGGTTGAGGTCGGTGAGCTGTCGCGACGCGCCGCCTTCCCAGACGTACAGCTCGCCGATCGTGCGCGGATCGGCCAGGCCGTAGACGACGCGGTGCGTCGCCGCCGGCGCGTATTCGAAGATGACGCTGTCGCCGCCGGCGAGCTTCTCGACCGGGCCGCCGGCCGCCGAGACACGGAACAGGTGCACCCCGCCCGCGACCGTCGCAAGGAAGTAAACGAACGGGCTCCCGTCCGGCCAGCGCACGGTGATGTTCGTGAGCCCGGCGCGCTGATCGGCGACGGCGTAGTTGCCGACGGTTTGGTCGAGCTCGGCGCTGAGATCGTGCGCTTCGCCGCTCGCGACGTCCACGATCCAGACGTGGTGGAAGATACGGCGGTTCGTCGGCGCCGCCGCGGTGTGCGCCGCGAACGCGATCGTGCGGTCGTCGGGCCCCCACTGCGGGCTGCGGCACGAGCCGATCCACGCCGGCAGCAAGCGGCGCGGGGTGCCGCCCGGCCACGCGCAAACGAAGATCTGCCCCTGCCCCAGCTCGACCTCTTGCTCGCGCGCGTGCGCGACGAACGCGAGCGCGTGCCCGCTGCGGCTCCAGACCGGCTCGTCGTAGTCGCACTCGCCGTCCGTGACGGCTTGAAACTGCCCCGTCGCGACGTCGACGACGAAGACATGCTTGAACCGGTCGTGCACGAATCCGACGCCGTCCTGCTTGTAGCGCAGCCGTCGGATGACGCGCACGGTCGGGTGCAGGCCGCGCACCGGGCCGGCGCTGTACGGATCGTCGTCGACCTGGCGCACCCAACGCACGCAGGCCAATCGCCGCCCGTCCGGGGACCACGCGAGCTGCGACAGCGCGTCGTCGCAGGCGATGCGCTGTCGCAGCTCGCCGTCGGCGCTCCAGATCTGGATCTCGGGCGGCGCCGATACGGCGCCGCCCGAGATCGTCGCGCCGCCAGGGGACACGCTGACCGCGGGACGCCACACGAACGCGAGCCGGCCGTCGCGGCTCCACGCCAGGCTGGAGGCCGATCCTCTTTCTTGGGTGAAACGCGACGTCATGACACTATCGAGCGCCGACATGACATTCGCGTCGACGCGCGCCACGAAGACGTCCGAAAGATAGCCGTCGTACGTCTCGTTCGCGCGGCGCACAGTATAGGCGGCGTACGCCCCGTCGGCGCGAATCGCCATCTCCTCGAGCCAGCGAAAGTGGGGGATGTCTACGGCGACGAGGCCACGAAGGGTGTCTGCGCGTTCTCCGCGGACGCTCAGCATCGTTAGGAGACTGGCGACCCGGATCCGTACAGATTGCGGGCCCAACGGTTCGCGGCGACGCCGCCGAGCGCGACCATCGCGTTGAGCGCGCGGAACGCGGTCCTGGGATGATCGTGCGTGAATCCTACGGAACGGGCGCCCATGCGCTTGCCTTCGGGGATCATCTCAGCCATATCGGCGTCGGCGGACCGCAGGAAGTCGACCTCGATGCGGATCGGCAGATCGAGCTTCCAGGGACGCCCGCCGCCGTCGCGCAGCGCGCGCTCGGCCGCGGCGCGGATCTCGGGGTGCGTGACCTGCGGCGAGCGCACGCGGGCGGAATTGCGCCCGAAGCCGTCCTTGACCGCGACGGCTTCGACGTCGCCGACGAGCGCGCGCATCTCGTCGGTCGCGGCGCGGTCTCCGGTGACGAGCCGCACCGGCACGCCGTGCACGCCCGCGATGGCCGCGTAGATCCCGAGCTCGCCGACAGGCGTACCGTTCAAGCGGACCTCGCTGATCGTCGCCGTGCTGATCGTGTGGTCGAAGTGGCCGTGCAGCGTGCCCATGCGCGCGTGGAAGCCCATGAGGAACATCGCGTTGAAGCCGCTGTCGATGCCCGGTAGGTGATCGGGGATCGCCGACGTCGTCCCGGACAGCAGCTCGGCCGCCGGATTCAATTCCTCGGACAAGAGATTTTCACCGGCGTCGTGCCCGTCTTTGACCCAGATGCGCTTCGCGCCCGCGGCGAGCGCGCCCTCGATCGCGACGTTGATCTCACGCGTCATGATTCGACGGCCGCGCGCCGCCCACTCCGCGTGACCGACGCGGATCATGTTGCCGGCCGAGATGCCGGAGATGCACTCCATGTCGATGACGATGTAGACGTTCACGTGCGGCCTCCGTTCCGACGATGATCGGCGAGCCTTCGAGCCGCGCCTACGGAAGAGGCGCCGGCAACGTCGGCGCCTCGCCCGCGAGCAGGCGGCGCACCTCGTGCAAGGCCTCGCGCAGCTCGGCGTCGCGCGTCGTGCCCGTGCCGCCGCCGATGTGCGGCGTCAGGATGACGTTATGCAGCCGGCACAGCGGGCTGTCGAACGGCAGCGGCTCGTACGTGAACACGTCGAGCCCGGCGCCGGCGATCTCCTGCTTCTGCAGCGCTTCGATGAGCGCCGGCTCATCGACGATGCCGCCGCGCGCCACGTTCACGAGGTAGCCGTTCGGGCCGAGCCGCTTCAATTGCTCCTGGCCGATGAGCTGGTGCGTCGCGTCGGTGTGCGGCACGGCGATGCAGACGTAGTCGCTGTCCTCGAACAGTGTGTTCAAGTCGCGGTAGGCGACGTTGTGCAGCTGCTCGTGCGCTTCCGGCATGCGCGAGCGGCGCGTGTAGAGCACGTTCATGCCCATGACCTGGGCGCGCCGCGACAGCTCGGCGCTGATCTCCCCGAAGCCGACGCAGCCCAGCGTCTTGCCGACGACCTCGTGCAGGTTCGCCGGCGCCAGCCATCGGAACGCCATCACGCGCTGGCTGCTGAGCACGGGCCGCAGCCCGCGGTAGCGATACAGGCCCTTCGTGACGCCGCGGTTCGCGACGACGAGATCCTTGCTGAGCGCGAGGATCAACGTCATCGCCAATTCCGCGACGCAGTTCGGGCCCTTGCGGCGCACTAGCGCGAGCGGCAGATCTTTCTTACGCAGCGCGTCCAGGTCGACGTGATCGTAGACGCGCCCCATCTTCACGACCGCGCGCAGGTTCTTCGCGGCGCCGAGCGCATCGGCGCCGACCTTCGCGGCCAGCGTGACGATCGCCGCCGCGCCAGGCGCTGACGACGTCAGCCAGTCGGCGCGTTCCTCGGCGGCGCGCACTTCGAGGTCGCCGTACTCCGGCGTGACGAGCCGCGCCGCGGCGGCAAGATCCGGATCGGCGACAAGGACGACGGGACGCGCCATCAGCTGGCTAGCCCAAGTCCTTCAGCGCGTCATGCATGCGCGAGAACGCCGTCGCCAGGGTCTCTTCGGGCGCCAGGAACGTCACGCGCAGGTACTGGTCCCAGCCCTCGCCGAACGACCGGCCCGGGTACGCGAGCACGCGCGCGCGCTCCAACACGTACTTCGCCAGGTCGAGCGAGCTCATGCCGAACTTCGAGGCGTCGACGAAGATGAACTGCCCGCCCTGCGGCACGCCGTAGCGGAAGCCGATCTTGTCGGCGCCGGCCATGACGACCTTGCGCCGGCGGATGTACGTCTCGAGGAACTCCTGGATCGTGTGCTGCGGGCCGGACAGGGCCGCGATGCCGCCGCGCTGCGCGACGATCGACGTCGCGCCGCTCGTGCCTTCCTTGAGACGGCGCACCTGGCGCATGAGGTCGGCGGGGCCGGTGATCCAGCCGCAGCGCCAGCCGCACATCGAGTACGTCTTGGAGAACGCGTTCAGCGTCATCGTGCGCTTCTTCATGCCCGGCAGCGAAGACGGCGACAGATGCTGCGCGCCGTCGTACAGGAAGCGGTCGTAGATGTCGTCGGCGATGATGATCAGGTCGTGCTCTTCGGCGATCTGGCAGAGCTCCTTGACGAGCGCCGGCGGGATGACGGCTGCGGTGGGATTGTTGGGCGAGACCATCAAGATCGCCCTCGACCGCGGCGTGATCGCTGCGCGCAGGCGATCGGGATCGATCGCGTAGTTCTCGTGCACGAACGTCGGCACGGCCACGCGCACCGCGCCGGCGAACGCGATCGCGTCGGTGTAAGTGTTGTAGTTCGGGTCGGCGACGAGCACCTCGTCGCCGGGGCCGACCGCGGCCTGGATCATGAGGAAGACCGCTTCCTG
Source organism: Armatimonadota bacterium (assembly GCA_016868955.1). Classification (GTDB taxonomy): domain Bacteria; phylum Sysuimicrobiota; class Sysuimicrobiia; order Sysuimicrobiales; family VGFF01; genus VGFF01. The sequence continues at coordinate 17,793 of VGFF01000017.1, forward strand.
GCCGCCGTTCGTGACGACGATGTCCGTCTCGGGATCGGCGTCGATGTTGTTGACCGCCTTCACGCGCTTGGAGATCAGCTGGCGCAGCTCCGAGAGGCCGTTCGTCGGCACCGGCTTCGCCGGATCTTCCTCGCGCAGCGCCGCTTCCACCGCGGCGCGGATGTGCGGCGGCGTGTCGAAGTCGGGATCGCCGCGGCCGAGGCTGATGCCGTCGGGGTACGTCTTCAGTTGATCGATCAGGGAGTACAAGAGCGCCGTGCCCGTACGGCCCGGTGTCGCCTTCGGAGCCGTCGTGCTCATGCTGCACCTCCGCTCTTGCTGCCGGCTGCGACCGCGAGCGCTTCGATGATCTCGCCCGTGGGCGTGACGAGGAACCGCGCGACGTCGGCGCGGCCGAAGCCGTCGCCGGGCGCCGGCGCGCCGGGGAGCGACGCGACGTTGCCGCCGGGCACTTGCACGGCGACGACGTTCACGGTCTCGCCGGGGAGCGCGCGACCGCCGGCCTTCGCCACGGCCTTGGCGCGAATGTCGGCGAGCTGCGCGACGCGCTCCTTGTGCGCATCCTCGCCGGACTTGAGCGCGCCGAGCGCGCCCCACTGCACCGGCGACGACGTGCAGATCGCGATGACCTGCTTGATGCTGCGCGCCGGATTCACGAAGTCGGCGGGGCCCGACAGGTAGGCGATGAGCCAGGCGTCCACGCCGGTGCCGGGCCACAGCGTGCCGATCGTGACCGTGCGGTCGGCCATGCCGTCGAGCGCGCCGATCGCGACGCACTCGGTGCCTGGAACGAGCCACGGCACGAGCGAGGCGTCCCAGACGACCGCGCCGCCCGCTTCCTTTACGGCGGCGGCGATCGCTTCGGCCTTCGCGCGCGCGATGACCTTGCCCGTAAGACGGTTCGGCGACTCGAGGTACAAGGCGGTCTTGCCGCCCGCGAGCGCGCGCTTCGCCGAATCGAGGTCGGGCTCGAGCGTGTTCGCGTCGACGGCGAACGTAGTCGCGTCCGCTTCCCGCATCGCTGCGGCCTTTCGTGCGCCGGGGTGCACGACCTCGGGCAGCGCGAGCTTGTAGCCGGCGCGCGACAGCGTTTGCAGCGCCAGAAATCGCGCTTCCTGCTCGCCGGCCGGGCAAAGCAGGTCGGTCTCGGTCGCCGGCAGACCCCAGCCTTTCAATACGGATGCGACTTTTTCGCGAAGCGGCTTGATGCCGCCGACGTCGGTGTAGTGGGTCTCGTTGCGCTCCAGCGCCGCGATCGCTTCGTCACGCGCTTCCGAGGCGAGGGCGTAACGGGGATGGTCCGCGCCTAGGTTCTCCACGCCGCAAGGCTGCGGGGCATCGAGCTGCAAACCGGCGCGGCCCGTGAGACGGCGGATGGCTTCCGCGACCCGAGCTGATCCTGACATTCCTATTGTCACCACCTAGGGGTTCGCCCAACCGACACAGGGAAGCGAACGATGGCTCTCATTTCAAGGGAGCATTTGGCCCCAACTAAACCAAATACTATTTCGCGCCGCGCCACTCCTGCAAGTGTCGTTGGCGGTATTCTGGAATCTGGCAAGGGGGGGTGCGGGCAAGGGAGGGGCGGCGGATGCCCCCTGTTGGCCCCTACTCGGACGGCGTGACGCCCCGGATCAAGGCTCCCCGCGCGCCCAGCGCGGCTCTTCGGGCGCGAAGTCGGGGCTCGAGAAACGGTCACGGAGGAATCGATGGCTGCCATCCACGCCGAACCTCGTGCCGCCGCTCCCACCATCGTCGCCATCATCGAACTCGCGGCCGCGCAAGCCTGCCCGTACTGCGGTCAACCGGCGGAATCGATCAGATCGTGCAAGCTGCTCTGCAAGCGGTGCCGGCGGGTCATCGGCACCTGCGGCGACTGAACGGCCGACCCGCCCGGATCGAAACGTCGGCCGCTACCGGTGGCCGTGCGGCTTCTCGCGGATCAACACCATCTGCGACTTGCGATCGATCTCGAATAGCCCGATCGCGGCGGCCAACTCGCCCAGCTTCTTGAATCCGTAGTTGCGCGGGTCAAACTCCGGCGCCTGCTTCACGATGTTGTTGCCGACGCCTCCGAGGTGCGCCCAGCCGCTGTCGTCCGAAGCGGCCTCGATCGCGGCCCGGAACATGTTGACGAGACGGGCGTCTCCGCGCAGGTCCTTCGCGGTGCGCGTCTGCGGCGTCTTGCCCGGCTCGGTCTCCGCCATCAACACTTCCGTGTAGATGAACTTGTCGCAGGCCGAAACGAACGCGCGCGGCGTCTTCTTCTCTCCGAATCCGTAGACGCGCTTGCCTTCCTCGCGGATGCGCGACGCCAGCCGCGTGAAGTCGCTGTCGCTGGACACGAGGCAGAAGCCCGCGAACCGGCCCGTGTACAACAGGTCCATCGCGTCGATGATGAGCGCGCTGTCGGTGGCGTTCTTGCCCGTCGTGTAGCGGAACTGCTGCACGGGGTGGATCGAGTATTCGAGCAGGACCGACTTCCAGCTCCCCAGCTGCGGGGTGGTCCAGTCGCCGTAAATTCGGCGCACGCTGGCGATGCCGTATTTGGCGATCTCCGCGAGCAGGCGCTCGATGACGGCCGGCTTCGCGTTGTCGGCGTCGATGAGCACCGCGAGGTTGTCTTGAGGGTTGGCTTCCGATCTCGAATCCATGTTCGTCGGCATGCTTAAACATTCGGCCCCGCGGGCCGATAACCCCTGCGGGGCAGTCTCGCCAGATGGTCGTGGGATGTGGGCGGAGGATCGTGCAATGGTACCGAACGGGCTCGTCGAGAACTTGCCAGGCTTGATCTACCGTTGCCGCTCGGACATCGACTAGACCATGGATTATATCTCGGAAGCGGTCGAGGAGCTGTCCGGCTACACGCCGGCCGACTTCATCGAGCGGCGCGTCACGTTCGCCGACCTCATCCATCCGGCGGATCGGGCGCAGGTCTCCCGGAACATCCTATACGCGGTCGCGAACAACGAACCGTTCGACATCGAGTACCGTATCTACCACGCCGACGGCACGCGGCGGTGGGTGCTCGAACACGGCCGCCCCGTCTACGGGGAAGATGGGCTCGTGCGTACCTCGACGGCGTCATCGTCGACGTCACGCGCACGCGGCTGGCGGAAGCGGCGCTCCGCGCCGGCGAGGAGCGGTTTCGCCACCTCGCCGAGCACGCGACCGACCTGATCTGCCGCTACAGTCCCGACGGCGTCTGTCTGTACGCGTCACCATCGGCCGTCACCATCACCGGCTACAAGCCGAACGAGCTGATCGGGCGGTCGGCCTACGACTTCATCCACCCCGACGACGCGGAGTCGTCCGCGGCCACCCACGTCAAGGTGTTGATGGCCGACGCGCGCGAGACGGTCACGTACCGGTTCCGCCGGAAGGACGGAGTCTGGATCTGGATGCAGTCCGTAATCCACGGGACGCGCGACGGCGAGACGCACGCGTTGATCGACCTGAGCGCTTCGGCCCGCGACATCACGGAGCGCCGCGGCGAGAACTGGCGGCGCGCAGCGCGGCCGAGCATGCGCTGGGGCACGCGTTGTCGCTCGTCGAAGCGGTGTTGAACACGATGCCGGAGGGCGTGGTCGCGACCGATCCGTCCGGACAGATCGTCCGGTCGAACGACTCGTTCCAGCGGCTCTTCGCATTGCCCGACGAAGTGCTCGCGAGCCGGCCGATGACCGCCTGCTTGGAGCGCGTATCCGTGCTTGCGGCGGCGCCGGCCGCCTATCGGCGCGAGTGGATCTACGCCGGGATCGCCGAGCGCGACGAATACGCCGCCGTCGTGCCGCTCGCCGACGGGCGCAAGATCGAGCAGATGATGCAAGTCCGCCGCGCGAACGGCGCGATCGTCGGGCGGGTCTGGATGTTCTCAGAGATGCCGGTGCCGGCGGCGGTCGGCGGCGTGTAGCCGACGGACCCTCGCGGGCTCATCCGCCGGTCCCCGGACGACCCGCTATCGCGTCTTGAAGATTGCTTCCATCGGCTCCCAGTAGTACGTGCGCCCCCCCGGCGATGTCCTTCGCCTTGTTGTCTGGGACGCTGATCTGGCGGAAGCTCATGCGCGTCTTCTTCCCGGCCGGGGCGAGGTCGATGACCATCAACGAGTAGTGCCCCGCCGGCCAGTCGTCGTACCGCCACGTCTGCACGATCCGCTTGCCGGGCACCAGCGCGACGTTTTCGTCGGCGATCTCACCGCCGTAGGCCGCGAAGCGCGCGCCGATCTTCTTCGGCATCTTCACGTCGCCTTCGACGCTCGCTGCGTGCTTCTTCGCGTCCATCAGCTGGTCTTAGACCTGCCGCGGCGTCGCCGCGAACGTCGCCAGCCCCGTCGCATCCTTGATCCGGAGGTTGCCGCGGATCGAAGCCGCCACCTCCCGCCCCGCCGCCACCGTCTCCGGCAATCCGAGGATCTCCGTGGGCGTGAACTCGGCAGTCGGGAACTTCTCGGTCTCCAAAGTGTTGCGCCGGATGAAGTTGTCGCGCGTGCCGTTGTCCGACTGCAGCTTATTGACGTCGATCGTGATCGTGCCGATCCGCGTGTTACGGGGATTGGCACGGTCGAAGGCGATCTCGCCGCGCACGTCCCGCGTGGTGCCGACGGCGACGTTGAACTGCATGTTGCGGAGAAACGTCTCCTGCACGTCGTAGCTTGCCGTCCACTCACCGGGGACGATCGTAAACCGCTCCACGGCCGGGCCGGCGCCGACGACCGAAATGCCCTGCGGCGCCTGCAACATCGCGATCGTCAAAATTATGCCAGCAAGGCTGACGAGAATGGTCGCGAAGAATCGGCGCGCGATCGTGCTTCGGGGCTGTACGGTCATCTGGGGCCTCCCGCTCGGTTGTCTCGACGGCCTGGGCTGGAACCGTCGTTGCGAAATCACAGAAACGCCCGGCGCCGGATCCGTGCTGGCGCCGGGCGTTTCTGTGATTAATGCGTAGCGGGACCTTGTAACGGCAATATCAGGGCAACGTAATTGTACTGATGCAGTTCCGGCCCCGGAGGGCCGCCTCGGCTACGCGACCAGCTTGTCGTCATCGACGAGCAGCGCTCCGTCGCGGAAGACGGCACGGACGTTCCAAGCATCGGAGATTTTCTTCGTTGGGTCACCCTTGACGATCGTGACGTCGGCGCGCTTCCCAGACTCCAACGTGCCGATCTTGTCGGCGAGCTGCAGGGCCTCGGCGGCGATGCGCGTGCCGGACTCCAACGACTGGACGGGCGTCGCTCCCGCTTCGCAGAACGTCTCCAGCGCTACGACGTACTCGCCATACGGCGTGAGGCTCCAGCCCGCATCCGTCGAGGCGACGATCCGTACGCCCATGTCCAGCATGCGGTTGAAGTTCTTGAACGTCGCTTCCTTCGCGCGCTCACGCAAATCCCAGTACTCGCGGTCCTCGTCGGACATCGCGTTACGATCGGCGCGCGCCTTCAATAGCGAACGGTAGTTCGCTGGGAACGTATGGCCGATATAGATCCCCTTCTTCGCGATATCCTCGGCGATCTTGGGGTCGAAGAGGACCTTCCAGCCACCTTCCAGGAACGTGCAGTGCTCCATGCCATTGACGCCGGCGGAGGTGCAGCGGCGAATCGTTTCCACGGAGTTCGCATGTACGGTCACGTGCGTCTCATGATCCCGGGCTTCCGCGACCGCGGCAGCGATCTCTTGTTCGCTATAGGAAGGGATCCAACTGTGCGTTCTCGGCGTTCCACCGCCATTCGCGACCAATTTGAAGAAGTCCGCGCCCATTTTCCAGTGATTCCGGCAGGCACTCCGGACGGCCAGGGCACTGTCGGCCTCCGCGCCCATATAACCCATGTGCCCGCCCCGCTTCGTGATCGGCGCGGCGGCCGCAACGATGCGCGGACCGATCGTTTGCCCGGCATTTATAGCGTTCCGCAGGTCCAATACGGTCCGGCCGCGGCTGCCGACGTCTCGAACCGTCGTGACGCCGGATCTGAGCGCGCGCCGCGCGTTCGTCGCGGAGACGATCGCCAGCTCCACGTCGGACTTGGGAATGGTGAAAATGTGGGCTGGCGTTCCGTCTCCGGGCCAATTCAGGTGAACGTGAGTGTCGATGAAGCCCGGACAGATGGTGCAGCCCGGGTAATCGAAGGTCGAAACGTCCTTTCCCTCCGGTAGAGAAAGCGACCGGGCTGGCCCTACCCCAGTGACCTTCCCGCCCTCGACGATGACGACTCCGTCCTTGATCATGGCTTTCCCGGTCCCGTCCCACAGCTGCGGGCCCTTGATCACGACCGTCCTTGCCGTGCTCAAGCTCACTCCCCCTCGTGTCTCGGCCTCGAGAACTGCGCCGTCCTTGGGGAATTTGGGGACGCG
>VGFF01000018.1 GCA_016868955.1 Armatimonadota bacterium
CCGCGTTCTCGGGAAACCGTATCCCGACGCTCGACGAAGTGTACGACCTCCTGCAAGGACGCGCGCGCGTGATCAACGTCGAGATCAAGAAGACGGCGCTGGGGACATCCGTCGAGGACGCGCTCGCCGACTTCCTATCTGGCTGCCCCGAGGTGCGCGTGGTGACGTTGGTATCGTCGTTCGATCATCCGGCGCTGCAGCGTTTCAAGGATCGGCGCCCGGATGTGAAGACCGGCGCGTTGTACGTCGCGCCCCTCGTCGAGCCGGCGCGATACGCGCAGGGAATTCCCGTGGATGCCCTGCACCCTCGCCACGACGCCGTCGTGGCCGATGTCGTGAACGACGCGCGCGCCGCCGGTCTGACCGTGAACGTCTGGACGGTCAACGACGTCGATGACGCGCGCCGCCTGGCCGCGATCGGCGTGGACGTGATCATGACGGATCGGCCGGCGGCTATCGGTCGAGCGCTAACAACGCCGCAGCGCTGACGCGTCCGCACGCAGGAACAGATCCGCGGTGACAAGGAAGTGATCCGACCCGACATCTGGACCAACCGATCGCCGCGACACGATGATCTCCGGTGACGCGAGCATGCGATCGATCGGCGAGCCAAGCGCGGAGAAAGGCGTGGGGAACGTCGACTCCAGGTTGACTTGGCGGCCGACGTCACGCAGACCGGTCCGCGTCTTCACGCCGGCAAAGTCAGGACGAAGCGCGCGCCGCCTTCCGGGCGGTTGAACGCTTCCGCGCGGCCGCCGTGCACGGACACGACGTGTTTCACGATCGCCAGGCCGAGCCCGGTGCCGCCGGAACGACGCGATCGCGACGGATCCGCGCGATAGAACCGCTCGAATACCCGCTGCAGATGCGCGGCCGGTATTCCCGGGCCATCGTCCTCGACGACGATCTGCACGGCGTCCCCGGAACGCGCCGCCGACAACCGCACGTGAGAGCCGGTCGGCGTATACTTCAACGCGTTTTCAACCAGATTGGAGACCGCCTGCTCGAGGCGATCGCGATCCGCCGTGAGCGCGATCGCCTCATCCGCCTCGACCGTCAGCGTCGTCGATCGGGTGGCCGCGTCGAGGGAGAATCGCCGCGCAACGCCTTCGAGCAAATCGCGCGTGGGCACGGTCACGCGGCGCAGTCGAACGCCCTCCGATTCGAGCATCGAGAGATCGAGCAGGTCGCCGACGAGCCGCGAAAGCCGTTCGATCTCCGCGAGCATCTGGCCGAAGAAGCGTCTCGCGAACACGGCGTCGTCCAGTCCCCCGCCCATCAGTGTCTCGGTCATCGCCCGGAGCGATGCAAGGGGCGTCCGGAGCTCGTGGGAGACGTTCGCGACGAAATCTCGGCGCACGAGCTCGAGGCGTCGCGCTTCCGTGAGATCCTGCGCCAGGACGACGAAGCCGCCGGGCGCGGGCAAGGGATCGACGGTAACGCGCAGGATGCGGCGAGCCGGGAAGATCTGCTCCAGCTCCTGTCGCTCCGACACGCCCGACGCCTCGACCGCAGACAACATCGCGTCGATCTCGTGGCGCCGCAGCACGATGATCGCCGTCTCGCCGCCGACCTCCGTCAATCGGAATCCGAACAGCGCTTCGGCCGCGGGATTGGCCGCGCGCAAGCGCCGCTGCGCGTCGAGCAGCACGACGCCGTCGCTCATCGCCCCGAGCACCGTACGCAGCTGCGCTTCGTCCCTCGCCGCCGTTTCCTCGAGTGCGCGCAGCCGGCCGCGCGCACTGGCCATCGCGTCCGTGGCGACCTGGACGGTGGCCTCGGCGCGAACGACCGTGAGCACCGCCCACAAAAGCGCCGCGGCCGTCGCCACTAGCGCGATCCCGACACCGGAGGCGAACGCGGAGGCGTCCGGCGGCGCGGAAGCGAGAACCAAGGCACCGAGCGCGGTGACGCCTACGGCCATGAAGATCAACAGCGTGCGAGGGCGCATAAGGAGAGGCGAAGCTACTGTCGTTCGAGCCGATATCCGACGCCGCGCACGGTATCGATTCGCACGCGCGATCCGGCCTCGCGCAGCTTGCGCCGCAGCCAGGACACGTGGACGTCGACGGTGCGTTCGTCGCCGCCGTAGTCGTATCCCCAGACGCGCTGCAGCAGCTGATCTCGGGTCATGGCGATGCCGGCGTTGCCGAGCAGCGTAGCGATCAGCTCATACTCCTTGGGCGCGAGGATCAACGCCGTCTCGCCGCATCTCACTTCGTGGCGAGCGACGTCGAGCGCGAGATCGCCGACGATCTTCGACGTCGGCCGGAGTTGTGCCTGGCGGCGCAGAGCCGCGCGTACCCGGGCCAGGAACTCGCGCATCGAGAACGGCTTGACGATGTAATCGTCGGCCCCGAGATCGAGACCGACGACGCGATCGGCCTCATCTGCCTTCGCGGTCAAAAGCAGGATGGGCACGCTCGTTTCGCGGCGCAGGATCCGGCAGACTTCGAATCCGCTGATCTCCGGCAGCATGACGTCGAGCACGATCGCGTCGAAGTCCTGGGCGCGCGCGGCGTCCAGCGCCGTCATCCCGTCGTGGGCTTCGACGACGGCATACCCTTCGCGCTCCAATGCGAAGCGCAGGGACTCGGCGATCGGCCGCTCGTCGTCGACGACGAGGATTCGCTCTCCCGTCGCCTTCGCGGAGACGGACTCAGCGCGTTCCGAAAAGGCGGTCACCCGCGTCCCCCAGTCCCGGCACGATGTAGCCATGATCGTTCAAGCGGTCGTCGAGGGCGGCGGTGACGATGCGTACGTCGGGGTGGTCGCCGTGCACGCGCGCCACGCCTTCCGGGGCGGCCAGCAGGCAGACGAGCGTCAGTCGGATCGCGCCCTTGTCCTTCAACAAGCGGATGCACTCGGCAGCGGAACCGCCGGTCGCGAGCATCGGGTCGAGCACGATCACCTCCCGGTCCGCGAGATCGGGCGGGAGCTTCGCGTAGTACGTCACCGGTGAGAGGCTGTCCGGTTCTCGGAAGATGCCGACGTGGCCGACGCGCGCCATCGGCATCAGCCGCGTGATCCCAGGCTCCATGCCGAGCCCGGCCCGCAGGATCGGCACGACCGCGATCTTGGCCGGTTCGATCATGTGGCCGCGCGTTCGAACCAGCGGCGTCTCGACGTCGACCGCGACGATCGGCAAGTCGCGCGTCGCCTCGAACGCGAGGAGCGTCGCCAGCTCTTCCGTCAGCTCCCGGAATTCCTTGGCGCCGGTGTGCTTGTCGCGCAGGATCGTGAGCTTGTGATGAATGAGCGGGTGATCGATGACGACGAGCGCGCCCACGGATCTCTCCCGTCAGACCCCGCCCCCGCCGGCGTCCGCAGCTACGTTGGACGCCCCGCCGGACTCGAGGTCAGCATAGATTGGAAACTGTCGGCACAGCGCGTGAGCATCGGAACGTGCCCGCGCTTGCGCCTCGACGTCGCCCGGTGCGCCCAGCACGCGCTGCATGAGGTCGGCGATGACGGTCATCTCCGCCTCCCGCATGCCACGTGTCGTCACGGCGGCGGTGCCGAGGCGGATGCCGCTCGTCACCGTTGGTTTCTCGGGATCGAACGGCACCATGTTCTTATTGACGACGATGTGGGCGTCGTTCAGCGCTTGCTCGGCCACTTTCCCGGTCCACCCGGCGCGGCGAAGGTCGACGAGCAACAGGTGGTTGTCCGTACCGCCCGAGGTGATGTGATAGCCGTGGCGCAGCAGGGCGTCGGCCAGCGCGCTCGCGTTGCGGACGATCTGCGCCGCGTATTCCCGGAACGCCGGCGACCTTGCCTCCTCGAACGCGACGGCCTTGGCGGCGACGACGTGCATGAGCGGGCCGCCTTGGGCGAACGGGAACACCCGCTTGTCGATCGCCTTCGCGTGCTCGGCCTTCGCGAGGATCAGGCCGCCGCGCGGTCCGCGCAAAGTCTTGTGCGTCGTCGAGGTGACCACGTCGGCGAGCGGCACGGGATCGGGGTGAACGCCTCCGGCCACGAGGCCCGCGAAGTGCGCCATGTCGACGAGCAAGTAGGCCCCGGCGCGGTCGGCGATCTCGCGGAACAACGCGAAGTCGAAGGCGCGCGGGTAGGCCGTGGCGCCGGCGACGATCAGCTTGGGCTTGCGTTCGGTGGCGAGCCGGGCGACCTGATCGTAGTCTATTCTCTCCGTGCGCGGATCGACGCCGTAGGCGGCGACGTCGAAGAGCTGGCCGGAGAAGTTCACGGCGCTTCCGTGCGTAAGGTGTCCGCCATGCGCGAGGTTCATTGCCAGGATCGTGTCGCCTGGTTGCAAGAGGGCGAAGTACGCGCAGAAGTTCGCGGTCGATCCCGAGTGCGGTTGAACGTTCGCGTGATCCGCGCCAAACAACGCCCTGACCCGTTCGATCGCCAGCGTCTCCACTTGATCGACGAACTCGCACCCGCCGTAGTAGCGGCGGCCTGGGTATCCCTCGGCGTACTTGTTCGTGAGCACGCTGCCCTGCGCTTCCAGGACGGCGCGGCTCGCGTAGTTCTCGGACGCGATGAGGTTGATGTGTTGTTGTTGACGCTCCACGTCGCGCTCGATGGCCGCGGCGATTGCGGGGTCTTCGACACGCAGGGGAATGCTCATGGTCTCCGCCTCATCGTCGCGGCCGCCGTCGTTATCGCGCGCGGTGGCGCGCTTCGATCTGCGCGATCTTCTCGATGCGGCGCTGGTGACGCCCGCCGTCGAAGCCCGCCTCCAACCAGATGCGCACGATCTCGCGCAGCAGCTCCGGGCCGACGACGCGCGCGCCGACGGACAGCATGTTCGCGTCGTTGTGCTGCCGCGCCATGCGCGCCGTGTAGCCTTCCCAGCACAGCGCGCAGCGGATACCGGGCACCTTGTTCGCGGCGATCGCTTCGCCGTTGCCGCTGCCACCGAAGACGATGCCGCGCTCGCACTCGTCGCGCGCCACGGCCTCGGCCGCAAGCACGATGAAGTCGGGATAGTCGACAGGGCCGTCGTGATTGCTCCCGTAGTCGACGGGCTCATGCCCCAACTCGATCAGGAAAGCCTTGATATCTTCCTTGTAAGGGAATCCAGCGTGGTCGGTGGCAAGGGCGATCCGCATCGGCAACCCCATTATACCGGAGCGATCGCCGCGCTCCGGGCCGGCAGGCGGCTGGCGTGCCACGCGGCCACGGCGGCCGGCAGCAAGGCGAGCGTGGCGACGAACCGGAATCCGGCGGGATACCCGTAGACGGCCGCGGCGACGCCGCAGAGCATCGGTCCGAGGGCGAGTCCAAGATAGATCGCCGTCGCGTATCCGCCCATGACGAGCCCGTGCCGATCCGGCGTGACCGCCAGCGACAGCGAAACTTGCACGATCATGTAGACGAGGGCGACACACAGCGAGGCGCCGACCATCGCGGCCCCGAGCGACCAAACGTCGGTAAGCCACGGCAGCGCCCAGAAGTAGGCGGCGTAAGCGGCGACCGCCCACGCGCACACCGTCAATCGCGCCCCGACGCGGCGGAACGCCCAAGCCAGCGGAATCCGACTGCCGGCGTTCACGGCCGTCTGCACGGCCATCAACAGGCCGATCACGGACGGCGTCCAGTCTCGGGTGCGCAGGTACGCGGGGACGAGACTCCCATTCGTGCCCCAGATGATCGCGGCGGCGCAAGTACACAACCAAGCTGTCCAGATCGCGGGGTCGCGGAGCAGCGCGGCCATCGCGGCGCCTCGATCGACGGACGCGGCCCGCGGTCCGTCGGTCACCGGGATCCCGGCGCGGATCGGCGCCAGCGCGACTAGGTTCAGCAGCGCGCTCAGAAGGAAAGCCGTGCCGTACCCGAGGTGATCGATCGCGTACCCGGCGATCGCCGGTCCGATCGACATTCCTCCCTGGATGCACAACGTCAGGTACGCGAAACCCGTCGCCTGGCCGTCGCGCCGTACCGTCGAGGCGATGGTGGCATTGAGGCCCGGCAGCACCGCCGCGGAGCCGATTCCGCCGATGACGCTGACGACGAAGAGGGCGCTTACCGACCCGGCCAGGGCCATGACGCCCGTCGAAGCGGCCAGAAGCGCGACCGACACCAGCAACATCGGCCGGCGGCCAACTCGATCGCTGGCGCGGCCCGCTGGCAGCGCCAGGGCCGCGGCGACGGCAAGGCGCGTACCCGCGACGAGACCGACCCACATGGGAGACGCGCCAAGATCCCGCACACGCAGCGGAATGGTGAAGCTCGCGACGCCGTACGCGAAGAAGATGCACAACGCGGCCGCGTACACGCAGCCAAGGTCGCGCGGCGCGCGGTTCACGACTTCCATCTGGCTACGACGACCCGTTCCCAACCGGCGAGATCCCGCCGGCGCTCGACGGCGGCGTAGCCGAGCTCGATCAGCAAGGCGGAAACGCGGTCCGCCTGATCCCACTTCGCGGCGACCTCGAGGCCGAGGACGCCTCCGGTCCGCAGGACCCGTCGCGCATCCTCGGCGATTCGCCGATGGAGCTCCAACCCTGTTGGGCCGGCGAACACGGCGATCGCCGGCTCGTGCTCGCGCACGCCGGGATCCACGTCGTCGCGGGCGTCGATCGGAACGTAGGGTGGATTGCAGACGATCGCGTCCGCGGAAATCCCGAGGGCGAGGACCGGCGCCAAACCATCACCGACGAGCCATGACAGACGAGGCGCCACGCCGTGGCGAGCCGCGTTGTCGCGCGCGACCGCGAGCGCCTCCGGTGACACGTCGGTCGCGAAAACCCGCGATGTGGGGCACGTCACCGAGGCGGCGATGGCAACGGCCCCCGAGCCCGTTCCCACGTCGACCAATACCGGTGCCACGGAAGCCTCCGGCCCGCCTTCGGCGACCTCGCGCAGGACGTCGACGAGCAGCTCCGTCTCTGGACGAGGAATCAAGACGCGTTCATCGACGGCGAACGTCAAGCCGTAGAACTCGCGTTGTCCGGTGACGTACGCGAGCGGGCAACCGTCGGCGCGCACCTCGAGGAGAGCGACGTACGCGCGCCACACGCCGTCGTCGATTGGTTGCGTCCAGCGGCCGAAAAGCCGAGACCGCTCCAACCCCGCCGCATGTCGGAGCAGCACTTCTGCCTCCAGCGCGGCCGCCTCGATCCCGCGCGCTGTGAGGTGCTCGCGCCCCTCGAGATACGCGTCGCGCAGCGAGCCGGGGCGCTCCATGGTCCGGCGCCGATCAGACGCCGATCGTCTCGGCGCGGTCAGCGGCGACGAGCGCGTCCAGCATCTCGTCGATCGCGCCGTCGACGAACGTCTCTAGCTGATGCAGGCTCATGCCGATGCGGTGATCGGTCACGCGATTCTGCGGGAAGTTGTACGTTCTGATCTTCTCGCTTCGTTCGCCGGTGCCGACCTGCTGCTTTCGGGACGCTGCGATCGCGCGCTGCTGCTCGCGCTGCCGCGCGTCGAGCAGGTGCGCCCGCAGCATGCGCATCGCCTTTTCGCGATTCTGGTGTTGGGACCGCTCGTCCTGGCAAGCGACGACGATGCCCGATGGAACGTGGCGGATGCGAACGGCGGTCTCGACCTTGTTGACGTTCTGCCCGCCGGCTCCGCCGGCGCGAAACGTATCGATCTCAAGCTCGTCGGGTTTGATCTGGACCTCGACCTCTTGCGCTTCCGGAAGCACCGCCACCGTCGCCGTCGACGTGTGGATCCTGCCGGACGCTTCCGTTTCCGGAACCCGCTGCACGCGGTGGACGCCGCTCTCGTGCTTGAGCCGGCTGTAGGCCCCGCGCCCGGAGATCCCCAGGGTCACGGTCTTCACGCCGCCCAGGTCGGACGGCTGAAGATCGAATACCTCGGTCTTCCAGCCCTGGCGCTCCGCGTATCGCGTGTACATGCGCATGAGCGTGCCGGCGAACAGGGATGCCTCTTCGCCGCCGGTGCCGGGGCGGATCTCCATGAAGATATTGCGGTCAGCGAACGGATCGCGGGGCGCCAGGATCTCCTCAAGTTGCGCCGTGATCGTCTGGTTGCGCGCCTCCAGCCGCTCCGCTTCCTGCTGCGCCATCTCGCGGATCTCGGGGTCGTGCTCCGAGAGCAGCGCGCGCACCTCCGCCGCCTCCGCTTCCGCCTTGCGAAGCTCCAAGTACAGCGCGACGGTTTCGCCGAGCTCGGCGTGCTCCTTGGCGAGCGTCCGATATCGCTCCTGATCCGCGAAGACCTTTGGATCAGCCAACGCCGTCGTCAGCTCTTGATAGCGGCTTTCGATTTGTTGGAGACGATCTCGAGGAAGCACCATCAGTGGACTCCTCTTGTCCGTGCCGCGGTGTCGCGCCACCCCGCCGGGAAACGAGGCCCCCGCACGAGGGCAAACAAAGAGGGAGGGGCGTCGCCCCTCCCTCCGCCAGCATCTCGGCTTGCGGCGCTAAGCCGTCGGCGCTTCGAGGCCGTACTTCCTCATGAACTTCTGGACCCGACCCTCGGTGTCGACTAGGCGTCGCTGTCCCGTGTACAGCGGGTGGCACTTCGAACAGATGTCGACGCGGATCTGCTTGCGGGTGCTGCCCGTCTTGAACGTCTCGCCGCACGCGCAGATCACGATGGCTTCGTGGTACTGAGGATGGATGCCCTGCTTCACGACGTCACCTCGATCCCTTCACAAGGCGGCCCGAGCAGCCAGCCGCCCGAAACCGCCAGCCGAGTATAACACGCGCCCTAGAGGAGGTACGGAAGAGGATCGACCGGATCACCGCCGACCCGAATCTCGAAGTGGAGATGCGATCCGGTGCAAGCGCCCGTGCAGCCGACGGCCGCGATCCGTTGACCACGCTCGACGACCTGACCGCGGCGGACGCAGATCGCGCTCGCATGACCGTAGTAAGATTCCTTTCCGTCTTCGTGCCCAACAACGACCAGTTTGCCATAGCCGTCCATCCATCCAGCTACTCGGACGACCCCGTCGCGGGTCGCGAGAACCGGCGTCCCGCGCGGCGCGGCGAGGTCGATTCCATTGTGGTGCCGGCGCCAACGGGTCCCGAATCGAGACGTCAGAACACCGCGCGCCGGCCAGGCGAACGCCAACCGCACGGGACGGGGCGTCTTCGCGGTAACGGCTGAGGGTCGTCGTCCCGCGACCGGGACGTGCAGGACCTGCCCGACCCGCAAGTGGTCGGTCGTCAACGCGTTGACGGTGCTTGGCGCCTCGACGTCGACGCCGTATGCGCGCGCGACCGTCCACAAAGAATCCCCCGAGATGACGACATGGCGGCGCGGGCGCGCGACGGCGACCGGCGCCTGGGTTTCGGCTCCTGTCAGCCGGAGGCGCAGCAAGCGATAGCGAGACCACTCCGGCCGATCGGGCGAGCTCGGCATGGGTTTAACCGCGAAGGCTAGAGGGGGCCTGCAGGCGGCTTGCCGAGCGTGCTTTCGGCGCCTGGGGCGGGAAACCGGCGGCGAGGACGATCTCGGAATCTCGACGGTGGTGTGGCGCAAGCAGTGAACTGCGTGCGGTGGACCGCTGATCGGCTACCGGAAACGAGAGAAGTCCCGCGATCGCGACCGCGCACGCGGCGCGCCGCTTGTCCGGATTCAAGCTCGGATCATCGCTTTCGAGGCACCCGGCCAGCCAAACCCCGGAGAGGGGGTGGGCCTATCGGGGCATCATCTTCGACTCGAAAACGGCTGGAGAACGCGACCGCGCAGCTTCGGCGCGCCCCCAGATCAGAGTCTAACGGGATCGATCGATAGAAGCTAGGCTATGATTTTCCGGGCAATCTACGCACTGTCTTCTTCTGAAGACTTCACGATCGACCGCAAGAACGCGCTGTTGTTCGGCGTCTTTCGCATGCGGTCGAGGATCAGATCGGTCATCGCGACCGTGTCGAGTTGCTCGAGCGACTTGCGCAGCACCCAGACCTTCCGCAGCTCCTCTTCGTTGAGCAAGAGCTCCTCGCGGCGTGTGCCCGACAACTTGATGTCGATCGCCGGGAAGGTGCGGCGCTCTTGGAGCTTGCGGTTGAGGTGCAGCTCCATATTGCCCGTGCCCTTGAACTCCTCGTAGATCACGTCGTCCATACGGCTGCCGGTATCGATCAAAGACGTGGCGATGACCGTCAGGCTCCCGCCCTCCTCGATCTTTCGCGCCGCGCCGAAGAACCGCTTCGGCCGATGCAACGCCGCCGGATCGAGACCGCCGGACAGCGTACGCCCGGAAGGGGGGATCACGAGGTTGTTCGCGCGCGAGAACCGCGTCAGGCTGTCGAGGAGGACGACGACGTCGCGCTTGCCCTCGACGATGCGCTTGGCGCGCTCGAGCACGAGATCGGCGACCTCGATGTGCTCCTCAGGCGGACGGTCGAACGTGCTGGCGACGACCTCGGCTTCGACCGAGCGTCGCATGTCGGTCACTTCCTCCGGCCGCTCGTCGAGGAGCAAGACCATCAGATAGACCTCGGTGTGGTTCTGCACGATGGCTTGGCCGATACGCTTCAGCAGCGTCGTCTTACCGGCTTTGGGGGGCGACACGATGAGCGCGCGTTGTCCTTTGCCGACCGGCGCAAACAAGTCGACGACGCGCGTCGTCAGGTCATTGTTCGATTCGATCTTGAACCGTTCTTGCGGGAAGACAGGGGTCATGTGATCGAAGCTCGGCCGGCTGCGCGCCTGCTCGGGGTCCAAGCCGTTGACCGCCTCGACGCGAAGCAAGGCTAAGTATTTCTCGTTGTCCTTGGGCAGGCGCACTTGTCCGAGGACCTCATCGCCGACCCGCAAGCCGAATCGCTTGATCTGGGACGGCGACACGTAGATGTCCTCGGCGCCCGGCAGGTATCCGCTCGTCCGCAAGAACCCGTACCCTTCTTGCATGACCTCGAGCACGCCAGCGCGGAACATCAATCCGGACTGCTCCGTCTGCGCCTGCAGGATGCGCATGATCAGCTCTTGCTTCCGGTGCCGCCGGAGGTTCGGCAGGTTCATTTCCTTGGCCAATTCCTGAAGTTCGGTCAGGTTCTTGGCTTCAAGCTCGGCGAGGGGCAAGCGTCGTCACTCCTCCGTCACATCTGTGCCGACCCGGCCGCGCGCGACGGGATTCGCCTTCGCTGTTTCGTTGCGCGTGCCTTTGGGGCGTTTGAGATCGGCTTCGATGCTGGTCAGGTGGGCCGGGCGGATGCGCCGGCTACGAACGATTCGTGGTGCGTTTTGCCTTCAATGCGTCTTGTAAGCGACGCCAGTCGGCGAGAAAGCGCTCGATCCCCTGATCGGTCAGGGGGTGTTTGAACATCATCTCCATAGTAGCAAACGGCATCGTCACGATATCGACGCCGACGCGGGCGGCTTCCAAGACGTGCAGCGGCCCGCGCAGACTCGCGGCCAGGACCTGCGTCTCATAGTCGTAGGAACGAAGAATCTCGACGGCCTCGCGCACGACGTCCATGCCGACGTGGCCGATGTCGTCGAGCCTGCCGGCGAACGGGCTGACGAAGTAAGCGCCCGCCTTAGCCGCCAGCAAGGCCTGCATCGGAGTAAACACGAGCGTGACGTTCGTGCGGACGCCGCGAGCCTTCAACGTCGCCACCGCGCGCAGCCCTTCCGGCGTCATGGGAACCTTGACGACGACGTTCGGGGCCCAATCGACGAATTGCCCCGCCTCCGCGACCATGCCGTCCGCGTCGAGGCTCGTAGTCTCGACGCTGATCGGTCCCGAGACAATTCGGCCGATCTCCTCGATCAGGTCGCGGTGCTCCCGACCTTCCTTCGCGACGAGCGTCGGGTTCGTGGTGACACCGTCCAGCACGTCCCAGGACGCAGCCTTGCGGATCTGCTCGAGGTTCGCGGTATCGAGGAAGAACTTCATCTAGTCACGGCCCTTTCGCTTCGATGTACGCGACCTCACCAACATCACCGAGCGCGAGGAATTCCAGCTCGTCGTTCGGCCGCAGGTCGGCCAACGCAACCGCACGATCGTTGCGGTATACGGCGACCACGCTCGCCACGCGGTAGCGTCGCAGCGTCGCGCCGTCGGCCACCTCGACGATCTGCCCCGGTTGGCCGATCACCGCCCGGAACCGCCCCTTGATAGGTTCGTAGCGATTGAGCAGCTTCATGATGCCGTCGAACGCGACCGTTGCTTCCAATCGCGTCGCCGAGTCGTTCGGCCGAACGCGGTTGTCGGAGCCGACCAGCAACCAGTTGCGCTGCAACGCCAGGGCGACGTAGCCGCGATGCTCCGGGCGAATGTCGCCCGCGTCGGGATTCGGCAGAGTCTCGCCGCGTCGCGCCTGCGCCTCCTGATCGAGACCGGCAGCACGCACGACGAACTCGGCGACGTCCGCCCGCGACAGCGCCGACTTGGGCCGGAACGTGTTGTCGGGGAACCCGGTGACGAAGCCCTTTTGGAAGAAGATCGGCACCGTGATCGGATTGCCACGCGTCTGCAGCACGCCGATCAGCTGATACCGCCCCGGCGGCACGGGTCTGTCGTTCTGGTCGAGCTGCTGCCACTGGATGTCGTCGGATACGCGAATAGTGGCATTCGGTTGCACCGTGTGGCGGATGCCCTGGGTCGTGAATTGACGTCCGATCGACCAGCGCGCGACCTCTCTGCCCTGCAGATCTTGGATGAAGAAATCCGTGCGAAGCGAGGTCGGGAACTCCAGGTCGATCGGTCGGTTGGTGGTGTTCTTGACCGACATCCGCAGTGTGATGATCTCGTCAGGCGAGTAGGTGCCCTTATCGACCTCGAGGATGACCTCGACGCCCTGCACCGTCCGCGCGCTGAGCCGCCGATCGACAGTACCGCTGTTCACCATCGAAGCCACGAGGTTGCGGGCCTCGGACGGTATCTCGCCAAGGTCACGATAGTCGGGGATACCGCCCCGCGATTCCTTCACG
Organism: Armatimonadota bacterium; assembly: GCA_016868955.1. Lineage (GTDB taxonomy): Bacteria > Sysuimicrobiota > Sysuimicrobiia > Sysuimicrobiales > VGFF01 > VGFF01. The sequence continues at coordinate 12,829 of VGFF01000018.1, forward strand.
CCGATGGCGCGCCCCAACGCGAGCACGAAGTCGAGGCGATTGATCTGCTCCTGCGGCGCGAAGCGCCGCGTTGCCGGCACCGGGAAGACGCCGCGAGCCGCGAGCTTCTCGAGCACGCGCTGCTGTGGCTGCCCTGCCATGTCCGTGAAGATCTGCGCCGATGCGGGCACCGCCACCAAGAGAATCAGCGCGGCGACCGCAATCCGGCGAACGATTAAGCTCATGCCAGCAATCTCCTCCTTATGGATCACGCGGGACGTTTCGTGGTCGGTCGAAGGACGGCGGGAAGTCGAGAAGAGAGGGACAACCGGCGGGATGATAACTCGATGCGCGCTACCGCTCCGGGGTATTCGCCTCGCCGTCGGAAGCGTCCGTCGATTGCGGGCGCGCCGGCGGTGATCCGGCATCGGCAGCGCGCAGCTCGGCCAAGTCCTTCTCGAGCTCCGTGATCTTTCGATCGATCTCCTCCGCTTGGAGGCAGAGGGCCGCGAGATCGATATCGTCGAGGACGCAAGCGCGATGACGCACGAGAACCTGACGACCGATCTCTTCGAACTGGTCGTTCTGACGGGCCTGAAGGTTGCCGATCTCGAGACGGATTCGGGCCAGCCTCGCCAGTCGCTCGGATTCGCGCGCGACGGAGGTCGCGCTCTCTTTCACCGAGCGGAGCACGCGATCGAGGAGCTCTCGGGCGATCGTCATGGACCGATTATACTGCCCGGTCTTCGCCGCGCAACAGGCCTGAACTGCCGCCTACATACGGTCGGGCGCGGCTACGCCAAGCAGATGGAGGGTGTTGCGGAGCGCGATGCGCGCGCCGAGAAGCAGGCTGGCACGCGCGGCTGCGACGTCTTCCTCGTCGACGAGCACGCGGCACTGTGTGTAGAAGGCGTGGAACGCCTCCGCCAGCTCATGGCCGTAGGTGCAGAGCTTGTGCGGCTCCAGCCGCGCCGCCGCCAGCGCAACGACTTCGGGAAACTCTGCGATCTTGTGGATGAGGGCGAGCTCGGCCGGATGCGCGAGCGGCGTCAGCGCGTCGACGCCCCCCAAGCGCCGCCCTAAGCGCTCGGCCTCCCGCAGGATGCCGCTCATCCGCGCGTGAGCGTACTGCACGTAGTAAACGGGGTTGTCCTGCGACTGCGCTTTCGCCAGCTCGAAATCGAAGTCCATCGGATTGCTGTAGTGGGACATCACGAAGAAGAAGCGCGCCGCGTCGCGGCCGACCTCGTCGACGACATCGCGTAGCTCGATGAACCCGCCGCTGCGCTTCGACATGCGCACGACATCGGCACCCGACTTGAACCGCACGTGCTGATGGATCAAGATGTCGAGCCGGTCGGGATCGGCGCCCGCCGCCCGCAACCCGCCCCTGACGCGCGCGACGTCGCCGATGTGGTCGACACCCCAGACGTCGACGAGACGATCGAAGCCACGCGAGAACTTGTCGAGGTGGTAAGGAATGTCGGCCGCGAAATACGTCGGCCGGCCGTCCGCGCGCACGAGCACGCGATCCTTGTCGTCGCCGAAGCGCTCGGCCGCGAACCAGATCGCGCCTTCCTTCTCGTAGGCGTGCCCGGCGTCGACGAGGGCACGCACCGTCCGCGCCACCGCCCCGGACTCGTGCAGTGATCGTTCGCTGAACCATCGGTCGAAGCGCACGCCGAACTGCTCCAGGGTCTCGCGGATGTCCGCCAGAAGCCGCTCCAACGCCTCGGCCCGAAACGCATCGAGACGTTCGTCCTCCGGCCGGTCCAGCCACCGGCCGGCGTCGCGGGCTACGATGGCGGCGGCGATGCCCTCGACGTAGGCGCCCTGATAGCCATCCTCGGGGAAGACTGCGGGTCGCTCGAACGCGCGCAGGTAGTGATAGTCGACGCTTCGCGCAAGGCTCTCGACTTGATTTCCGAAGTCGTTCACGTAGTATTCGCGCGACACAGCGTGTCCGCCGAACGCCAGCAGATTCGCGAGGACGTCGCCGACGGCGGCGTTGCGGCCCGTCCCCGCGTGCAGGGGCCCGGTCGGGTTGGCGCTGACGTATTCGACCAGCACGCTCCGACCTGCGCCGGCGTCCGATCGGCCGAACGCGTCGTCCGAGGTCAGGACCGCGCGCAGCGTTTCGTGGAGCCAGGCACTCCCGATTCGAAAGTTGATGAATCCCGGGCCCTCGATGGAAACGGCCGTAAGGCCCGCTTCCGGCAAGGGCTCCGCCGGCAGCGGCGCGTGGGGGCGGAAACGGGTCGCGTCGAGATGGCGCACGAGGATCTCCGCCACCTTCCTGGGGGGCAACTTCGCGGTCTTCGCCATGACGAGCGCCGCGTTTGCGGCGAGGTCGCCGTGGGCGACGTCCTTCGGCGGCGCGACGTCGAACGCCGGCACCGCCCCGTCGGGCAGATCGCCCGCGGCTTGCGCGGCGCGGACGGCGGCAAGGACACAGGCGGTGAGCTCCGGACGGATCATCGGGACGGGGTAACGAAGCGACGCGACGGCGAACGCCTAGATCAGGCGAATCGTGCCGATTTCCCGGGGTTCGCTGACGTAGACGCTGTCGACGAAACGGATCTCGCGCGCCTGCGCTGTCATGACGAGCGTGTGAGTGCGCATGCCGCCGCTGAAGAACATGACGCCGCGGAACAGGTCGCCGTCGGTGATGCCGGTCGCGGAGAAGATGACGTTCTTGCCGGGAACGAGCTCGTTGGTGAGGAAGATCCGGTCCGGATCGCTGATGCCCATGGACTTGACGCGGTCGCGCTCGACGTCCTTCCGGTACCACAGGCGGCCTTGGATCTCACCGCCCAGACAACGCATGGCGGCGGCCGCCAGCACGCCTTCCGGCGCACCGCCGATGCCCATGACGGCATGGACGCCGGTGCCGGAGATCGCGGCCGCGATCGCGGCGGATACGTCACCGTCCATGATCAGCTTGATGCGCGCGCCCGTTGCCCGCACGTCCTTGATCAGTTGCTCGTGCCGCGGCCGCTCGAGGATGACGACCGTGAGGTCGCTGACAGGATGCCGCAGCGACGCGGCGATCGCTTCCAGGTTGCGGGCCACCGGCCACCGGATATCGACACGCCCCACCGCGGCCGGTCCCACGATGAGTTTGTCCATGTAGATGTCGGGCGCGTGCAGAAGCCCGCCACGCTCGCTGACCGCAAGCACGGCGATCGCGTTCGGCAGTCCCTTGGCGACGAGATTCGTGCCTTCCAAGGGATCGACGGCGATGTCGACCTCGTACTGCCCCCCGGCGCCGACTTCCTCGCCGATGTACAGCATCGGAGCTTCGTCCCGCTCTCCTTCGCCGATGACGACGCGGCCTTTGATCTCCAGATGGGACATCGCCTTGCGCATCGCTTCCACGGCCAAAGCGTCGGCGTGCTCGTTGTCGCCATGGCCCATAGCGCGCGCGGCCGCGAGCGCCGCCGCCTCCGTCACCTTGACGAAGTCGAGCATCAACTGCTTCTCCAAGACGAGTCCCCCGATCCGTTGCTGTGGTGGGCTATTGGGCGGGGCGCGGCCCCAAGCGCAAGTTTGTCTTCACGCGTTCGCTGCCCCGAACGACCGTCACCGAGACCGAGCCTCCGATCTTTCGCTTGGCGATGTTCGTCAGGAATTCCTGTCCCGTTTCCAGCTTCCGTCCGTCCAGCTCGACGATGATGTCCAATTGACGGATCCCGGCCGCGGCCGCGCCGCTGCCGGGCACGACCTCGCGCACGAGAATGCCGTGATCAGCGCCCAGTCCGTAGGCGCTGGCCACCTCGGGCGTGACGTCGACGTATCCGACGCCGAAGAACGGCCGCTGGACGCGGCCCGTTTGGATGATCTGCGTCATGATCGTGCGGGCCACCGACGAAGGAATCGCGAATCCTATGCTCTGCGCCGACTGGATAATGGCCGTATTGATGCCGATGACCTGACCGGCGCTGTTGACGAGCGCGCCGCCGCTGTTGCCCGGATTGATGGGTGCATCCGTCTGGATCAGGTTCTCGACCACGAGCCCGGACCGGTCGATCGATCGGTTCAGCGCGCTGATGATACCCGAGGTCGCGCTGCTGCCCAGGCCGAAGGGATTGCCGATCGCGATCGCCGTCTGGCCGACCTTGAGCGCGTCCGAGTCGCCGAGCTCCGCGGCGGGGAGCTTGTCGGGCGAGGTGACCTTCACGACCGCGAGATCGGAAGGCGGATCGCTGCCTATGACGCGGCCTTCGAGGGTCTTGCCGTTGATCAATGTGACGTGGATCTTCGTCGCGCCACGGATGACGTGGTTGTTCGTGAGGATGTAGCCGTCATCGCTGACCATGACGCCTGACCCGGCGCCCTCTTGCGGAAACACCTGCCCGAACGCCCCCTGCTGGAGGGCGACGGTGCTGATGTTCACCACCGACGGGCGGACCTTTTCGATGACGCGAATGATCGCCGATTCCTCGCGCTCGAGGATTCGCGTCGCCGGCCCCGCCCCGATGTTCGGCCCCGGCCCCGTGCCTGGGGCGGGCGGAACGGGCGCCAGCGAACTCGCGAGGGAATTGCTCGACACGTCTGGGCGCAGGAGCCCCGGGAGGTACGCGCCGCCGATCGCGCCGCCGAGCAAGGACGCCGCAACGAGGACCACGACGAGTCCCACGCCAAGGCCCCGACGCGGGGGCGGAGGCGGCGTCGCCGGCGGTTCGGGCGGTGGCGGCGAGTACATGCGGTACGGCGGGGGCATGAGACGGGCTCCTCTCTCAAGCGACTGCTAGATCATGATGTCACGACGGTGGGCCCTCGACCACGGTTGAGGGCCGTGACGGAGGACGGATGAAGCTACGGCCACTCGGCGCCGGAGAGATCCTCGACGGCGCCATTCGTTTGTATCGGGACAACTTCGCATCGCTGATCCTGATCACTGCGGGTATCTACATACCCGCATATTCGCTCGGGCAGGCACTGGCGGGATTCTTGCCGTCTTTCCCCAGAGAGCTCGGGCCGGTGCTGCGGATGACCAGCGGCATGAGCTCGGCGTTGCTGTTCCTTCTGGGTTACCCCCTCGGCTCGGGGGCGCTGGCGTACGCCGCCTCGGAGTATCTCCTCGGCCGGCCGGCGCCGTTGCCGGAGGTCCTCCGCGGCCTGCCGCGCTGGCTGCCGCCTTTGGCCGGCGCCGTCGGCATCTCGGCCGCGGCGATCGTCGGCATCATGGTGATCGCGATGCTCGCCGTCGCCCTCGCCTTCCTCGCGATCGGCGTGCCGCGGCTGGCGACGGAGACCGGAGCCGCGTTCGGCGCCATCGTCGTCGTCCTCACTGTGGGCGCCGCATTCATCCCGTTGATGACATTGTTCGCCCGGTGGCAGCTGTTCCCGCAGGCCGTCGCCCTGGAACACCACGGCATCCGGGGATCCCTGGCGCGCTAGTGGACGCTGACCGTCGGCGGTTTGTGGCGCATGCTGTCGACCGTGTCGCTGTTGACGATCCTCGTCGAGGCCGTGCGGGTCGCGATCTCGGGGATCGGGATCGCCGTGATGACGCTCCTGATGGGCCGCAGCCTGGAGACGATCACCTCGCTCGGACACATGGCCTACACCCTCACGGGCGTAGTGTTGGAACCGGTAAGGATGGCGGCGATGACCCTCATCTACTACGACCTAAGGGTCCGCAAGGAAGGGTTCGATTTTGAGCGCTTGGCCCAGGAAGTGCCGAAAGGGACCGCTCCCGGAGCGCTCGCGAAATCCCAGTCACGGCCAAGTTCCTCTCAAACTGACGCCATGTCGAGCGACCATCGCACGTCCATCCTAACGGCCGAGCAAATCGAGATTTCCTACGTCGTCGCGAGGGTCGGGGCGCGCTTCGTCGCCCTCGCGATCGACACGATGTACCAAGGCCTCACCGGCTTTCTCCTGTCCCTCGCCGTTGTCGGTCTGCGGATCTTCGACGGGGCGATCCCGAACTTTGGATGGATCCAGATCAGCCTGATCGTCGTGGTCGGCTTTCTTCTTCTCGGACTGAGAGACCTGGCCCGCCTCCGCTCTCTGAGCACGATACCTTTCGATTTCGTGTTCACGAAATAGCCGGACCCCGCCCGGCGTCCTGAATGAGGGTACCCGCCCTACGTCACAGAGCCAGCGCAGACCCGTCGGGCTCAAGTCCAACATCCGAGCAGCTTCACCCAGCAGAAGCCACCGTGGGTGATTGGCTTGCATCAGCCGAGTGGCGAGGACCTGGGACAACCGGGCGGCCTGGTCTGCTTGGAGGTTGCAGGCCCCCGTGGCGGCACTCATAAGTTCGTCGTCGGTCATCTTGGAGTAGCTGGAGTCGGTCACCTCTATTCCCTCCTAAGTAGATAGTCCGCCGTCACGCCCAGGGCGTCAGAGAGCGGGACGATGTACTCCGAGCCAGGCTTGCGGCTGTCTCTCTCCCACGCCAAAATGGCCGCGTACGAGCACTTGCATCGGAGCGCGATTTCTTCCGCTCGCTTGCCCTGAGCTACCCGCAGCCGCTTGATGCGCTGTCCAAACGTCTCTTGGTCCTCGGTGTGTTTGTTAACGCTCCGAGCTTGCTTTTTTCGGCTACTACATCTTCTTCGAAGCGATCTGGAACGGCCAGACGCCGGGAAAGCGCGTCGTCGGCATTCGCGTCGTTCGCATCGATGGTCGCCCGATCGGCTTCGGGCAGGCAGCGACTCGCAACCTCGTGCGGGTACTGGACGCGCTGCCCGTCTACTACGCGATCGGCGTCCTCGTGATGTTCTTGAACAAGTCCCAGCGCCGACTGGGCGACCTCGCCGCCGGCACCGTCGTCGTGCACGAAGGGGCGTCGCAGCGTCTGCAGGCCCTGCCGCGGCTCGAGGCACGGTTGGCGATCGATCCGTTGCTCGTCCGTCGCCTGCGCCCCGACGAATATGACCTGATCCGTCGGTTCCTGCTGCGCCGCGACGAATTGCTGCCCGCCCCCCCCGCGTCGCGCGCGCTGCGCAGATCGTCGCCTCTTTGCACCATCGCAGCGAGCTGCCCGATACCGACGCCGAGACGCTGCTCGAGTCGCTGGCCGCGTCGTACCGCGAGTTGGAGTCGGGCCGTCGCCGGGAACCGCTCGCTTCTAGCCACTTGTCGCTGGCCGTCTCACCGCCGCCACACCGGCAGCAGGATCTTGAAGTGCGTGAGATCGAGCAGGGCGCGATCGTTGCGCCCCGACGCCATGGGCATCGGCCCCCAGGCGCCGCCCCGCACGCACGCGATGACGAGGAATCGTTCCGCCAGTCGCGCCATCCACTCCGCATCGTCGAGATCGGCGGGATCGTAGCGGGGCAACAGGAACGACGAAAAGAGCGGCGCGGTCCCTTGCGGGGACGGGTCCAACGGATTCAGCGGGCCGACGACCATCCACTGTGTCAGCAAGATCGCGTTCGACAGCTCGGGGCTGTGCGCGTGATCGCGAGGGATGATCTGAAAGCCCCCGATCGCGTTGATCGGCGACGTCGAGATGTCGATGACGCCGGGGTGGTTCGCCCGGATGCGACCGATGCCGACGTATTGCGTGCCCTCGAAGCGGCCGACGCCGGCGACCGGGCGCAAGACGACGGCGATCGGTTGCTCGAGCCCGTCGAGAAAACGCCAGCGGACGAGGCCGCCGAACCGATTCTCGAACTCGATCTCCGTGGGATATACGGCCGGGCGGCGGACGAAGATGTGCAACACGTCGTCGCGCCGCGGCGTCATCCCGGCGATCGACGCACGGCCTCCATCCCGCTCGATTTCGACGGCGCTGCCGACGAACGCGCCGTAGCGCCCGCCGAAGATGCCGGCGCCGCCGCGCAGGTCGGTGGCCAGAACGTTGACGCCCGCCGGCGCGCCTTCGGGTAGGACGCTGAAGATGACGCCGCGGCCCCCGCGGTCGTCGACTTTGACGTGCATCGCGTTGGCGCCGGCCGCGACGACCGTGCCCGGTTGTCCCCATCGGCTGGCGTTGAAGCCGATCGTGGTACCCTCAGCCGGACGCGTCACGCGCCCGAGCGTGCGCCAGGTCGCACCATGGTCGTCGCTCGCGTCAATCGTGCCGCCGGCACGATTGACGATCCGGAGGCGATAGACTTCGATCGTGTCGCCGGTCGGTGCGCCGGCGGTTTGCGCCGATGGTGCGGCCGGGTGCGCGAGGAACAATACGAGCGCGATCAGCGCCGCGCGGATGGGGGGATTCATGAATCGCCTCCTCGTGAGCGGCGCTCGCCGCCGCACCCATTCTATACGGGCGAAACGCCGGCAGGATAAGGTTTGACGAGAACCGAACCTGGTGGGTTCAAGATGCTGAACTGGCTAAAACGGCCAAAATTCGACGCGACCGTCGAACGACGAGAGATGCCGTCGGGGCTGTGGGAGAAATGTCCCCGTTGCGCGCAGATCATCTACGTCAAGGAGCTCGAGCGCAACGCCAAGGTGTGCCCGAAGTGCGGTTGGCATCACCGGCTGAGCGCGGCCGAGCGTCTGTCCCTCGTCGTCGACGAGGGAACCTTCGAAGAATGGGACGGCGGCATGACGTCCCTCGATCCGCTGTCGTTTCCAAAGTACGCCGAGAAGGCCCGGGAAGCGCGCGCGCAGACCGGAAGCGACGACGCCGTCATCACCGGCGAGGGGCCGATCCTGGACGTGCGCGCCGCCGTCGGCGCCATGGACTTCACGTTCATGGGCGGCAGCATGGGGGCCGTCGTCGGCGAGCGCATCACGCGGATGTTCGAGCGCGCGCGCGAACGCGGCCTGCCCGTGATCACATTCAGCGCCAGCGGCGGCGCCCGCATGCAGGAAGGCGCGATCTCGCTGATGCAGCTCGCGAAGACGAGTGCTGCCGTCGGGCGGCTGCACGACGCGCGGCTGCCGTTCATCTCCGTCCTCTGCGATCCGACGACCGGCGGCACGACCGCCTCGTTTGCGATGCTGGGGGACGTCCACATCGCGGAGCCGGGCGCCCTCATCGGTTTCGCCGGCCGCCGCGTCATCGAGCAGACGATCAACCAGAAGCTGCCGGACAACTTCCAGACGGCGGAGTTCTTGCAGAAGCACGGCATGATCGACATGATCGTGCCGCGGACCGACTTGAAGGAGGCGCTCGCCCGCCTGTTGCGATTGATGCTACCGCACCAGCCGGCGCAGGACGCGCGGGAGCGTAACGATGATCGAGCCGTCGCTGGCCGCTGACGCGCCGCGCGACGAGATCGAGCGTCGCCTGCGTCAAACGGAAGACGAGCTCGCGCAGCTGTCGAAGATCTCCGGCGGGCAGGAGTTGGACCTGAAAGACCAGATCGCCCGGCTGCGGGCTCGGGTCGACGCGTTGCGCGCCGCATTGTGGCGCGATCCAACGCCTTGGCAGATTGTGCAGGTCGCGCGGCACGCCGAGCGACCCAAGCTCCCCGACTATCTGTCGGCGCTGTTCAGCGACGTTGTCGAGCTGCGGGGCGACCGACTGTTCGCAGACGATCGCGCGATCTTCTGCGGGCTCGCCCGGTTCGACGGCCGTGCAGTCGCGGTCATCGGCCACAATAAGGGAAAGGATACGCGCGAGAACCTCGAGCGCCGTTGGGGAATGCCCAACCCCGACGGCTACCGCAAGGCGATCCGCGTCGCTCGCCTCGCCGAGAAGATCGGCGTTCCCGTCGTCGCGCTCGTCGACACGCCAGCCGCCTATCCCGGCATCGAAGCGGAGCAACGCGGGCAAGCCGAGGCGATCGCGCGGTCGATCCTCGTGATGAGCCAGCTGCGCGCGCCGATCGTCGTCGCGATCACGGGAGAGGGCGGCAGCGGCGGTGCGCTCGCGATCGCCGTCGGGGACCGGCTCCTCATGATGCAATACGCGATCTATTCGGTGATCCCGCCGGAGGGATGCGCTGCCATCTTGTGGCGGGACGCGGCGCGCAAGGAAGAAGCGGCGGCGGCACTGCGCCTGACGGCCCCGGATCTGCTGGCGGCGGGGATCGTGGACGAGATCGTCCCGGAACCCACCGGCGGCGCCCATCTCGACGCACCGACCGCGATCGCGGCGCTACGAGACGCGCTGCGGCGCGCGCTCGACGCGGTGCGCGAAGAGGAGGTTCCGGCGCTGCTGTCGGAGCGGTACGCTAAGTTCCGCCGGATCGGCCCGTTCGCGGGCTGACGCCGGCGCCCGACGAGGAGACGACACCATGGACGAACCAACGCCACGCGGCACCTTGAACCTAGACGAGATTCGTGAGATCGTGCGCATCGTCAGCGAGGCGAGCATCACCGAGCTGGAAATCGAAGCCCGCGAGTTGAGGGTCGCCGTTCGGAAGACGTCGCATGGGATCGTCGCGGCGAACCTCACGGCGGATGGCCCGATCGTCGCCGCGCCAGCCGCGCACAATGCCGCAGTGCCGCCGATCGCGCCCCTCGCCGGAAGCGCGGCGCCGCCGGCGGCCGTCGACGAGAACGCCGCGCCGTGGATTCCCATCGTGGCGCCGCTCGTCGGCACTTTCTACCGCACGCCGTCGCCGGACGCCCCGCCGTTCGCCAAGGAGGGCGACTGGATCGACGAAGGGCAGACGGTGTGCATCATCGAGGCCATGAAGATGTTCAACGAAATCCACGCCGAAGCGTCCGGGCGGGTCGTTCGGATCCTCGCGGAGAACGGCATGCCGGTCGAATACGGGCAGCCTTTGCTGCTCCTCGATCCGACGATCGGATCGTGATCTCGGACCGATCCCATGTTTAAGAAGATCCTCGTCGCCAACCGCGGGGAGATCGCGGTTCGTATCCTCCGCGCCTGCCGCGAGATGGGCATCCGCACGGCCGCCGTCTACTCCGAGGCCGACCGAAACGGCATGCACGTTCGTCTCGCCGACGAGGCGTTCTGCATCGGCCCGGCGCCATCCGTGGACAGTTACCTCAACATCCCCAACATCATGAGCACGGCGGAGATCCTCGGCGTCGACGCCATCCACCCCGGGTATGGGTTTCTCGCCGAGAACGCGCACTTCGCGGAAGTGTGCCGCGACACACGAGTCACGTTCATCGGACCGA
>VGFF01000019.1 GCA_016868955.1 Armatimonadota bacterium
CGGCGAAGACCGGCCTGCTGCACGTCGTCCACTGCGAGGATCAGCAGATCCTCAACGTGACGATGGCGCGCGCGAAGGCGATTCCGGTCCAAGACGGCCGCGCCCACGCCGCGTCGCGGCCTGAGGTCTCGGAGTCGCCGTCCGTGGCGCAATGCATCGCCATCGCGCAAGCGACGGGCGCGCGCTTCCAAGTCGCGCACATGAGCTCGCGCAACGCGATCGACCTCGTGCGCCGCGCCAAGGAGAACGGCTTGGCCGTTACGGCGGAGACCTGCCCGGCTTATCTCATGTTCGCCGAGGAAGATCTGTTCAAGTTCGGCCCGTACGCGAAGTGCAATCCGCCGCTGCGGCCGCAGGAGACGCAGGACGCGTTGTGGGAGGCCGTGCGCGAGGGCGTCATTGAGGTCATCGGCACCGATCACTCGCCGTTCCTCGTGTCCGAGAAGGAGCCGTTCAAGAACGACATCTCGCGGGCGGCGCCAGGATTCCCGGGCCTGGAGCAGTTCCTGCCGTCGATGCTCACGGCCGTCAACCAAGGTCGCATCACGCTGCCGCAAATGGTCAAGGTCGTGTGTGAGAACACGGCGCGCCTGTTCGGGCTGGCGCCGCGCAAGGGCCACCTCGCGGTCGGCGCCGACGCCGACGTCGTGCTCGTCGACATGAATGCGAAGTGGGTGCATGACCACACGAAGCTGTACACGAAGGCGCGTGACACGGCGCTCGTCTACGATGGGCGGACGTTCCACGGCATGCCGACATTGACGATGATCCGCGGCAAGGTCGTCGCCCGCGACAGCAAGGTCGTCGGCGCCGCGGGGTGGGGCGAGTGGATTCGGCCGCAGTAAGCGTCAACGGCGACCGCCTGCGGTCGCGCCTCGAGGCGCTCGCCAGGATCGGCGCCGACCCGCGCGGCGGCGTCAGCCGGTTTTCGTTCACGCCCGCGCACACGGAGGCAGTGCGGCTGGTCGGCGGCTGGATGCGAGAAGCCGGCCTGACGCCGACGATCGACGGCGCCGGCAACCTCATCGGCCGCGGCGTGCCGGCCTCTTCGAACGGCGCCTATCCGGCGATCGCGGCGGGGTCGCACCTCGACAGCGTGCCGATGGGCGGGATGTTCGACGGCGCGCTCGGCGTGCTCGCCGCCGTCGAGTGCGCGCAGGCGATGCGCGACGCCGGCGCATCGTGGACCCGGCCGTTCGTGTCCATCGCCTTCGCTGATGAAGAAGGCAATCAGTTCGGGGTCGGCTGCCTGACGTCGCGGTTCTTCGTCGGCGATCTCTCGGACGAACATATGAAAACGATCAAGGATGCGGAGGGCCGCGCGCTTCGAGACCGGGTCGCCGCCTGGGAGTCCGTATGGCCGCGCGAACAGGCGCCGCCGCTCGCCGCGTACTTCGAGCTTCACGTCGAGCAGGGACCAAAGCTCGAGGCCGAGGGCCTCGACGGCGCCGTGGCCACGGCGATCGCAGGCATGAGTCGCGCGACGATCACGTATCGCGGCCACGCGAACCATGCTGGAACGACGCCGATGACGCTGCGCAAGGATGCGCTGTGGGGCGCGAGCGCGTTCGTGCTCGCGATGCGCCGGCTGGCGCTGTACACCGGTGGCGACGCGGTGGCGACCGTGGGCAAGCTCGACGTTGAGCCCGGGGCGACGAACGTCGTACCCGGACTCGCCCGGCTGCGCATCGAGCTGCGCAGCGGTCGCGAGGAGCTCCTCGAACAACTCCGCGGTGCGGCAGAGATCCAGGCGCGCGGCATCGGGATGGAATACGAGCTGCACGTCGAGGTCTCCGAGTGGACGCATTCCCCGGTGGTGCCGATCGACGTGTCGATGCAGTCGATGGCATTGGCGCACGCGGCGCGGCGCGGCGCGCGCGTGGTGCGCATGCCCAGTTGGGCGGGCCACGACGCGAAGATCTTCGCCCCGCGCATGCCGACCGCGCTCTTGTTCGTTCCAAGCAAGGGAGGCATCAGCCACCATCCGCACGAGTGGACGGATTGGAAGCACGTCACGCAGGGCGCGCAGTGGCTGCTCGATATGGTGACGGCGCTGGCGCGAAACCTCTCGGACGGATGAGGGCGGCGCGCCAGACCGACGCCGGCGAGACCCAAGCATGCAATCGGAGGGAAGGCACGTGGCGATGAACCCCGCGGCGGACGACACCCTCGTACGGGAGAAGCAGGAACAGGCGATTCGCTACCTGGCTACGGCGGACTACGATGCCTGGCTCCTGTACGTCCGCGACGGCGGCGACGCCGTGACGTCGGCGCTCGTCACGGGGGCGGAGGCCGCGGCGCAGACAGCGGCCTTCCTGTTCCTGCGGGGCGGCGAGCGCATCGCCTTTCTGGATTCCGGCGACGCGCGATCGAAGGTTGGCCGGTATTTCGACAAGCTGGTGCCCGCGGGCGACGACATCGACGCCGCGATCGCGAAGGCGCTGCACGTTCACGGGCCTGCCAAGATCGCGGTGAATTACTCGCGCCATGAGCTTTGCGCCGACGGGATCTTGCACGGTTCGTTCCTGCGCCTGCAAGACCTGCTGGCGACCATTGGATTCCAGGACCGCATGGTTTCCGCCGAACCACTCGTCGTCCATCTCCGGGCAATCAAGTCTCCCGAAGAGGTCGAGCGCCTGCGCGAGGCGGTCGAGATCACGCACCTGGCGGCTCAGGACGCGACGGCGTTCCTGAAGTCCGGCGTCACGCAGCGGCAAATGGCGGCGTTCATCCGGGATCGCGCGCTGCACTACGGCGCCTCCGATATGCGGGCCGACCTCGCCGTGAATCCCCGCGGCGAAAACAATCGAAGCGACCGCATGCGGCCGATCCTGCCGGGCGAGGTCATCTGTGGTGATCTCGGCGCAACGTACCGGCATTACGTTTCCGACATCAAGCGTTGTTGGTACGTGCTCGCGGAGGATGAGCACGACGTGCCCGACATCCTGCAACGGCAGTGGGACGCGTGTCGTGCGACGCTCGACTTCGCGCTGGCGGCGACACGCCCGGGCCGGCGGGGCTGGGAAGTGCACGAAGAGGCGTGCGCGCACGTGGAATCGTTGGGGTTCCGCCGCGATGGACACGCCATGGGTCACCAAATTGGACGACGCGAGCAGGATCCCGGTCCGTGGATCGGAGATCGCACGGACCGCCAACGACCCGCGGATGCCGCGATCGAAGAGAACATGGTCGTCACGCTCGATCCCACGATGAATCGCGCCGGGCTCGACAATCCGGAAGGTTTTGCGATGGGCGTGGAAGAGATGGCAGCGGTCGGCAAGGACGGGGCCGTGTTGCTCTACCCGCCGCAGGGAGAAATCTACCGGGTGCGCTTTTCGTAGTAACCAGGACGACCGGCGGAATCGCCTTGCAATTTACTCATCATGCTGAGTAAATCTACTCATGGTACTGAGTAAATCGTAGTACATTCTCCGTCAAGTCATCGAACTGTCCCGGCGGCTACGAGAGCCTCGCCGCTTCATCCAAATCTTCTCCGACCCGCGCCAGGTGGGCAAGACGACGCTGGTCCTACAAACGGCGGAACGCGGCTTTCTGCCGTTCCACTACTCCAGCGCCGATGAGCCCACGCTGCGCGGCGGAGCCTGGATCGACCAGCAGTGGCAAGTCGCCCGTGACGCCGTCGTGTCCGCGCGGCGCGGTGCTGCTCATCCTCGACGAGGTCCAGAAAGCGCCGAGTTGGGCCGAGGCCGTCAAGCGCTTGTGGGACGAAGACACACGCGCGCGGCGTCCGATCAAGCTGATGTTGCTCGGGTCCGCGCCGATGCTCATGCAGCAAGGATTGTCGGAGAGCCTCGCCGGCCGCTTCGAAACCCTACACGTTCCCCATTGGTCCTTCGATGAGATGCGGGCTGCCTTCGGATGGACGTTGGACCAGTACCTGTACTTTGGCGCGTATCCGGGCGCGGCGCCCCTCGTGGTCGCGCCCGAACGGTCGACCCGTTACGTGCGCGATTCCCTCATTGAGACCACGATGGCCCGCGATGTCTTGCTCATGGCGCGGGTCGACAAACCGGCGTTGTTGCGGCGCCTCTTCGAGCTTGGAACCGCGTACTCGGGACAGATCCTCTCCTTCACGAAGATGTTGGGCCAACTCCAGGACGCGGGAAATACCGTCACGCTGGCCCACTACCTCGATCTGCTTGCCGGCGCCGGCATGATCACCGGCTTGGATAAGTACGCCGGTGCCGAGGTGCGCCGGCGCGCATCCAGTCCGAAGCTACAAGTGTTCAACACGGCGCTCATGACCGCGCAAGAGCTACGCTCGTTCGCCGAGGCGAGGGGCGACACAGCCTATTGGGGCCGCCTCGTCGAATCCGCGGTCGGGGCGCATCTTGCCAACGCGCAGGCCGCGGGGACGCTGCAGTTCTTCTACTGGAGGGACCGCAATCGGGAGGTGGACTTCGTCGCGCGCGCGGGACGTCAAGTCGTCGCGATCGAGGTCAAGAGCGGTCGCGAGCGCGATACGCTGGCGGGGACGCAAGCGTTCCTGGCGGCATTCCCGAAATCGCGCGCGCTGCTGATCGGCGATCAGGGGATTCCGTTGACGGAGTTCCTCAGCGCGCCCGCCAGCCGTTGGGTCACCTCATGACCGACACTACCTACCTTCTGCTCAGCATCCTCTGCGCCGCCCTCGGCGGCGAGCTGTTCGTTCGCGGCGCCGTCGGCGTCGCGCGCTGGGCGCGTATCTCGCCGGGCATCATCGGCGCGACGGTCGCGGCGTTCGCGACGTCGCCCGCGAGGCCGCCGACATCATCTTGACGCGCCCCGGCCTATCGGTTCTTCACGAGGGCATCCTCGAAGGCAGGCGGGCGTTCGGCAACGTCATGAAGTACCTGTTGATGGGGACGAGCTCGAACTTCGGCAACATGTTCAGCATGGCGGCGGCGTCGTTGTTTATTCCGTTTCTGCCGATGCTGCCCCCGCAGATCCTGCTCAACAACTTCCTCTACGATCTGGCGCAAGTGACGATTCCGACGGACAACGTCGATCCGGAATTCGTCCGCAAGCCGCACCGCTGGGACATTCGAGGGATCCGGAACTTCATGGTCACCGTGGGCCCCGTCAGCTCGCTGTTCGACTTTCTCACGTTTGGCGTCCTATTGGCGCTGTTTCGCGCTTCCGAGCCGGCGTTCCATACCGGGTGGTTCATCGAATCGCTGGCGACGCAGACGCTCGTGCTATTCGTGATTCGCACGGCGGGAAATCCGTTGCGCAGCCGGCCGAGCCGTCCGCTTACGGTGACGGTTCTGGCGGTCGCCGCGCTGGGCGTGGTCCTCCCGTTTACCCCGATCGCCGCGCCGCTCGGGTTCGTGCGCGTGCCGGCGGCGTTCTTCGCGTTTCTCGCCGCCGCGGTGGTCCTCTATCTCGCGACCGTGGAGATCGTCAAGCGCCGTGTTCTGCGGACCGCCTTGACCGCCGGCTAACTTCCCGCCGCGGCCGGCATCGTGATCGGTTCCCAGGCGGCCTGCCGCGTCTCCGGGTCGATGCGCAGCCGCTTTTCGTGGTAGGCGGCGACGCCCGGCCGATGGGCGATGCTGATCATCGTCAGGCCCGGCAACCGCTGGCGCAACAGCGCGTAGAGGTGGCGCTCCGTGTCCTCGTCGACGGCGGACGTCGCTTCGTCGAGGAACAGCCACGTCGGCTTGTAGAGCAGGACGCGAGCGAACGCCAAGCGTTGCTGCTCCCCCGGCGACAGCGCCAGAGACCAGTTCGTCGATTCGTCGAGCCGTGGCGCCAAGTGTCCGAGGCGGCAGGCCGACAACGCTTCCTCGACCTCGGCGGCCGTATGCGCGGTGGCGGCGTCGGGATAGCAAACGACGTCGCGAAGGACGCCGATCGGCAAGTACGGTTTCTGGGGAAGGAACAAGATACGGGCGTCGGCCGGGATCCGCACGGTCCCCTTTCCGAACGGCCAGATGCCGGCGAGCGTGCGGAACAACGTCGTCTTGCCGGCCCCGGACGGGCCGCTGAGCAGCACGCGGTCGCCGGCGGCGATCTCGCCCGTGAGGTCGTCGATGAGCGTGCGTCCCGTCGGCAGCGCTAGGGTGACGCGCGACAGCTTGAGCGCCGGGCGTCCATTTCGCTCGACGGCGATGCCGTCGCCGCCGGCGATCTCCTCTTTGACGCGCTCGATCGCTTGTCCAAAGGTGAGCAACCGGTCGACGCTCGCGTTCCATCCCGCGAATTGCCCGTATACGTCGATGAACCAGGACAGGGCGCCCTGCACTTGGCCGAACGCCGAGCTGATCTGGAACAGCCCCCCGAGCCGCATCGCGCCCGAGAAGTAGCGGGGCGCGGCGACCAGGAACGGGAAGATGATCGCGATCTGCCCATAGCCCGACTGATAGCCGATCAGTCGCTTGTAGAACTTCATGTACTTCCACCAGTTGCGCCAGACGTTTCCGAACGAGCCGTCAAGCCCGCGGCTCTCGTCGCGCTCGCCGCCGTACAGCGCCACGCTCTCGGCGTTCTCGCGAATGCGGACCATGCGGTAGCGAAAGTCGGCTTCGTAGCGTTGCTGGTCGAAGTTGACGCGGATCAGCGGATGGCCGATCTTGTGCACGACCCAGGAGCCGATGAGCGCGTACAGGAACGCGACCCAGACCATGTAGCCGGGAATCGTGACCGTCCGCCCCGTGACCGGGAACGTCAGCGGACCCGACAACGTCCAGAGGATCGTCAGGAACGAGAACAGCGTGACGACTTCCCGCAGGAGGCCGACCGTCAACGACAGCGTCGTCGACGTGAAGTCGCGCACGTCGTCCTGGATCCGTTGTTCCGGGTTGTCGGTGCCGTAGTCCTTCAGCTCCATGCGGTAGTACACGCGATTCGCGAGCCAGTCGCCGTAGTAGATCTTCGACAGCCAGCGCCGCCAGCGGATCTCGAGCATCTGCTGCAGATAGATGCGGAACACGGCGATCGTGATGTACGCTGCCGCCAGGACCGAGAAATATTGGATCAATCGCCAGAAGTCGGCCGCCTTCTGATCCTGCAACGCGTTGTAGAAGTCGTTGTTCCAGCGATTGAACAGAACGTTGATGTAGACGAGGCCGAGGTTCAAGCCGACGACGGCGCCGAGCAGGCCGCGCGCGATCCACCGCTCCTCCGACCACCAATAGGGACGCGCTAGCGTCCACACCTGCTTCAAGAACGTGCGCGCGTTTTTGAACGAAGGGAGCCGGTTGCGCATCGCGCCTCCTCAAGGGTGACCGTGAGCGGCCCGGCGGCCATCCGCGTAAATCGGCCGCCGCGAGCCTTCATCGCCGCGTTCGATTCGGTTCAGATGGAAGCGTAGCAGCCGCGGCAAGGGCGCTGCGCCGCGGGCTGTGAGTTTCGCGTGAGAAAATACGAACGTTGGCGGAGATACTCCATGGCTTAACGTCGGTTCGTTCCGCTTCTCGTGTGCGCCATGCTCTTGGCGCCTGACATGGCTCGCCCCCTCGCCGGCCCGGCAGCCGTGCGCACGTCCATCGCCCCAGTCCCTCCTGCAGTCACCGCGTCGCCAAGCTTTCCTCGACTCGCATCCACGTTGCCCGCCGTCGAGGGGCCGATCCTTGGCGCGCTGCGGGCGCGGGGCTTGAGCGGCCGCGTCGCGCGGATCGCGGCTGATACGAACGGCCGTTTGACGATCGCCGCGCTGGTGATGACCTATCGCGGTGACGCGGCGAACCCTTCGCCGGCCCTGTTGTCGGCGGTTTGGTCGCGGGCGCGGGCGGCCTTCGAAGTCGTGCCAAACCTGGACGAATTGCACGTCATGGCGTTCCATCAAGGCGACGGGCCTTTCGACGCAACGCGCCGCGACGTCACGTTCTCCGCCGCGTTCTCGCGCGGCGCGTACCAGCGGCTTCTGCGGCGGGGTGAGGATGCGGCGCGGTTGCCCGAACTCGACCGCCTGTGGATCCATCCTTTGCTCGAGGCCGCCGCCGGCCGTACGCCGGGCCTGCAGACGATCGCCCGGCCGGCGCCGCAGGCGCACACGGGCCTGGAGTCGCGGCCGCGGTTCTCCGGCGACGCCGGTGAGCACGCGGCCGAACGAAGCCATCGCACCACGGGTCTGACCGGCGGCGGCGTTGTCGCGGGAAAAATCTATCGCGGCGACCCGAATGTTCGCCACCTGGCGCTGACGTTCGACGATGGGCCGTTGCCGATCTATACGACGCTTCTGTTGGACACGTTGCGCCAGCTCGGGATCCGGGCCACGTTCTTCCTCATCGGCCAGCGCGCACGGCAGTTTCCATACTTCGCGCGCGCCATCACCGACGCGGGACATGAAGTCGCGAATCACACGCACCATCACGTGAATTTGACGCGGGTCTCGGAGCGCGCGGTCGAAGACGAGCTCGTCCGCGCGCAGGCGGCGATCGAGGAGGTGACGGGGAAGCGTCCCGTGTACTTTCGACCGCCGGACGGCGACTACGACAATACCGTGCTTCGGGTCGCCGCGCGCGTGGGTCTAACGACCGTGTTCTGGACGGATGACCCCGCCGACTACGCGCTCATCGGACCGGCCCGATTGGAGGCGCGTCTTCTGGCGGCCATCTCCAACGGCGGCATCTTGTTGCTGCATCAGGGCGTGGAGGATACGGTCCGCGTGCTTCCGGACGTGATGGGGATCCTTCGTCGCCGGGATTTTGCGATCGGAACGGTAACGGCGCTGATCAGCCGGTAGGGGCGGCGTCGTCCGCCGTCTGCCGGACGACCATCACCGGTATCTGGCTGTGTCGCACGACGTGCTCGGCGACGCTGCCCAAGACCCAGCGTTTGAACCCGGACCGCCCGTGCGTTCCCATGACGATGAGGTCCGCCGCAATCTCGTCGGCGACGTCGAGGATGACCTGGCGCGGCGATCCCCGGCGCACGATCGTAGCCACCCACGGATGACGTTCCCGGAGCGCGTCGACCTGATTGCGGGCCACCTGCTCTTGGCGATCGAGCACGCGTCGACCCAGCTCGTGCCAGCTCGCCGGCCGGTTGTCGTACCGTTCCGATGCCGTCGCCGACGTGCGTGAAGGCGCGCAGATCACCGGCGGCGTCGAGCGCACGTCGCGCGCCGAGGCCCCCTCCCGGGTCGGTGGTCCCAACATGCGGCCGTTCGGCGGGTTTCACTTCTTCGAGACGGTCTGGCTGCTCGTCCTCGGTCTGCTTGCGATCGCCGTCGCGCATCGCGGCACGGAAGAGGTCGTTCAGCGCGTGTCGCGCCGATTCGGCGCCAGCTTCCTGATCGGTCTGGTCCTGGTGATGGTCGCACCCGTGGCGGCGTTGCTGCTGTTCGTGACGATCGTCGGCATTCCGTTGTCGATCACCGGGATCTTCGTGTTGCTCTTCACGCTCTATCTCGGCCAGGTTTTCGTCGCCGCGTGGTTGGGCGGGCAGATCGTGCGGCGCGTCGCGCCGGCGACGAACACGCCGTACGGCGAAATGGCCGTCGGCGTATTGGTGCTCGCGATCCTGTTCCTCATTCCAGGCCTCGGCTGGGTGCTGCGCGCGATCGCGGCGTTCGCCGGTTTCGGCGCGTTGTGGTGGGTAGTGTACCGCCGCGTGTTCCCAGCCGGCGCCGGTGGCGCGCCGGTTTCAACGGCCTAGCGGTGCTTGCGCAGCCGCTCGAACGTGTAGATCCCGGACCCGTGCCCGTCCGAGAACGAGAAGCGCAGCGCGTAGCTGCCGACGATCTCGGCGGATAGCAGACGGATGTCGTCCGAGACGTCCGCGGGATCGAGGAGCCGCCGGCCCGTCATCTCTTCGACGCACAACGCGCACGGGCACAACCGCCGTAGTTGCGGCGCCATGTAGGCGCTGTTGTGCCCGTCCGCCCACATGATCCGCAGCTCGCGGTCGGCAACCTTCTGGATCTGAACGGGTTGATACTCGGCGCTCATCGACTACCCGGAGACTTCGGTGATCTCGAGGGGCGGGCGCGCGTTGAAGTTGCGGATGCTCACCTGGGCGGCTAGCCGTTCGACGATTTCACGATACGCGCGCGCGGCCGGCACCTCGGGCTGGGCGACGATGATCGGGCGCCCCGCGTCCGCCGCCTCGCGGATCTCCTTGACGAGCGGGATCTCGCCGAGGAACGGGATGTTCAGCGCCTCACTGCGCTCGCGCGCTTGCCCGTGCCCGAAGATGTGATCGCGTTCGCCGCAGTGCGGGCAGACGTAGTAGCTCATGTTCTCGACGACGCCGAGGATGTGCGTGCGCATCTGCTCGAACATGCGCAGCGTCTTCATCGAGATCGTCAGGCCGACGTCCTGCGGCGTCGCGACGATCACGCCGCCCGTCACCGGCACGCTCTGCAGCAGCGTGATGTGGACGTCGCCCGTCCCCGGCGGCATGTCGACGATGAGGTAGTCCAGCTCGCCCCACTCTGTGTTGAACAGGCCCTGCTGCACGGCCTTGTGCGCCATCGGACCGCGCCAGATGAGCGGTTGATCGCCCTTGGCGAAGAAGCCCATCGACATGAACTTCACGCCGTCGCGCTCGTGCGGGATGATGCGCTCGCCCTGCACGGTCAGCGGCGCACTCGTGCCCATCATGATCGGAACGCTCGGCCCGTAGATGTCGGCGTCGAGCAACCCGACGCGGGCGCCGGCGAGCGCCAGCCCGGCGGCGAGGTTCGTCGCGACGGTGGACTTTCCGACACCGCCCTTGCCGCTGCCGACGGCGATGATGTTGCGAACGCCGGCGAGCGCCGTCTTGTCGAGTCCGGGGTGGGCGCGCACTTCCGCGGTCATCGTCACGCGCGCCTCGGTGACGCCAGGCATCGCGAGCAATAGACGCTTCGCTTCCGCGTGCATCTGATCCTTGACCGGGCACGCCGGCGTCGTCAGGTTGATATCGAGGTTGATACGGCCGCCCTGGATCTCGATGTTGCGGACGAAGCCGAGCTCGACGATGTCCTTCCGCAGATCGGGATCTTCGATTTGACTGAGGGTCTTGAGGACGTCTTGCTCGCTGATGCCGCGACGAAACATGCGTTCACCTCGATGCCTGGTCGACGAGGTCCGGACGAGCCCGACCACGGCGCCTCACGGGCAACGAAAAGCGCCGGATTGCCCGGCGCTCTTCGACACGCTGGAACGGAACGGAAGCGGCGATCAGAAGGGGACCGCTTCGACGCCTTTCACTTCGGGAATGGAATCCTTCAGCATCCGCTCGATGCCGGCCTGCAGCGTCATCATCGAGTGCATGCAGCCGACGCAGGCGCCGGCGAGTCGCACCGACACGATGCCTTCCTGTACGTCGACGAGCTCGATGTCGCCGCCGTCCCCCTGCACCGCCGGGCGGATCTGGTCGAGCACCGCGTCGACCCGCGCGCGCAGGCTTTCCTGCTCGATGACCTGCTCGTTGATCATGTGACCTGGCCTCCCGCTTGATTGCTGTGCCGATCGCCGCGCCAACGCGCCCATTCTAGCGCAATGGCCAGGCGACAATTGTTGATCGGTTCAGTAAACAACCACGGTTTCAGTATAGGCGGCGCCGTTCTCGAGGGTCAACGCGGGAGACGCTCTCAGGCGCTGATGAGCGGCGGCCCCCACCCGTGCCGAGCGCGCACCCACAGGATCGCGGCCGTGTGATGCCGTCCGTGCCACACCTATTCGGCCAGCGACAGACCCAACGTCCGCGTTTCGCCCCGCTCGGGATGGTGGTACACGCGCGCGAACGCGGCGGCCTCGATCGACTCCAACAGTCGGACCCAGCGCGCGTGCAGCGATTCGACGAGGGTCAGCGACAACTCGACGTCCGCCTCGCGCGCGTCCGCCAGCGCGGCGGCGAGACGATCGATCAAGCCCGAGTTGACGACGCCCTGCGTCATCAAGTTCGCGGAGATGAGAAAGAAGACGACGTCCGTCTCGTACCCGGCGGCCGCCTTGTTGAACGGCGCGGCCACGCCCGACGCGGCTAGCAGGCCGATCGCGAGCACGGACGTGACGGAAAGCGGAAGGGCCCCGCTCGCCCACAGGACGATCGTGCAAAGCAGGATTCCGAGCGCGCCAGCGCCGCTGTGCGGCAACGCGTGGAGGCCGTCCGCCCAAGACAAACCGGCGAGCAACAGCAGCGCGGCGAACGCGAGCGGAAGGAGCGCGTGGCGGGGCATGGGTGAGTTTCACTTAAGCGCGGCAGACACGGATGCCTCTTCCGTCTCGCGCGGGCATTCTCGCCCCGATTCTCGGGCGATCGAAGACGTCGCCTGTGATAGCATGGCCTCGGTACCCGCGCTCGCGCACGGCCGCGCCTGGAGGACCCCGGTGAACGCGACAGTAAGTTGGAAGGAAGGCTTGGTCGTCGAGGGCACGACACGACAGCCTCCGGCCACCCACGTCGTCATGCAAGGGCTGCCGCAGGATCGCGGTGAGACCGCGGGAGCGTGACCGGTCGAGCTCGTACTGTTGTCGCTCGGCGGGTGCACGACCATGGACGTCGTCAGAATCCTGCGGAAGATGCGTCAGCCGTTCGAGGCGGTCGAGGTGATGACCGACGGCCGGCAACGCGACGAGCATCCGCGCAGCTTCACGTCGATCCACCTCGAATACGTCGTGCGCGGCGATGGCCTCGACGCTGCGCTCGTCGAAAAGGCCGTGTCTCTGAGCCAGGATCGGTATTGCCCGGTCAGCGCGACGCTGCGGCCGGGTGTCGCGCTCTCGTACAGCGTGCGCATCGAGCAAAGCGCGACCCAGAGGAGGTAGAAGATGCAGGGAACGGATCCCCTCCGCGCCCGATCGATCCTGAAGACCCCGAGCGGGGAGGTCGCCTACTTCCGCCTGGCCGCGGTCGCCGATCAGGTGACGCTCGGATTCGATCGGATGCCGTTCGTCGTCAAGATCTTCCTCGAGAACGCGCTACGCAACGCAGGCGCGAACGGATTCACGGAGGACGACGTGCGGGCACTCGCCGGTTGGCAGCCGGGCAAGGACGCCAGTCGCGAGTTTCCTTTCCTCCCCGCCCGCGTCATCCTGCAGGACTTCACCGGGATTCCGTGCGTCGTGGACCTCGCGGCGATGCGGGAGGGCGTCCGTCGCCTCGGCGGTGATCCCAAGCGCATCAACCCGATCGTGCCGGTCGATCTCGTCATCGACCACTCCGTGCAGGTTGACGCCTACGGGTCCGAGGCCGCTTTCCTCATCAACGTCGAGCGCGAATATGAGCGCAACGGCGAGCGTTACGCGTTGCTCCGCTGGGCCCAGCAGGCCTTCGACAACTTTCGCGTCGTGCCGCCGGGAACCGGCATCGTCCACCAGGTGAACCTCGAATATCTCGCCGGCGTCGTCTGGACGAGCGGCGAGGGCGCGCAGCGGCTGGCCTACCCTGACAGCTTGGTCGGAACCGATTCCCACACCACGATGATCAACGGCCTCGGCGTGTTGGGATGGGGCGTCGGCGGCATCGAAGCGGAAGCGGTCATGCTCGGACAACCGATCACCATGTTGACGCCCGACGTCGTCGGCTTCCGCATCAGCGGCGCGCCGCCGGAAGGGGTTACGGCGACCGACCTCGTTCTCACGGTGACCCAGATGCTGCGCAAGGTCGGCGTCGTGGAGCGCTTCGTTGAGTTCTTCGGGCCGGGCCTGCGGCATCTCAGCCTCGCCGATCGCGCGACGATCTCGAACATGTCGCCGGAGTTTGGCGCGACCGCGTCCGTTTTCCCGATCGATGACGAGACGCTGCGCTATCTGCGCACGACGGGCCGTCCGGCGGACCAGGTCGCGCTCGTCGAAGCATATGCGAAAGAGCAGGGCCTCTTCCGCACGGACGCATCCCCAGAGGCCGTCTACAACCAGATCGTCGACCTCGATCTGTCGACGCTGGAGCCCAGCGTCGCCGGACCGCGACGGCCACAGGATCGCGTCCTGCTCGGCGAAATCGGACAGAGCTTCCACGCGGCTTACCCGCAAGTGGCGGCGAGCCGCGGCGAGGCATCGGCGACATCCGGCGGCACGGCGACGATGGTCAAGCCGCGGACGGTCCCGGTGAGCATGGGCGGCGAATCGACGGAGCTGAAGGACGGATCGGTCGTCATCGCCGCGATCACGAGCTGCACGAACACGTCGAACCCGCGGGTCATGGTTGGCGCCGGCCTCCTGGCGAAGAAGGCCGTCGAGCGCGGTTTGAAGTCGAATCCGGCCGTCAAGACGAGCCTGGCGCCGGGGTCCGGCGTGGTGACCGCGTACCTCGAGAGGGCTGGCTTGATGCGCTCCCTCAAGCGCCTCGGCTTCCACGTCGTCGGCTACGGTTGCACGACGTGCATCGGCAACAGCGGTCCGCTGCCTGATCCCGTGTCGGCGGCGATCAAGGACAACGAGCTCGTCGTCTGTGCCGTTCTCAGCGGGAATCGCAACTTCGAAGGCCGGATCCACCCGCAAGTCCGCGCCAGCTACCTCGCGTCGCCGCCGCTCGTCGTTGCGTTCGCGCTGACCGGCACCGTCGAGATCGACCTGACGACGCAACCGATCGGCCAGGGCAAGGACGGCCAGCCGGTGTTCCTCAAGGACATCTGGCCGACGTCGCGCGAGATCGACGACGCGATCGCGGCGGCGGTCACGCCGGCGTTGTTCTCGGAGCGGTACGACGACGTGTTTCGCGGCGACGACCAATGGCGCGAGCTGCCGGTCCCGTCGGGCGACCTGTACCGATGGGACGCCGATTCCACCTACGTCCGCAAGATCCCGTTCTTCGACGAGATCGAGCGCACGCCGAACCCGATCGGCGATATCGACGGCGCGCGCGTGCTCGTGTTCGTCGGCGACTCGGTCACGACCGACCACATCTCCCCGGCCGGGTCGATCGCGGTTGACAGCCCGGCCGGCCGGTACTTCCAGGAGCGCGGCGTCGCCCCGCGCGACTTCAACAGCTACGGCGCCCGTCGCGGCAACCACGAGGTCATGATGCGCGGGACGTTCGCGAACATCCGGCTGCGCAATGTCCTGGCAGACGGCAAGGAAGGCAACTGGACGAAGCACATCCCGGGCGGCGACGTCGTACCGATCTACGACGCCGCCATGCGGTACGCGCGCGAGGGCGTGCCGCTGATCGTGCTCGCCGGCAAGGAGTACGGCTCCGGCAGCTCGCGGGACTGGGCGGCGAAGGGGCCGGCGCTCCTCGGGGTCCGCGCCGCGATCGCCGAGAGCTTCGAGCGCATCCACCGCAGCAACCTCGTGGGCATGGGGATTCTGCCGTTGCAGTACCGACCCGGAGAGAACGCGCAGACGCTCGGGCTGACCGGCCACGAATCATTCGCGATCCGCGGCCTTTCGAAGCTGACCCCGGGCGCGACCTTGACGGTGCAAGCGCGCCGGAGCGACGGAACGGCGCTGTCGTTCGACGTCGTCGTGCGCATCGATAGCCCGACCGAAATCGAGTACTACCGGCACGGCGGGATTCTTCCGTTCGTGCTGCGGCGACTGGCCACTCAGGGGTGAGATCGTGAAGCAAATCATCACGGCACGCGACATCATGACCAAGGACGTATTGACGTTCGCCCTGGATACGCCGGTCGAGGAGGTTTCGGAGCAGCTGCTGCGCTACCGAATCCACGGCGCGCCCGTCGTCGACGGCAGCGGCCAGCTCCTCGGGATGGTGAGCTTCGTCGATCTGGTTGGGCGCACGGGCGAGCAGGTCAGCGACGTCATGACCCCGAGCCCCGTGGCCGCCGCGCCGGACGCCACGGTGTCCGAGCTCGCGACGATGATGCTGGACGAGATGGTCCACCGCGTCCCTGTCGTCGACGGCTGGAGGGTCATCGGCATCGTCAGCGTCACCGACATCCTGCGCTTGTTCATCCAGCAGCAGCGGGGCGAATAGAGAAACGTTGGCGGGGTACACGCCTCCACAGAAGAGGCCCGGCGAAGCTTCGCCGGGCCTCTTTCCTGCGTCGGTCGTCGTGCCGATCGATCATCCCTTCTTGAACAAGCCCCCGATCGTCTTCATGACGTTGCCGAAGACCTGCTCGAGCCCTTCGCCGATCTCCTTGCCCGCCGACTCGATCTGCTTGCGCGCGATCCCCAGCGCTTCGCGGGCTTCATCGGAGATCTGATCCGCTTTTTCGCCCAGGTTCATCTTTCCCAGCTCGGCGCCAAGACCGTCGCGGGCCGCCTCCACGCGCGCCCGAAGCTGCAGCAGACCATCCTTGGCGGCACCCTGGGCTTTCTCCGCTTGCTCGTCGAGCTCGGCCAGCCACTTCTTGGCCTCGACCTCGATATCGCCGCGCAATGCACCCAGGCGCTGGCCCGCTTGCTTCTGCGCCTCGGCGGCCTCGGCGCCCGCCTTCGCTCCCAAAGTTTCGAGCTCGTCGCCCCACTCGCGAAACTTGCCCATGATTTTCTCTTGGAGCGTCCTGTCGGAGTCCATCGTGGTCGCCTCCTCTTTGCTACGTTTGCGTTTCCCCTATGATACCGTCGCTGCCGGATCTCCCACGAAGGAAAGCGCAAGGATAGACACCGAGGGGGACGATCCACGCTCCTGAGGGCCCCGGAGATCGGGATCGCCACATCTTCAAACGGTGGATTTCGCTAAATGTACAGCGTCGTCGAGTACGACTTCCGCGGCAGCGCGAGCCGGAGATCGTGGACGTTGTACCCCGCCTCGGCGAGGCGCTCGGCGACGAGGAGCGGGGAGGAGGTCGCGACGCGGATGTCGGCGCGCCGCGTGATGGCGTCGAACCGGGCCGTCAGCGTCACGGCGCGGCCCGTGTCCAGCGGCGCCAGCGCCGCGGCGACACCTGCCAGATCGCCGGCGCCGTTCGGCAGCTCCACGGACAGCCGCACGCCGGTGATGTCCCCTCCCAATAGGTAGATGAGGGCGCCAAAGAGATCGGAGCTCGTCACGATGCCGATCAAGATGCCGTTTTCGGTCACCATCAGGGAACTGATCTTGCGATCTCGCAAGACGCGGGCGGCGTCCTCGACGGCCGTATCGGCCGTCACGGTGATCGGGTCGGGGGTCATGACCTCCCGTACCCGCGCCTTGTTCAGCAACGCCGGGATCTCCCACGCCGACAGCGTCGTCGCCGGGGACGGCCATGCGCGCATGAGATCCGTCTGCGTAAGAACGCCGGCCAGATGACCACGCTCCATGACCGGCAAATGACGGATGTGCAAGCTGCGCATCAATTGCGAGGCTTCGTCGAGGGACGCGTTGACGTCGACCGTGGTCGGATCCGCTGTCATACAGTCCCGCACGAACATTCCGAGCTCACCTCTCTACGGCCTCTGGGACCTTTGTCCCAGTCTAGGAGCCGGGCCGCGGCCCCGGTATCGGACCCAACGTGCAAAACGAATCGGGTGTCGGCCCGATCGAAATCGGCATCCCGCCGGATACGTCGTGCGGCCCCCGCCTCGTACGCTGATCCGGAAGTCAGTACGCGGAGGTGGAAAGTTGAGCAGGGTTCGTGTGCCTGCGGCCCGGCGCCTCGTCGTGGCGACCGCGCTCGTGGGCGTAGTTTTTACGGCTCTGTACGGCTTGAACGCGGCCTACGGGGGTCCGGCGGGCATCGAATTGAAGCTGAGCGAATTCAAGTTCGCGCCGGCCCGCCTCGACGTGAATGCCGGCAAGAATACGTTCAAGCTCGTAAATGTGGGCGTCGTGGAGCATAACATCGTGTTCCCGAAGCTCGGCAAGGGGACCGGCGCCATCAAGCCCGGTCAGACCGGCAGCCTAGAAGTCACGTTGCCGGCCGGCTCGCACCAGGCGGTCTGCGACATTCCCGGTCATAAGGAAGCGGGAATGGTCATGACGATCGTCGCCAAATAGCCACCTCCGGAGGGCGCCGAACGCTGGCGCCCTCTTTCGTGGCTGAGCATTGGACTAAAAAGGTCCAATGGCTCCGCTGAGTCCATCCAAGGTGGATGCGGATGAAGATGAGCAAGGAAAGCGAGTACGGCCTCATGGGGCTGGTTCAGCTGGCCAAGCAGCCGGCGCACGCCGTGATGCAGCTGCGTGACGTGGCCGCCGCCGCGAGCCTCCTCGAGCCGTTCCTCGCGAAGACGTTCCGCAAACTCACCGTACACGGGCTCCTCCGTTCCCATCGGGGCCGCGAGCGAGGGTACTCGCTGGCGCGCGCCCCGCACGACATCTCCATCCGTGAGGTCTGCGAAGCGATCGAAGGCGTGGACCTTTTTCAACGGTGCATCTTCTGGAGCAATGCCTGCTCCGATGCGGAGCCATGTCCTCTCCATGGCATGTGGCGCCACGTCCGTCCTCAATTGGTCACCCTCATGGAACGTCTCACGATCGAGGACCTGGCGAAGCACGGAACCTCGCTTTCGCGCGACAACGTGGCGTCACTCGTTTCCCAGGCCGCGGCTGATGCCGCGGCCGCCAATTCATCTTCCCCTGCGTTCACTCGGAAAGGAGCCATTCATGTCAGGTAGCACACGGAGCTGGAAGCTCGCCTCCATCGCGGTCCTGATCGTTCTCCTCGCGGTCGCCCTGCCGGGTCGCCTCGTGCGCGGCGGTCCCGCCGGCGAGGATCTGCAAAGCATCATCCAGGCAAAGGGCCTGACGCCCGATCAAGTCACGGCGGCCGTCCAGACGTACGTCCCGCCCGGAAAGTACGACGAAGCGGTCGTCTTCTCGTCCGGCGGTCAGGGCGGTCAAGTCATCGTCATGGGCGTCCCGTCGATGCGCATCCTGCGCGTCATCGGCGTGTTCGCGCCGGAGCCGTGGCAGGGTTACGGCTTCAGCAAGGAGACGCAGGAAGTCTTCGGGAACCACGCCGCCAACGGCGGCCCGATCACGTGGGGCGACACGCACCACCCGGCGTTGAGCGAGACCAACGGCGAGTACGACGGCCAGTGGTTGTTCATCAACGACAAGGGCAACTCGCGCGTCGCCGTCATCGACCTGCGCGACTTCGCGACGAAGCAGATCGTGAAGAACCCGAACGCCTGGAGCAACCACGGCATCGTCGTGACGCCGAACACGGACTACGTGTTCGAGTCCACGCAGTACGCCGTGCCGTTCCCGCTGCGCCACGTACCGCTGACGCAGCAGAACTACAACGACAATTACCGCGGCATCGCGTCGTTCTGGCGCTTCAACCGCAGCGCCGGACGCATCGACCCGAGGCAGTCGTTCCAGATCGAGCTGCCGCCGTACTGGCAGGACCTGGCCGACTTCGGCAAGCTCGAGAGCGACGGCTGGGTGTTCATGAACTCGTTCAACACGGAGCGCGCGATCGGCGGCACGTTGGAGAAGAAGCCGGCGATCGAGATCGGCGCGTCTCAGCGCGACATGGACTACCTGCACATCATCAACTGGAAGAAGGCGGCGCAGCTCATCGCCCAGGGCCGCGGCCGGGTCGTCAACGGCGTCCGCGTGCTGTCGATCAAGGAGGCCGTGGACAACGAGATCCTGTTCTTCGCGCCGCAGCCGAAGAGCCCGCACGGCAATGACGTCGCGCCGCGCGGCGACTACATCGTGGTCGGCGGCAAGCTCGACCCGAACACGACGGTCTACAGCTTCAAGAAGATCCAGGCCGCGATTCGGGCCAAGCAGTTCAGCGGCCGCGATCCGTACGGCGTGCCGATCCTGCAATTCGACAAGGTCGTCGAGGCGCAGGTCAAGATCGGCCTCGGTCCGCTGCACACCATGTTCGACGACAAGGGCAACGCGTACACGAGCGTCTTCCTGGACAGCACGGTCGTCAAGTGGACGCTTGGCGCTCCGTACCACACGGGCGACGCCGGTTGGAAGGTCGTCGACAAGCTCGCGATGCAGTACAACATCGGACACTTGACGGCGCTGTCCGGCGATACGGTCAAGCCGGGCGGCAAGTACCTCATCGGCATGAACAAGTGGTCGGTGGACCAGTACAAGAACGTCGGTCCGCTGCTGCCGCAGAACTTCCAACTCGTCGACATCAGCGGCGAGAAGATGAAGCTGCTGAGCAACACGCCGATCGGCATGGGCGAGCCGCACCTGACGCAGATGATCCCGATGGAGAAGCTGAACAAGGCGTGGACCGTCTATCCCGTCGGTACGAACGCGATCACGATGAAGCCCGATCCCAACCGGGTCGCGGCCGGAAAGGCGCGGATCGAGCGCCGCGGCAACACGGTCAACGTCTACATGACGGTCATGCGCAGCCACTTCACGCCGGACCGCGTGGTCGTGCGGCGGGGCGACAACGTCGTCTTCCACATGACGAACATCGAGAAAGCGAAGGACGCCATTCACGGGTTCGCGATCGCCGGATACAACGTCAACTTGAGCCTGGAGCCGGGTAAACACGAAACGGTGCAATTCCGGGCGACGACGCCTGGCGTGTATCCGTTCTACTGCACGGAGTTCTGCTCGGCGTTGCACTTGGAAATGGCAGGCTACCTGGAAGTGACGCCGTAGCGCGTCGGTCGTAGGGACGTCGGGGTGGCCGGGCGACCGGCCACCCCGCACGGAGGGGAAGGATGACCATGAACGCCGTTTCCACGCTGCGCCGCCATGCGAAGACACCGACCGCGGAGGCCGCGCCGCGATCCAAGGGGGAAGGAATGACCCAAGCGAAGTCCCGACCGCTGCCGGTGCTCGTGCTCGTCGCCGCCGTGTTGGTGGTCGCGTCGCTCGCGTTCCCGTATTGGCAGCTGACGCTGTTCGCGCCGCAGTATCCTGGTGGCTTGCACGCGTCGGTGTACTTGACCCACGTCGGAGGAGACGCCGACGAGATCAGCGGGTTGAATCACTACATCGGCATGGCGTCGCTGACCGATGCGGCGCCGATCGAGCGCATGCTCGCTTTGCCGCTGGTCGCGGCCGTGCTGGCGTTGCTGATCGCCTCGATCTTCACGCCTCGATTCCGCCTGCTGCTGCGTTTGCCCGTGTTGTGCCTGCCGCTCGGTGTCATCGCTTCGCTGCTCTACTGGCTGTGGCGCTTCGGCCACACGATGGACCCGACCGCGCCGATTCGCATCCCCGCGTTCACGCCGACGATCCTCGGCAAGGGTGTCGTCATGCAATTCTCGACGTACGCGTCGCTCGGCATCGGTTTCTGGATCGCGCTCGTCGCGGCCGCGTTGGCCATCTACGATTGGTGGCGTTCGCGCCGCCGTCCGGTGGCTGCGTGATCCGAGCCAGGGCCCTCCTCGCGGCGATCGGCTTGGCGCTCGCGGCGACCGGGCCGCTGCCGGCGGCGGCAGCGCCGGCGCGGTCGCTGCAAGCGGAGATCGATGCCGCGCCCGCGGGCGCGGAGATCGTCGTGCAGGGCACCCACTTCGGCGGCGTCGTCATTCGGAAGCCGCTGCGGTTGACCGGCGGCGCCGGCGCCATGATCGACGCGCAAGGCAAGGGCACGATCATCCGCATCGATTCGCCCAACGTGATCGTCCGCGGTTTCACGCTGCGAGCCTCCGGCGCCGAGTTGCACGACGAGGACTCCGGCGTCTTCGTCGGGGCGGCGAACGCCGTGCTCGAAGACCTCGTCCTCGACGACGTCCTGTTCGGGCTCAACCTCAAGAACGCGCACGGGACGATCGTTCGCCGCGTCTCGATGCGCGGCAAGGACCTCCCGATCAGCCGTCGCGGCGACTCGGTGCGCCTGTGGTACAGCGACCGCGTGACGTTGTCGACGCTGCGCGTGCGGCGCCTGCGCGACCTGCTTCTCTGGTTCTCCAAGCACTCGGTGGTCCACGACGTCGACGTCCGCGATTCCCGGTACGGCATCCACTTCATGCAGGCGGAAGATCTCCGCGTCATCGACAGCCACTTCCAAGACAACACCGTCGGTGCCTACGTCATGTACAGCACGCGCGTTCTCATGGAGGGCAACCGGATTCTCCGCCATCGCCACGTGACCGGGATCGGCCTCGCGCTCAAGGAGTCCGACGACGTCATCGTGCGCCGGAACCTGATCGCCGGGAACCACTGGGGCGTCTACGTGGACGGCACGCCCCACATGGATGACGCCAAAGGCGAGATCGTCGGCAACGTGATCGCCGGCAACGACACCGCGTTCGTCATCCTCAGCAACGTATCTCGCAACGTCATCGCCGAGAACGTCGTCGACGGCAACGGCGAGCAGATTCGCATCGAGGGCGGCGGCCGCGAAGGCAACGTCTGGACGCACGGTCGGCGCGGGAACTACTGGAGCGACTATGCCGGGCTCGACGTCGGCGGCGATGGGGTAGGCGACACGCCGTACAAAGCGCGACAATGGTTCGAAGGACTGGAACAGCGGTTCCCGGCGTCGCGGATCCTGTGGGGGAGCTTGGCGGTCACCGCGGTCGACTTCGCGGCCCGCTTGATCCCGCTGTTCCCACCGCAGGTGCTCATGGAAGACGCGCGCCCGCTGACCGCGGCGGCAATTCCCGAGCGTTTCCGAGGCCCGGGCCTGTCGTGGCCGTTCGCGGGCGCGGCGTTCGCGTGCGGCCTGGCCGGCGCCGCGTTGTTCTGGGCGGCGGCCAGGCCGCGCCGGCGGTCCTCGCATCGAAAGGAGATCGACTCTTGATCGCAGCCGAACGGGTCCAGGTGCGGTACGGCGACGTGGAGGTGCTGCGCGGCGTCGATCTTGTCGTCGACAGCGGCGAGCGCGTGGCGTTGACCGGCGCGAACGGCACCGGCAAGTCGACGTTGCTGCGCAGCATCCTCGGGCTCGCCGACTACCGCGGCGCGATCCGCGTCGCCGGCCACGACGTGCGCACGGACGGCGTCCGCGCCCGCGCCCACATCGGCTACGTGCCGCAGGTGCCGTCGTTCCCGGCGGCGCTGACGGCGGCGGAAGTCGTGACTTTGTACCAAGAGCTCCGCGGCGTGCGCGCCGACGCGCGTGAGGCGTTGCGCCGCGTCGGCTTGCAGGCGCACGGCGGCAAGCCCGTTCGCTCGTTCTCCGGCGGCATGATCCGCCGGCTGGCGCTGGCGATCGCCCGCATCGGCGAACCGGCGGTGTGGCTGTTGGACGAGCCGACGAGCCACCTCGATCGCGAGGGCATTCGGCTCGTGCTCGACTGGCTGCGGGAAGCGCGCGCCGAGGGGCGCACGGTGCTGCTGACGACGCACCACCTCGACGGTCTCGAGGAGCTCGTCGATCGCACGGTTCACCTCGAGGAGGGGCTCGTCGCGTTCGACAGCTCCGCGATCGCGGCCGCGCCCGCGACGGGGCCGGCGGCGACGCCGGCCCCGCGGCTGTCGCCGGCCTGGGCCGAGGTGCCGCGATGAACGCCGTCCTCGTGTT
>VGFF01000020.1 GCA_016868955.1 Armatimonadota bacterium
GGAAGCGATCTTCGCGGCCGCCGCCGCGACGCCGGCGCTGTCGGCCGCGTCGTTGGCCCGCGTCGCGTCGCTGACGGAAGATCTGCACATCCAAGTCTTCAGCACTCCGACCTGACCCCACTGTCTTCCTGCCGCCCGTGTGGCGTGGCACCTGGCGATCGCGAGCCCGCGCATTCGCACCGACGTGGTCGAAGTCAGCGAATATCCCGAGCTCGTGGAGCGTTATCAAATCCGCGGCGTCCCACGCATGATCGTCAATGAAAGCGTGTCGTTCGAGGGCGCAGTGCCCGAGGCGAAGTTCATCGATGCGGTGATGCGCGCGGTGGCCGCGGAGGTTCGCGGAGGTGGCGCTGGTGAGGAGGGTCGCGGTGGTGCCGAAGGAGGGATTTGAACCCCCACGAGCTTTCGCTCACTACGCCCTGAACGTAGCGCGTCTGCCAGTTCCGCCACTTCGGCAATGGACCCTCCCTATTGTAGTAGCCACCCCTCGATTTGCAACGTGGCCGCCGGCGGCGGCAACTCAGAGAAGGGCACGGGCGCCCGCCGGCGAGTGGCGATGACGAGCCCCGGCGCGATTCTCGATCGCGTTCTGGCTGACCCGACGTATCGAGACCAGACCGTGCACGTGCGCGACCTTCCCGCCCGCCGCGGCCGGTTCCCGTCTCCGTCGCGGCCGCTGCCGCCGGCGCTGGGGGGGCGCTGCACGTGCAGGGGATCGAAGAGCTGTACACGCACCAAGCACAGGCGCTGGACGCGGCGCGAAACGGCGAGTCGATCCTCGTGACGACGCGGACGGCGAGCGGCAAGTCGTTGTGCTACAACCTGCCCGTTCTCGAGCAGGTGCTCGCCGACGGCGACGCCCGCGCCCTGTATCTGTTTCCCTCGAAGGCGTTGGCGCAGGATCAACTCGACCGGCTGCGGGCATTTGATCTCGCGCCAGCGGTCGACCTCTACGACGGCGACACACCGGCGGCCGCGCGACCTCGCGTACGCGATCGCGCCCGGATCGTGTTGTCGAACCCGGACATGTTGCACGTCGGCATCTTGCCGCAGCATCTCCGCTGGGGCGCGTTCTTCCGCCGGCTACGTTATGTGGTCCTGGACGATCTGCACGTCAACCGCGGCGTCTTCGGCAGCCACGTCGCGAACGTCCTCCGCCGCCTGAGTCGAATGTGCCGGTTCCACGGCAGCGATCCCCGGTTCCTGTGCACCTCGGCGACGCTCCCGGACGCGGGCGCGTTCGCGACGACGCTGATCGGCGAGCCCGCGCGCGTGATCGACGACGACGGCGCGCCGCAAGGGCCGCGCCGATTCGTGCTTTGGAACCCGCCTTTGCGCGGCGGCCGGGGCGAGGCGCCACGCCGCAGCGCCTACCGCGACGCGGCCTGGCTCTTGCGGCGGGTCGTCGAGGCCGAGGTCAAGACGATCGCGTTCACGAAGGCGCGCAAGATCACCGAGCTCGTCCACCGCTACGCGATCGCGGCGCTCCCGCCCGGCTTCGCCGAACGCGTAAGCCCCTATCGCGCCGGATACCTCGTCGAGGATCGCCGTCGCATCGAACGACGGCTACTCACCGGTGAACTTCTCGCCGTCGTCTCCACGAGCGCGCTCGAGCTCGGAATCGATGTCGGCGGGCTCGACGCGGCGATCCTCGTCGGATATCCGGGAACGGTCGCCAGTACGTGGCAGCGGGCCGGGCGAGCCGGCCGCGCCGGGCAGTCCGCGGTCGTCGCGCTCGACGACGCGCTCGATCAATTCTTGATGCGGCACCCGTCGTATCTGTTCGACCGCCCCGTCGAGGCCGCGGTCATCGATCCCGGTAATCCGCACGTGCTGTCCGCGCACGCGAGCTGCACGGCCGCCGAGCTGCCGCTCACCGGTGCCGAGGACGGTCTCTTCGGCCCGACTTGGCGGGGCGTGGTGGACCAATTGACGGCCAGCGGCGCGATCGTGGCGCAGGGCGCGCGCCGGCGCTGGCGGGGCCGGCCGTATCCGGCGAAGGCCGTGAGCATTCGGTCGGCGGGCGGCGCGAAGTTTCGGATCGTCGACAAGGAGCGCCAGCGGTTGCTGGGCACGGTGGAGGAAGCGCGAGCGTACGAGGAGGTCCATCCGGGCGCCGGTTACCTGCATCAGGGAGACGCGTTCGAAGTGCGGCGGTTGGACGTCGCCGATCGCACCGCTTGGGTCCGCCGAGCCGGCGCCGACGGGTACATGGAGACGCGGTCGCTGACCGACGTGACGAGCGGCCACGTGGCGATCGAGGGAGCGCTGGGAACGACCATGGCGCGCCTCGGTCCGGTGGACGTGACCACACAGGTGCTCGAATACGCGCGCAAGCAGCTGTTCAGCGAGCAGGTCCTCGGCGTCGAGCCGTTGGACCTGCCTCGGCAAACCCTTCGTACCACGCCCGTATGGCTCGAGATCCCGCCCGTGGCCGCCGACCGCCTGCGCGATCGCGGGCAAGATCTCGCGGGCGCGATTCATGCCGCCGAGCACGCCGCGATCGGACTGCTGCCGTTGTACGCGATGTGCGATCGCTGGGATCTCGGCGGCGTATCGTATCCCATCCACCCGAAGACGGCTACGCCGACGATCTTCGTCTACGATGGCTACCCCGGCGGCGCCGGGTTCGCGCGCCGCGGCTATGGCGTCCTGGAGACGTGGTTGGCGGCGACCCTGGACGCGATCGCGGCCTGTTCGTACGCGGACGGCTGCCCGTCCTGCGTGCAGTCGCCGAAGTGCGGCAACTGCAATCAGCCGCTCGACAAGGCGGGCGCGATCGCGCTGCTGCGCATGATCCTGGGGCACGACGCGTTCGCGATCGCGCTCGATGCCCGACGCACGGGCCGGCCCGACGGCGGCCGCGGTGGCGTGCGGCGATGACGACGGGTACGCTCTACCTCGTGGCGACGCCGATCGGTAACCTCGAGGACTTCACATTGCGCGCGCTGCGCGTGCTGCGCGAGGTCCAGCTCATCGCGGCGGAGGACACGCGCCACACGGCGCGCCTGCTGCGCCACTTCCAGATCGCGACGCCGGCGATCAGCTATCACGCGCACAACGAGCGCGCGCGCGTCGCGCCGCTGCTCGCGCGCTTGCGCGCCGGCGACAACGTCGCGCTCGTGACCGACGCCGGGACCCCGGGAATCTCCGATCCGGGCGCGGCGATCGTCCGCGCCTGCGCCGAGGCGGGGATCGCCGTCGTCCCGATTCCGGGGCCGAGCGCCGCACTGGCAGCGCTGGCGGCGTCCGGCCTGCCGACGGACCAGTTCACGTTCATCGGGTTCCTCCCGCGCAAAACCGGTGAACGGCGACGACGGCTGCAATC
Source organism: Armatimonadota bacterium (assembly GCA_016868955.1). Classification (GTDB taxonomy): domain Bacteria; phylum Sysuimicrobiota; class Sysuimicrobiia; order Sysuimicrobiales; family VGFF01; genus VGFF01. The sequence continues at coordinate 3,329 of VGFF01000020.1, forward strand.
GCTTCGCGACCTGCCGGGAACGTTGCTGTTCTTCGAGTCACCCGGCCGCACGCGCGCGGCGCTGGACGCGATGTTGGAGACACTGGGTGACCGAGACGCGGTCATCGCGCGCGAGATCACGAAGCGCCATGAGGAATTCGTTCGCGGCTCGTTGTCCTCGCTGCGCGCGCGCTTCGCGTCGGACGATCCTCGGGGCGAGATCACACTCGTGGTCGCCGGGGCGGCGCTGGAGGAGAATGCGGAACGGGACGGTCGCGGCGAAGATCTCGACGCCGTTCTGCGGACGCTGCTGGACGGCGGCGTCGCCGTGCGAGACGCGGCCGCCGACGCCGCGACGCGATGCGGGGTGCCGCGGCGCGTCGCTTACCAGCGCGCGTTGTCCCTCCGCGATCAGCGGCAGGCTGACGCGACGCCGTCCGCCTGAGGAGCGCCGTGCCCGACTTTCTCGACGCCCTGCAGAAGTGGATTCACGGCGACGCGCCCCCGCTCGTCGTTGCGCATGCCGCCGCGACGCAAGTCGAAGCCGACGTCCTGGCGACGGCGCTCGTCGATGCGGGCGTCCCGGTGCTCGTCCGCCGCCGCGGCATCCCCGGATATGAAGGCGTCTTCGAGCGCGCCGGCGGGGTCTGGGCGGACCTCGTCGTCCGCGAGCCGGATCTGCATCGCGCGCGCGTTCTCGTTGCCGAATTCCTGGAGAGTCCGATCGAGGACGATCGCGACGCGTGACGTGGCGCCGCGCCATTCGTGCGCCGCGCCGCCCTTGACCATCGGCGGCGGCTTCCGTACGCTTTCTCGGAACGGCGACGAAGGAGCGGGAGTACGCGCGGGCGGCGGGCCAAGAGCGAGCCGGAAGGGTGGGAGCCGGCGCCCAGCACACGCGGAACATGGCTTCGGAGCCGCGGGGTGAAGTCACAGTAGCCGCCGCCGGCCGCCCACCGTGATCGGGCGTGAGAAGAGTGCCGGCCCGCGCGCGGAGCCGGAACCTGGGTGGTACCGCGGGCAGCCCTCCCGTCCCAAGTGGACGGGAGGGCTTTCATTTGTTTGCGGAGGGATCGAAATGGCAGCCGAGCGATTCTATATCACGACGCCGATCTATTACGTCAACTACTATCCGCACATCGGCCACACCTATACGACTGTGATCGCCGACGTCCTCGCCCGCTACAAGCGTCTCGACGGTGTCGACGTGTTGTTTGCGACCGGTACGGACGAACACGGGATCAACATCGAGCGCCGGGCGCGCGCCGAGGAAGTCGAGCCTCAGGTGTGGGCCGACAAGATCGCGGACGCCTTCCGCGACGTCTGGCAACGCTTCAACATCTCATACGACGAGTTCATTCGGACGACGGAACCACGGCACCGCGAGGTCGTCCAGCGCATCTTCCGCGAGGCGCGCGACCGCGGCGACATCTACAAGGGGAAGTACGAGGGTTGGTACTGCCCGCGTTGCGAGTCGTTCTACCTCGAGAGCGACCTCGTCGAGGACAAGCGGTGTCCGGTGCATCGCCTGCCGGTTGAGTGGAACGCCGAGGACGTCTACTTGTTCCGCCTCTCGAAGTACGCGGACTGGCTCCTGGCGCACATCGAGAAGAACCCGTCCTTCATCCAGCCGGGGTCGCGCAAGAATGAGGTCGTATCGTTCGTGCGGTCGGGCCTGCGCGATTTGGCCGTCAGCCGCTCGACGTTCACTTGGGGGATCCCTGTGCCGGACGATCCGGGGCAGGTCATCTACGTGTGGATCGACGCCCTGTCGAACTACGTGACGGTCGCGGGGTATGGGCAGGACGAGGCGCGCTTCGCGCGCTATTGGCCGGCCGACGTCCACCTGGTCGGCAAGGAGATCCTGCGCTTCCACGCCGTGATCTGGCCGATCATCCTGCACAGCGTCGGCCTGGAGCCGCCACGGCAGGTGTACGCGCACGGCTGGTGGTCGTTCCGCGGCGAGAAGATCAGCAAGTCGACGGGCAATCTGATCGACCCCTGGGAGCACGCGCAGGCGCTGGCGCGATTGTCCGGCGCCGAGGTCGACGTCTGCGTCGACGCGATTCGCTACTTCTTGGCGCGCGAGATCCCGTTGGGGCAGGATGGCGACTGGGCGGACGAGTCGCTGCTCAACCGCTTCAACGCCGACCTCGCGAACGACTACGGCAACCTGTTGAATCGGACGCTGCCGCTCGTCGCCCGGTACTTCGGCGGTCTGCTACCGGAGGCAGGACCGGAAGAGGGCGGCGACGAAGCGCTGCGCCGGCTCGCGACCGCGACCGCCGACGAAGTGCTCGCGTACGTCGACCGCTGTGATTTCCAGCGCGCGCTCGCGGTCGTCTGGCAACTGCTCGCGGCCGCCAACAAGTATCTGGACACGGAAGCGCCGTGGAACGAGCACAAGGCCGGACGCGTCGCGCGCGCCGGCACGATCCTGGTGAACACGCTGGAGGCGCTGCGGGTCGCGACCATCTTGCTGGAGCCTGTGATGCCGACGGCGACATTGAAGGTCTGGACGCAGCTCGGCCTGCCGCACTATGAAGAACGAGCTCGCGATGCCCGCGCGGCCGGGCGGGCTTCTCAGGGAACGGGCTTGTCGCGCTTGGACGCGCAGCGCTGGCGGGGTCTGTCCGCCGGCGTGCCCGTCGCGCTGGCGACGCCGATCTTCCCTCGCATCGACCTGAAGCTGGCGCTCGCCGACAAGAACTTCGCCGCGACGCCGCCCGTGGCGGCGACATCGGCCGCGTCGCCGGCGGCCTCGCCGGCGACGGCACCAATTCCGGCAAAGGAGACCTCCGTGACCGAGATGATCTCGATCGACGAGTTCCGCAAACTCGACATCCGAACCGGCAAGGTGCTCGAGGCCCGGCAGGTGCCCAAGGCCGACAAGCTCATCGAGCTGCGCGTCGACATCGGCGACGAGGTACGCACGATCGTCACCGGATTGATTCCCCACTACCAGCCGCAAGATCTCGTCGGCCGGACGATCGTCGTGCTCGCTAACCTGCAGCCGCGGACGGTTCGCGGCGTCGAATCGCGCGGCATGCTGTTGACGGCCGGATTCGACGACACCTTCGGCCTGCTCGCCGTCGATCCCGACAAACCGGCGCCCCCCGGCGCGCCGATCTCATGACGCGGCCGCTGCCCCGGCAGGGCGGCGCCGGGCGATGATCGATACGCACGTCCACCTCGATCACGCGCAATTCGACGGCAATCGTGACGACGTCATCCGCCGCGCCGTCGGAGCGCGCCTGCGGGCGTTGATCACCATGGGGACGAACTTGGCTTCCAGTCGTCGCGCGATCGAGATCGCGGAAGCGCATCCGGCGGTCTATACGGCCGTCGCAATTCACCCCAACGACGCCGCGACGTTCGACGAGAATGCAGCGGATGAAGTGCGGGCCATGGCGGCGCACGCTCGCGTCGTCGCCATCGGGGAGTCGGGCCTCGACTACTATCGCGATTGGTGTCCGCGGCCGGCGCAACAGCGCGCGTTTCGCGCCCACGTTCGGCTGTCCAACGAGCTGGACAAGCCGGTGATCGTGCACAACCGGGAAGCGCAGGACGACGTCCTGGCGATACTGGCGGAGGAGAACGCGCGCCGCGTCGTCATGCACGCGTTCGCCGGGCCGACGGCGTTCTTGTCGGCCTGCGTGGCGCGCGGCTACTGGATCGCGATCGGCGGCGTCGTCACATATCCGAACGCCGATGCCGTGCGCGCGGCCGCCGCGGCGATCCCCGACGACCGACTCTTGATCGAGACCGACGCGCCGTTCCTCGCGCCGGTTCCCTTTCGCGGCCGACGCAACGAGCCGGCGTACCTCCCGATCACCCTGGAAGCCGTGGCGGCAGCACGCGGCGCAACGCCGCAGAAGATCGCGGACCTCGTGACGAGCAACGCGCAGTCCTGTTTTGGGATTATCCTAGAGAACTGATGAGGCGCGTGAGCCTGCTCGCGATCGCGGTGGTGCTGTTGGCCGCGCCGGCGGCGGCGTGGGTCCGTCGGGCCGCGCACGCCGCGTTCGCTGTGCCCTCGCCAGCCGCGTCCCCATCCCCTTCGACCGGGCTCGTCCCGCTGCCGACCCCGGCGCCTCAACTGTCGAGCGACGACCGCGCCGAATCCGACCTCGGGCGGCGCGTGGCGGAACAACTCGAATCCCAACTCCCGCTGCTCAAGGACGCGGCCGTGCAGGAACGGGTCGGCGCGATCGGACGCGCCGTCGCCGCGATGACCGAGCGACCGCAGATGCCGTGGTCGTTCCGGGTCGTGCAGGCGCCGTTCGCCAATGCCGTCGCGCTGCCCGGCGGCTACATCTACGTGACGTCCGAGATGGTGAAGATGCTGCGCACCGATCACGAGGTGGCCGGGTTGTTGGCACATGAGGCCGCCCACGTCGCGCTGCGGCATCATCGGCGCATGCAAGAAGAGAATTCGCGCGCGAATCTGCTCGTGATCCTCGCGGCGCTGCTCACGCGCGACCCTCGAGTCGCGGTCGCCGGGCAATACGTCTCGGGCGGCATCCTGTCCGCATTCTCGCGGACGTTGGAGCGGGAAGCGGACGTCGCCGCCGTCGGCTACCTTCTGCGCGGCGCGAAGTGGCATCCGGCCGGGGTTCTGACGTTGCTCGAGCGCATCGCGTACGAGGACCTCCTGTCCGCCCGCCTCGACGCCGGCGCGTTCCGTACGCACCCGACGTGGGCCGAGCGGCTCGACGCCGTCGAGCGCGAGCTGTCGCGCTTCGGCGTCCCCGCTGCGCGACGGCTGACCGCCGGATACCTACTCATGAACGTACGCGAGGAGGCCGTCGACGGCGTCAAGATCGGGGTCATCCTCCTCAACGATCGCGCAGTAATTCGTCTCGCCGGCGGCTTGGCGCGGGCCGAGCAGGTCGCAGCCCGGCTCGATCGCGCGCTGAACAACGATCCGTCGCCGTTCGACGTGCGCGCCCTGCAAATCTGGGACGAATGGTCGGTTCGCATCCACGACGACCGTGTGCTCGTGCTCAGCGACGAGGATGCGCGCGTGCTGGGGCGGCCGATGCGGGACCTCGCGACGGAGTACGCGCAACGCATTCGCCAGGCGATCAGCGAGGATCAGCGACGGCGCCTGTACGGTCGCACCTGACCGCGTGGTATTCTGAGCGCACGCGCCCGTAGCTCAGCGGATAGAGCGTTGGCCTCCGGAGCCAAAGGTCACAGGTTCGAATCCTGTCGGGCGCGCCAACCTCTCATCACGGCGCGTCCACCAGCCCGAATTCTCCCGAACACGCGAACGCGCGAGGCTGCCTGACTCGGTCTGGCATCGTTTCTGCAGCTCTCGTCAGCGCCCGGGGAGGGCTGCGCCGGGCATCCCCGCGCCATCGCCATCCGAAATTCTGGAGGGATCGTGTCCACCACATCCGCTGGCGAACCTCTCAGTGCGCGTCATCGCATCACCGACGCCGGGCTCGCGCTACTCAAGCGATTCATCCGCTTCAGCGGAACCAATGTCTTCGTGCTCAAGTTGCTGGCCCCGTAGGGACGTCGCGTTGCCCCGAAGATCGCCCGCGAGTTCTACGACTTTCGGTTCGGATGTCCGCCGACGCGCGCGTTCTTCGAGGCATGCGTCAAGAATCATGGCGCGCCCCTCGATGAGTTCCGCAAGCGTCTGGAGGTGACGCAGGTCGGCTACGTGCGTGCGATTTTCGACGAGGCCGCCGCTTCCGGCGCGTTCGATCGGGCGTTCTTGGAGAATCGGCTATGCGTCGGTCACTTCCACAATGTCATCGATCTCCCCATGAAGTGGCACGTCGGCAGTCACGTCACGTACGAGCTCCTCGTGCGCAAGCATCTTGCCCGGTCCTTCTTCTGGAATCCCTGGCTCCGCAGCAAAGGTGAGCAGGCGATCTGCCAGGTCTTCAATTACGATCTGCAGGCCGTCGCCGAAGCGTTCTTCAAGGACATCTGGGAATAGGTCGGCGTGGATCTCGCCGGCATTCCGGTGCGCTCCGCCGAGGAGAACGTCTCCGACTACTACGGGCCGATCAAGGCGACCCTGCAAAACGTGCTGCGCGAAGCGAACTGGGCCGGCGACGGGCTTGTCTCGGCCGGCGCGCAGCTCGCCGACGCCTCGTCGCAGGCGCGCCAAGCCACGTCGGAGATTATGCAAACGGCCGAGGCGATCACACGCGGCACGATGCAGCTGACGACCGACGTCGCGACGACCGCGGCGGCCGTCGGAGATATCCGCAGCCAGGCGGCAATCGGCGACGGCGACGCGGCGAGCAACCGCATGATCGCCGAGGTCGTGGATCTGTTGCGCCGCCGCATCGAGGACGCGGCCAAGCGCGTACGGGGGATGGGCGCGCGTTCCGATCAGATCGGCGCCATCGTCAAGGCGATCGAAGGCATGGCGCCCCAAACCAACTTGCTCGCCCTCAACCCCGCGATCGAGGCGGCGCGCGCCGGCGAGAACGGCAAAGGGTTCGCGGTTGTCTCCGATGAGGTTTGCAAGCTCGCCGGCGGCTCGGCTGCCTCAGCGCGCGAGATCGCCGAGCTGATCCACGGCATCCAAGAGACGATCAACGCCGCCGTCCACGCCATTCAAGAGGGCGTAAACGCCATCGCCGCCGTGTCCGCTTCGATTCACCGTATGGCCGACTTCAGCCAGAACAACAGCGCCAGCGCGCAACAGCTGAGCGCGTCCCCCCAGGAGATGGCGGCGCAGGTCGGGGAGGTCAGCGCGTCCGCCGAGTCGCTCAATGGGTTGGCCGACGCCCTGCACCGCGCGATGGGCCATCTGCACCTCGATGCGATCGCCAATGAACATTCGGTTCCCGATCTGTTTCCGAAGCTCTGGGTGATGGTTAGGAGACGCGCTCGGCGCTTTGGTCCTTGACGTGGTACTCGACCATCGACACGACGAAGAACGTGCGCCCGCGCGGTGACCGGCGCGATTGCACCTCGGAGAGCGTTCCGCGGCGCGCCGCCGCATTGGTGACCTCGGTTGCGTCCTCCTTGCTGTCGATCATGACCCATCCAAATTCTTCTAGATCTCGCAGGGCGGCGGCGCGCTGATCCGATGAGAACCTGTTCATGTCCGGCCCCCCTTCGCGCACCCGGCACGAACCAAGACGTCGCCTGCTCGAACCGCAGCGATCTTCGGCAGCGTCAGCCACGTCGAACCTGCGAGCACGCCTTCAGCGCCGTGTAACAGGTTTGTTGCAGACTGTAGACACGATTACCGTACTTCTCTAGAGCGTTCGCGCCCATCGTCCGGGCGGAGGAGGAACCATGAGGAATGGCATGATCGTCGCGATGGTGACCTTGATCGTAGCTGCCACGTTCGCGCCCGCGCTCGCCGTCGAGCGGGATGAGGCGCCGAGTTCCACGCCGCCGACGGCGCGCGCCCACTTGGAGCAAGGCGTCGATTATGGGCGCCGCGGCCGATGGGACCTTGCCGTCGCCTCCTATCGGGAGGCGGCGAGAATGCAGCCGAGCTTCGTCGAGGCCTGGTCGAACCTCGGCCACGCGTATCGCAAGCTCAAACAGTATCCGCAAGCGCTGGATGCCTATCAACGAGCGCTCGCGTTGCGTCCCGACTATGCTCCGGCGCACGAGTACATCGGCCGCGCCTACGTCGCGATGGGGAATCGCGAACGGGCGATGGAGCACTACGAGACGCTGAACCGGCTCGATCCGCAGCTCGCGCGCGGCCTGTTGAGGGCGATCCAGACGAACGATGCGGACGCGGAAGACTGGTACTGATCCGCGAATCGGTCGCGGACCCGAGGGCGCGTCCCGCCGCGCGGCGTACGCGGATTGCGGGAGGGACACCGATGTCGAATCGTCCATCTAGTGCTTCGAGCAATGCCGACGCGCCCATGCTCGTCTTGTTCGTTGACCGGGATCACGCGCGTCTGATCGCCCGTGCGAACGCGCGCACCAAGCGCCTGCAGGATTGGACTTTCGCCCCGGATACGGCATCCTGGTGGCCGAAGGAAGGCCGTGCCCCCACCGCGACACGAGCCACCGGACAATCGGTGGGACGAACGCGGGGCGCGCAACGGGACCCGTTCGCGGCGCGACTGGAAACCCATCGGCGGCGGTTCTGGCGGCAGGTCGCAAACGCCACGGCGGGTGCCGTGGCCACGCTGGATGCGCAAGCGATCGTCCTTGCGGGACCAGCGGAGGCCGCCCGCGCGCTGACCGACCTGTTGCCCGCGACGGTACGCCGGCGCCTGGCGGGTGCCGTTGCTGCCGCGGCGTACCTCACGGACGCGGCCATCGTAAGCAAAGCGGGTCCGGTCGTCACGCGGGCGGTGCGGGCACGTGCGGCCGGGCTCTCCTGACGGTACGTTCGCGCAATCGCGCGGCCAACTCGGTGTCGACGGCTGTGATAGCCTAAGTCTGTACTGAGGAATCCTGCCGTCCGGGAGGGCGCTCTCGATGTCGGAAGTGACCATCTCGTTCCGCGACAACGGACCGATCCTCGTCAAGGGTCCGGCGACCGTCGTCGACGCCGAAGGCAAGAAGTGGCTCATCGAGAAGGAGACGTTCTTCCTTTGCCGGTGCGGCGCCTCGAACAATAAACCGTTCTGCGATGCTGCTCATCGAACGATCAATTTTCAGTCGACAGAGCGCGCGCCCGGATAGATCGCTGATCGACCGTCTGCGCGGATGGGCCGGCGGACAGGCCCATCCGCGTTTTCGGGTTTGGGTGCTGGCAGTTCGGGAGCCGACCGCATGAAGCGTCCCGTCCGACGCCGGCTGACGGCGTTGCTGGTGGCCGCGGTCTTCGTCGTGGCGATCGCGGGAGATGATCGTGCGCGCGGGGCGCCGCGGCCGGCCTCCCCGCCGCGTCGGTCTGTGTCGCGGTCGCAACACACGCTCCGCGCTGCTGGTCCTCCAGCGCGGATCGCGGCCGTCGGCGACTTGCTGCTGGCAGGTTCCCTCTTGGCGCGGATTCAGCGCGACGGCGATGACTATCCGTTTCGTCATATCGCCGAGGCGTTGACGGCGGCGGACGTCGCGTTCGCGAATCTCGAGGTCCCACTGACCAGCGTCGACGCGCCAACGTCGGGCAAGGATCCCGCGTCGGTTCGCGCCGGCCGGGACTACGTCTTTCGCGCGCCGCCGCGCTTGGCGCGCGCGATCCGCGATGCCGGCTTCGACGTCGTCTCGCTCGCGAACAACCACGCGATGGACCAAGGCGCGACCGGTTTGTTCGAGATGATCGAGTCGCTGCGCAAGGAGAGAATCGAGTTCGCGGGTGCCGGCGCCGACGATCTCGAAGCGACGCGCGCCGCGGTGACCCGTGTCGGTGACGTCGCGATCGCCTGGCTCGCTGCCTCCGAAATCCTACCGCGATTCTCCGTCGCCTCCCCCCGCGGCGCCGGGATCGCCGCTTCGCGAGGGCATCACGGTGGGCGCGACTGGCGCGCGGCGCTGCTGGCGAGCGTCCGGGCCCTGAAAGCACGCGGGCTCGTCGTCTTCGTTTCGGTGCACTGGGGCGTCGAGGGAGCCAGCACGCCGAACCGCGCTCAGACCACGCTCGCCCGCGCGCTGGCGATGGCCGGCGCCGACGCGATCCTCGGTCACCACCCGCATGTGCTGCAAGGCTTCACGTGGATCGATCGGACGTTCGTCGCGTATAGCCTGGGGAACTTCGTCGCTTTGCCGCGGGGGCGTTTGGCTCGCGAATCTGCGATCATCGACTTGCAGATCGAGGCCACCGGAGTTGTCGGCGCGCGTGTGCGGCCCGTATCGATCGGTGCCGGACAGGCCCGCCTGCTCATTGGATCCGAAGCCGATCCATTGATGACTCGGATCGCTTCGATTTCGGGGGTGGTCGGAGGTGCGGTCGCCTCCGACGGTGAGGTCAAAGCCCGCTTCGCGACGCGCCGTCCGGGGCCCTGAAGCGCACCGGGCCGGCGCGCGACCGTTGCGTCAGCGGGGCGAGGCCGGATCCGCCGGTTGGAGCGGCAGGAACCGCCAACCGAGAATCGCCGCCGCAGCCATGAACAGCGCCGCGACCGGAAAGACGAGGCGAACGTCGGTCAGTTGGATCGCGACGCCGGCGACGAGCGGCGCGATCACGCCGCGAACGCCGACGAGCGAGTGATAGGCGCCGCTGTACTGCGCGGCGCGATCCGCTGGTGCGAGCTGGATGACCGTCGCCATCCAGGCCAGCTCGAACGCTGCGTTCATGAATCCATCCAGCGCGAATGGGAACAGCGCGAACCACGTTGACGGCGCGAAGTAGTAAACCGCCGGCCCGAGCCATCCGATCATCCACATGAGCCGGAAGACGCGCAGGCCGGAGTGTCGATCGATGAACCGGCCCCACAGGAGAAACCCCGCCATCTGGGCGGCCGCGTGTGCGGCGGCAAGCAACCCCACCTGGGCGTCGGTCGCGTTGAACTCGTCGACGAGCAGCAATGGAACCGCCGGGTTCGTCATCCACGCGCCGAATCCGTAGACGAACACTACAAGGAGCAGTCGGCGAAACGTTGGGTCGGCCCAGGAGGCGCGCCAGGCGTCGTTCAGCGGAGGACGCCGTGGCGCCGGCGACTCCGGCGCCGGCGCGCGGATGCCACCGAACACGACCGCGCTTGCGACACCGAAGGCCGCCCCGACCGCGAAGACGATACCATGTCCGTAGGATTCCAGCAGGCGCCCCGCGATCGCGGCCGTTACGATGCCGACGAGGCTGACGCCGACGCGGATGAAGCCGACGAGCGTCTGCCGCCGGTCGGACGGGTACATGAGCCGGACTGTTTCGGTGTACGGCGGCATGAGCATGCTCGTCACGAGGTGATGAGTCATCACCATCGCGACGAACAGCGGCGGCGTGTGCACGAACGGCGCGAGCAGGAACATGCTGCGTCCGACGACGGCCGGCCAAACCACGTAGGGGATGGGATTTCGCCCCATGACGAACGTCGCCCAATAAGCGGTGAGGATCATGCCGATAGCGGGCGCGCTCGTGACGATCGCCACCTCCAGTGGGGAAGCGCCGATGCGTCTGGCCGTCACGGCAAGGAACGGAATGACGGCGCCGGCGAAGACGCCAAAAAGAATACCCGCGCGAAAATCGATGACGAAGGCGCGACGAGCGGAAGGTCGCAACGGAGGGAGGATCTGCACCGTATTCTTTGTAAAGGCGCGTCTTGGCGGTTGTCAAAAAAGGAGCGCGGCTGGCGACGAGCGTTGCGCGAAGAGTACAATGAGGGCAATGTCGCGCCGGCCGCTCGGCCGGCGTTTCTGTATCGGCGCTGCCCCGGAGGTGACGATTGCGTCGATTTCTTCTCGATAGCGACGGCACGGCGGATGACGCGCTCGCCATCATGATGGCGGCGCGTCATCCGAACGTGGAAATCGTCGCGGCCACTGCGGTCGCCGGCTGCGTACGCGTCTGGCAGGCCGCCGAAAACGTATTGCACGCGCTCGAGCTGGGCGGCGCCGCCGGCGCCGCCGTCTACGTCGGTTGCGAGAAGCCGTTGGTCCGCCCGCACGTCAGCTTCGAGGTCATCTACGGTCGCAGTGGGCTGGGCAATCACAACTACGGCCGCGCGCGCCAACGGCCGGACGCGGCGCACGCGATCGACGCGATCACGTCGCTGGCGAAGCACTATCGCGGCGAGCTCGAGATCGTCTGCCTTGGACCGCTGACCAACCTCGCGGCGGCCCTGGTCCGAACACCGAAGCTCGCCGAGTGGCCGAAGCAGGTCACGATCTATGGCGGGTCCGCCGAAGGCGGCAACGTCACGCCTGCTGCCGAGTACAACTTCCACGCCGACCCGGAGGCCGCGGAGATCGTGCTCGACAGTGGTCTGCCGATCGTCCTCGTGGGTTGGGACCAGTCCCGAGCAGCGATGGTGATAAGCGATGGCGACATCCACCGCATCCGCGCCAGCGGCACCAAGGAATGCCGTTTCTTCATGGAGTCGACGCGGCCGCTGGCCGATTATTGCCGGCGGACGTTGCGCTTGCGAGGGTCGGACCTCGGCGCGGTTCTGGCGACGGCGATCGCGATCGAGCCGGGCGTCGCGACGGACGAGACGCGCGTGCGGGTCGACGTGGAAGCGCGCGGCGAGGTGACGCGGGGTTCCGTCGTCCTCGATCCCGTCGGCTTGTCGCGTCGCGCCGCCAATGTTCGCCTCGTGCGCGCCGCCGACGCCGATCGGGCGCGGGCGATGCTGTTCGACACGCTGCGGATCGACGGTGCCGCGAGCGTGGCGCCGCCGGCGTCGCCCGCCGATGAGGCCGCATCCGAGGGGCCGCCATCTGACCAAGGCCCATCCGAAGGCATCTCAACCGAAGAGAGCGCGCCCGAGGCGGCCGCCGAGGGGGCTGCGCTTGCGCCGACAGGCGTTTCGGCACCGACGTCGAATGCCGGTGCGTTCGAGGAGGCGTAGTGCGACTCCGTCGTGTCCGGTTCCGGGGAGTCCTGATAGGGAGTTCTGGCGGTTCGAATCGTCCTTAGATGATGGCCACGGCGCTCACGCTCGCATTCCTACTGTCTGCCGGTACCGCTTGGCTCGCGAACGCGGGGCGCCTCGGCAATGGCCGTGTCTGGCTCGCGTTCGTCGTCGGCGCGGTCGTCGCGTTCTTCGTCTCGCTCGTCAGCCGGCCGTTCGTTCAGATCGCGGGACAGCTCGGCGGCTGGGAGAGTGAGTCCGTCTTTTTGTACGTCATCAGCTCCAGCGTCCACGGCTTCATCGCCGAATTGTTCAAGATCACGGCGGCGCTGCTGTTGTTGTCGTCGACGCGCACCGCGTTCGGGCACGGCGAAGGGCTCGGGGCGGCGATCGGCGCCGGGGCGGCGTTGAACCCGATCGCCCAGTTCCTGGAGGGGGCGCTGATGATCGCGTCGCTCGGGCTGCCGGGAGGCCAATCGCTGCCGCAAGGCGTGGGAACTGCGGTGTCGCTGGTGCTGCTGAGCGCGGCGACGACCGGTCTCGGCACGGGCATCTCGGCGCGCGGGCAGTTGCTCGGCGGCATCGCGCTGACGCTCGCGTTGACGCTCGGCATGGATCCCGGTCTTCGGTTGGTCGCTGATGGCACGGCCGCGGTGATCGCGCGCGTCGCCTTCGCCGTCGCGTTGTTCGGATGGTTGCTGTGGCGCGGCTCACGCGCTGGCGAAGGCGAGCCGGTGGACGCGCCGATCCTTTCCGTCGCCGCAGCGGAGGCCTCCGACGGGGAGCCCGAGCCGACCGGCTCCCGCGTCTGAGGGAGCCGAGAATGCCCTCGAACCCCAAGCTGCACGATCCACGGGTCGACCACCTCTTCGCCGCCGTGCTGCAGCTGCGCAGCATCGACGAGTGTTACCTGTTCTTCGAGGATCTGTGCACGGCCAACGAGATCCATGCCCTGGCGCAACGGTTTCGCGTCGCGCAAATGCTCCATGACGGCGCGACCTACGACGCGATCGTTCGCGAGACCGGCGCCAGCAGCGCCACGATCAGCCGCGTCAAGCGGTTCCTCGAGTACGGCGCCGACGGCTATCGCCTCGTCCTGGGTCGTCTCGGCGACGGCGGCAAGCTTCGTCACACCCGCGCCCGAGCCGCCCGTCCCCGTTGACAAACCCCGCCGGCAGCCGCTATCGTTCCCGTTTGAGTTCTTCACTACTTTAGCAAGATAAAGTACTGAAGAAGCGCGGGCGACCACGGGCCCCCGGCGCTCGGAGGAGGATACGATGTCGGCTCGGCGTCGTCCGCCGCGGTGGCAACAGCTGCCGCGCGGCATGCGCGACTGGAAACCGGCGGATCTGGCGGCGTTGCGATCGCTGGAAGCGGCCCTGCGGGGCGAGTTCACCCGCTGGGGGTACCGCGAGGTCGCGACGCCGGCGCTCGAGACCTTCGACGCGGTGTCACGCGGCGTCGGTGACGTCGCGCCGGACGCGCTGTTCAAGGTGCTCGATCGCAGCGGCGAGATCCTCGTGCTGCGGCCGGACATGACCGTGCCGCTGGCCCGCCTCGTGGCGATGGGCGATCCAGCGGACGCCGATGCCCGCTATTGCTACTTCGCGTCCGTCTTTCGCGGCCAAGAGCCCACGCGCGGCGGGCAGCGGCAGTTCCATCAGGCTGGTGTGGAACGGATCGGGCGCGGCGGCCCGGACGCCGACGCGGAGCTGATCGCCCTCGCGGTGGCGGCGCTCGAGATCGCAGGCGGCGGAGACTTCCAGATCGGCATCGGACATGCGGGCTTCCTGCGCGCCTTGCTCGCGGAATCGGGCTTGGACACCGAGGATCAGCAGACAGCGCAGAGCCTGCTCATCCGCCGCGACTTCGTGACGCTGCGCGCGCTGCTCGCCGAGAGCCCGCCGCCGATCGCCGATCTGGTCCTGGCGTTGCCGGAGCTGCGCGGCGAAGCGGCGTTGCGCCGCGCAGCGGCAGTGCCGGCGGCGGCGGTGTCTCTGGCGGAATTGCGCGAGGTCGTCGAAGCGCTCGCGGCCTACGCGGTCGCGGACCGCGTCGAGATCGATCTCGGGTTGATTCGCGACTTCGACTACTACAGCGGCGTCGTGTTCGAGGGCTACGCGCGCGGTCACGGCTTGACGTTGCTAGGCGGCGGACGATACGACGGCTTGCTTTCGCGGTTCGAGCGCGCGCTGCCGGCGATCGGATTCGCGATCGAGACGGAGCGCGTTCTCGCCTGGCGTGGTGCGGATGGTTTCGCGTCGGCGCCGCTGCGCGTCGCCTACACGGCGTCGCGGCGGCGCGATGCGCTACTGGTGACGCGTAGTCTGCGCGCGCGGGGGCACGCGGTCGCCGCCGATCCGATCGCGCCGCAGACGACGCTCGGCGAGGGCTCCTTGATCCTCGACGACGGGGGCGCGTCCCGCGTCGATGCCACGGGGGCGCGACGTCCCGTCGACGATGCCACCTGGCGAGATCCCGGCGCGCTGGCCGCGGCACTGTCCCTGGAACCCGCGGACGCAAACGAGGTGCGTGCATCGAACCGTTGACGATCGCCGTCCCCTCGGGGCGCCTGCAGAAGGAGAGTCTCGATCTCCTGCGCGTCGCCGGCTTCGCCGGCGACGTCACCGCCGGAAGCCGCAGCCTTCTGCTGACGTGGTCCGATTTGGCGACCTCTGTGCTCATCGCCAAGCCCGTTGACCTGTTGACGTACGTCGAACGCGGCGCCGCCGATTGCGGAATCATCGGCAAGGACGTGCTCCTCGAGCAGCGACATGACGTCTACGAGCTCGTCGACCTCGGCTTCGGTCCCTGCCGCGGCGTCATCGCGTTCCCGGCCGCGCGCGCCGGCGCCTGGCGCGAGGCGGGGCATCACTTTCGGATCGCCACCAAGTATCCGCGCCTGACGGAGCAGTTCTTCGCCGATCGCGGTCAACCGGTGGAGGTCATCGAGATGTGGGGTTCGGTCGAGCTCTCGCCGCGCGCGGGGCTGGCCGACGGCATCCTCGACCTCGTGATGTCGGGCGAGACGTTGCGCGCGAACAAGCTCGTCGAGGTCGAGGAGGTCTTCGTCTCGACGGCGCGGCTCGTCGTCAATCACGTCAGTCTGCGCGCGAAGAGCGCGCGCGTGCAGGCGTTGCTCGCCGGCGCGCAGGCGGCAGCCCTGGCCGGCGGCGGACGGTCATGAACGTCGTCCACCTCCGCGAGGTCCCACCGCAGCGGCTGCGCCGCGTCCTCGACCGGTCGCGCGCCGACGTGTTCGATGCGCAGCGGCAGCGGGAGATGGCGGCGCTGCTCGATGACGTGGCGCGGCGCGGGGACGAAGCGGTCGTCGAAGCGACGGCACGGTTCGACGGCGCCGCGGTGCCCGTCGATCGCTTGCTCGTGTCGCCGAAGGAGCTTCGCGATGCACGCGATGCGATCGACGACGGCGTCGCGGCGGCGCTGCGCCAGTCCATCCTGCGGGCGCGCCGGTATCACGAGTGGCTGCGCCCGCGCGAGCTGTCGATCGAGGAGCTGGAGCCCGGGTTGCGCGCGGGCGTCCGGTTCTCTCCGGTCGCGTCGGTCGGCGCCTATGTCCCCGCCGGCAAGGGCAGCTTTCCGTCGACCGTCGCGACTATGATCACCCCGGCTGTCGTCGCGGGCGTGCCGGAGATCTCGGTCGTCGTGCCGCCGCGGCCCGATGGAACCGTCGATCCCGCCGTGCTGTACGCGGTCGACCAGCTCGGGCTCGATCGCGTTTACCGCGCGAATGGGCCGGCGGCGATCGCGGCGCTGGCCGTGGGAACGGCGACGTTTCCGCGCGTCGACACGATCGTCGGGCCGGGCAACCCCTACGTCGCCGCGATGCAGATCCAAGCGCAGACGCGCGGCGTTCGCATGCTGGCGATGCTTGGCCCGACGGAGGCGCTCGTGCTCGCGGACGCGGACGCCGCCCCCGACCTCGTCGCGCTCGATCTTCTCGCGGAAGCCGAGCACGGCAGCGACTCCGCGTCGCTGCTCGTGACGCCGTCGGGGGCGCTGGCGGCCGCCGTCGCCGACCGTCTGGCGGACCTGCTGTCGAAGCTTCCCGAGCCGCGCCGGACCTACGCGCGCGACGCACTGACCAATCTTGGCGGATTGTTCGTCACAGACGAGCTCGACGAGGCGATCGCGTTCGCGAACGCCTACGCGGCCGAGCACGTAATGCTCCACTTGCGCGACCCCTGGGCGGTCGCGTCGCGGATCGTCCACGCCGGCGAGATCCTAGTCGGGCCTCACGCGACGTTCTCCACCGGCAACTACGCGATCGGCGTGCCGGCGTGCCTGCCGACGGGCGGCGCGGCGCGCCGCGACGGCGGCGTCACCGTGCTGACGTTCTTGAAGGCAACGTCGATCGCGGCGCTCGATCGCGAGGCGTTGGTCCGCCTGCGCCCGGTCGTGGAGAACCTCGGACGATATGAAGGTTTCCCTGCCCACGTCATGGCCGTCCGCGATCGGCCGGGCACGGTTTCGGGGGGCTCGTAAATGCCCACTGCCTGGAGGCTGCCGTGACGCCGACGCCCAGCGCGGAGATCGGCGCGCTTTCGCCGTACCGGCTGAAGCGTGAAGACGTTCCCGTGAAGCTCAATCAGAACGAGTCGCCGCTGGACCTGCCATCGGAGGTCAAGCGCGAGATCTTGGGGCGCCTCGGAGAGGCGCCGTGGAACCGCTATCCGGAGGTGCGCGCGCAGGCCTTGCGAGCTTCGCTGGCGGCGTTGTGCGGCGTCGCCGACGACCGCGTCCTCGTGACCAATGGCTCTAACGAGGCGATCCTCGTGCTCGCGCAGGCGTACGCGGCCGGTGGAACAGTCGTCGTCGCGAAGCCGAGCTATTCGATGTCCCGCCCGCTCGCGGTCACGGGCGGCGCGCGCGTCGTCGAGGTTCCGCTCGCCGACGGGTTCGCGCTCGACGTCGACGCGATGCGCGCCGCCGCCACTGAGCACCACGCGGCGATGATCCTCGTCGCGTCGCCGAACAATCCGACCGGCAATCGCTTTCCCAACGACGCAATGGCGCGATTGGCGCGCGGATTCGGCGGGCTCGTCGTCGTCGACGAGGCGTATTGGGGGTTCCATCCCGAGACGCCGCTTTCGTTGTTGGACGGCGCAAGCAACGTCGCCGTCGTGCGCACGGGCTCGAAGGCGTTCGGGCTCGCCGCGGCGCGCGTCGGCTGGATCGTTGCCTCGGCCGCGATCGTCGATATCCTCGACCGAGCGGCGCTCCCATACAACGTCGGCCTGTTCGCGCAGGTGGCCAGCGAGGTTATGACGGCGCGTCGCGACCTCGTCGCCGCGCGCATCGTCGAGGTTCTCCGTGAGCGGGAGCGCGTCGCCGCCGGCTTGCGCGCGCTCGGGGTGACCGTCTACCCCAGCGAAGCGAACTTCCTCTTGATGGAGCTCGCCGACCCGCGCGAGACGTTTCTCCGGCTCGTCGAGCACGGCGTGCTCGTCCGCGACGTCACGTCGTATTGGTCGCTGGAGAAGTGCCTGCGCGTAACGGTCGGAACCACCGAAGAGAACGACCGATTCCTGGCGGCGATGCGGGCGGCGCTGGAGGTGCCGGCATGAGGCGCGCTGCGCTTGAACGCGAGACGACCGAGACGCGCGTGCGCGTCGCGCTCGACCTCGACGGCCGCGGCGCCTGCGACGCGCGCAGCGGCGTGCCGTTCCTCGATCACATGCTGGCGCAACTCGCCCGTCACAGCGGATTCGACGTCACGGTCGCCGCCGACGGTGACGTCGCCGTCGACGCGCACCACACGGTCGAGGACGTTGGCATCGTCCTCGGGACGGCGTTCCGGCAGGCGCTCGGCGACGCGCACGGCATCGCCCGTTTCGCCAGTCTGCACGCGCCGATGGACGACGCGCTCGTTCTCTGCGCCCTGGACGTCAGCGGGCGGCCCTATCTCCACTTCGACGTGGCGCTGCGCACGCCGACGATCGGAACTTTCCCCGCCGAGCTGCTCGAGGAATTCTTCCGCGCCTTCGCGACGCACGCGCGCGTGACGCTTCATGTCGTCGGCGTTCACGGACGCAACAGCCACCACTTGGCGGAAGCATCGTTCAAGGGATTGGCCGTTGCGCTCGGGCGCGCGGTGCGGCTCGAAAGCAGCGTCTTGCCGTCGACGAAGGGCACGTTGTAGTGCGCGCCGTCATAGTCGATTACGGCGCGGGAAACTTGCGCAGCGTCGATCTCGCGCTGGCGCGCGCCGGATTCGAGACGGCGCTGACGGTCTCGCCGGAGGGTCTCGCCGGCGCCGACGTCGTAGTCCTCCCCGGCGTCGGCGCGTTCAGACCGGCGGCGACGCGGTTGCGCGCCGCGGGCTTCTTCGACGCGCTACCGGCGCTCGTCGATCGCGGTGGATGGCTGCTCGGCTTGTGCCTCGGCATGCAGCTGCTCTTCGAGCGCAGCGACGAGGACGGCGATCACGAGGGACTTCACCTGCTGCATGGAGATGTCACGCGCTTGCCGGCCGGCGGCAAGGTGCCGCACATGGGATGGAACGAGCTGGAAGTCGGCGCCGCGTCGCCGATTGCCGCCGGGCTCGCGCCCGCCGCGCATGCCTACTTCGTGCACTCTTACTACGCGCGCGCCGATGCCGCCGACGTGATCGCCTGGACGAGCTACAGCGTCCGTTTTCCCGCGATTGTCGCGCGGGGGCGCGTCGTCGGCTTCCAATTCCATCCGGAGAAGAGCGCTGACGTCGGCGCCGCGCTGCTGCTCGGATTCGCGCGCTTCGTCGCGGCGGCGCGCGTCCGGCGATGATCCTGTATCCCGCGATCGATCTGCTCGGCGGCCGCGTCGTGCGGCTGCGGCAAGGCGACTACGCGCAAGCCACGACCTACGAGGACGACCCGGCGGCCGCGGCGCGCCGCTGGGTCGACGAGGGCGCGGTTTGGATCCACGTCGTCGATCTCGACGGCGCGCGCGCGGG
>VGFF01000021.1 GCA_016868955.1 Armatimonadota bacterium
GCCAGGACCGCGACGGCGAAGAGGGACGCCAAAACCCAGCGCCCCCAAGCGGACGTGAGGAGTACCGCGTTCGTTGATCTCACGGCCGCTCGGCCTCCTCGCCGCGGCGCTGGCGTAACGGCTGCGACAGTCGCCGAAGCGCCGCCTCCGCCTTCAGGAATTCCCGCCGCGGACGAGCAGGATAACCCATCACGATTTGACCGGGCTCGACATTGCCGATGATGCTTGCGCCCCCGAGCGCGATGGCGCCATGCCCCACCGTGATGTGATCGGCGACGCCGACCTGGCCGCCGAAGATCACGCCGTCCTCGACGACGGTGCTGCCCGCGATTCCGCACTGAGCGGCGATGACGCAGCCGCGGCCGATTCGCACGTTGTGCGCGATCTGCACGAGGTTGTCGATCTTCGTGCCGGCGCCGATGCGCGTCTCGCCGAGCGTCGCGCGATCGATCGTCGTCGCGGCCCCGATCTCGACGTCGTCCTCGATGACGATCGCGCCCACTTGCGGGATCTTCTTATGCCCCTGCGGGCGGAGGACGTAACCGAAGCCGTCGGCGCCGATCACGGCGCCGTTTTGCACGATCACGCGCGCGCCCAGCCGCGCGCCCTCGCGCAGGGACGCGTGGGCATGGACTTCGCAATCGTCGCCGATCGCGACGTTCGGGCCGACGTACGCAAGCGAGTGGATGATCGTCCGATCGCCGATCCGCGCGCCGGCGCCGACGTAGGCGTAAGCGCCGATCGTGACGCCGGCGCCGAGGGTTACGTCCGCCTCGACGACCGCCGTCGGATGAATGCCTTCCGGTCTGGTGGCGCGCGGGCCGAGGACGTCGAGCAAGTGGGCCAGCGCCAGGCGCGTGTCGGAAACGACGATCGCCGGCAGATCCGCCGGCGGTTCCGCGCGCACGACGACCGCAGCCGCGCCGCCGGCGCGCGCCGCCGCGATCGCGGCGGCATCGGCGCAGACGACGATCGCACCGGGCCGGGCCGCCTCCGGCGAGACGATCTCGCGCACGGCCACCGTGCCGTCGCCGTGGAGCGTCCCATCGATGCGCTCGGCCAAGGCCGCGACGGAGAGGGGGGATCGCGCGTTCATACGGTGGATGCGGCGGGGCTACTTCAGCTTGTCGAGCACCTTCTGCGTGATGTCCCGGCCGCCGCACCTCGCGTCATCCGGCTGACAGATCACGGAGCCCTTGGCGATGACGATGCGCACGCGCTCCTGGCGGGCGACGTCCTCGACGACCTCGCGGACGCGGCGGTTCAGGCGGTCCTCCAGCTCTTGCTTCATCCGCGCCAGATCGCGGAAGTGGTTCTGCCGCAGCTGTTCGAAGTCTGCGCCCTTCAGCGTGCGCGACTGGAACTGCAGGTCGGCGGTCATCAGCTTCTCCTGCTCGTTCAGCTGCTTTTGCGCCGACAGCGCGAGAACGCTCTCGTTGAGGAGGCGGTTCGTGTCGACGACCCCGACGCGGGGCCCGGCGCAGCCCGCCAGGAGCATGACCGGCAGCATCAACAGAATCAATTGCTTCATCATCGTGGGCGTTCTCCGTTCATCGTCTGTTGAGTCGGGCAATGACGTCCTCGGTGATGTCGATCCCCGAGAAGTTCGTCAGGTAGCGAACGAGCACGACGTCGAGCTGCTTCTCGAGCGCGATCGCCGCGACGTCTACGCGCAGCTCGGCGGCCATGACCGCCTGTAGTCGCGACGTCTGCCGCTGCGTGTCCCGCAGCTGCGTCTGCAAGGACTCCTGCTGGGCGCGTTTCTCGTCGAGGTAGCGCTCCTCTGCGCGCTTGACGATCTCGCGGTAATTATCGATGCGGGCCTTGACATCGGCCGCGGTTAAGGACAACCCGCCGAGGGCGGCGCCCACGAGCGCCTGCTCGCGCTCGCGCATCGTCCGTTGGAACTCTACTTGGCGCTTGTCGGAGAGTTCTTTGATTCGGGCGCGAATCATCGCCTCGCGCTCGGCCACCAGCCGTTGCCCCTCTTCGTTCAATTTCTTGTGCAACGCCTCCAGCTCGCGCCGGCTGACCTCCTCGCGCTCCTTGGCGAACGCCTGCATCTCCTGCTCCTTCTGGACGCGGAAGCCGTCGATCTTCTGATCGCGCTCGCGTTGCAGGCGCTCGTAGTCTTGCACGAGCTTGTCCGCCTGCTCCCGGCTGGCCAGCTGAGCGGCCTCCAGCCTCAGCCGGACATTGAGCAAGGGTGTCCGATATTCGGCCACGGTGCGTTCGTCCACCTCGCGGATCGCCACTTGCGCGTCACGCTGGCGCTGTTTGCTCTGGGTCTCGAACTCGGCCCGCAGCGCCGCCTCCCGCTTCTGGAGCCGGTCCCGCTGCTCGGCCTGCAGCTGCTCAGCGTAGCGTTTCAGCTCTTCCTGGCCCTGCTTTTCGAGCAAGGTCAGTTCCTCTTGATAGGTCTTGCGGAGCTGGTCGGCTTGCGTCTGCAGGGTGGCGCGGATCTCCTCCTGGATGCCCGGGCGCGCCGTTCTCGGAATCTGCGGGGGCAGGAGCGTCGGCGGCGCCAGCGGGATGCGCAGCGCGACCTCGATCTCGGCGATCTTCCGTCGCAGACCTTCGAATTCCGCGGCGCGCGGGTGGCGGCGGATGAGCCGATCCATGTCTACGAGGGCGATCCTCTGCGCGCGCGGCGTGGCCGACGCAGCCGGAGACGGGCTCGGCGTCGGCGGCGATTGCGCCAGATTCTGACAGCCCGTCGCGAACAGCGCGGCGAAGACCACCGCGACCAGCGAGAAACGCACTACTGCGCCTTCAGCTCCTTGATCACTTGGTCTGTCAGGTCGGTGCCGCCGTACAGGACGACGGACCGGTCCAGCACGACCAGGACGCCGGCCGCGCGGCCGACCTTGTCCACGGCCGAGCGGATGTCCTTGTCCAACCCCTGGAACAGCTCGCGCTGGCGGCGCAGCACTTCCTCGGTTGTGCTGCGCTGGATCCGCTGCTGCTCGGCCGGCGTCTTGCCTTGCGCTTGTTGGCGCGCTTCCGTCATCTTGACCCGCGCGTACTGGTTGAGCGCCTCTTCCTGCGCGGCCTTCTTGGGATGCCCTTCCAGCGCGCGCTGCATGTCGACGTAGCCGATGTTGAGCGTACGCCCGATCGCCGTGGCGCCGCTGGCCATCAGCGCATAGGCGCCGCCGGCGACGACCACGATGATCCCGGCCAGGATCAACAAGCGCACGACATTCGCGGGGAGGCCGGATATCTTCGTCGTCACAGGTTTCCTCCTTAGGTTCGTCTTGCTCTCAGACGTACGGGTCGGCCTCTAGAACGGATGGCCGAAGTACAACCAGAACTGCGACGCGCCGTCCGATCTCACGGCGTAGTCGATCCGGACCGGGCCGATGGGCGCGGTGAACAGAATGCCGAGGCCGACGTCGCTGTACAGCGTGCTGACCAATCCGACTCCGCCGTCGGAAACGCCACCGGCATCGGCGAAGACCGCCAGCGAGAACTCCTTCAGGAAGTCGACGCTCGGGAGCAACCTCGCCATGCCGATCCGATACTCGAGGTTGGCGATGACCTGGCTGTTGCCGCGGGCCGCGCGGTACGGCAAGCCGCGGATACTGTAGGGGCCGCCAAGCACGTACTGATCTTGGATCGGCAGCGGTCCGGATGAGGCCCCCAGGCGCAGCCGCCCCACCAGCGTTCCCTCCCACACCGGAAGGTAATGGACGTACTCCGCCTGATACTTCTGGAAGCTGAAATCGCCGCCCAGGAACCGGAACGCGTAATCCACGCTGCCCCACGCGCGACTTCCGCGCGTCGCGAACGTGGCGCTGTCACGCGTGTCTTCCGTGAGCTCGAGACGCAGCGCGTTCGCGAGCCCCGGCGTCAAGGGCGCCGACGTTCCCGAGATCAACGTGAACCGTGTTCGTTCGCTGCGCAGCGAGCCCGTGCCCGAAAGCGTCGGCGACAGCTGGCGCGTGACGGCCAGGCTGCCGCCTTCGAGATTCTGGGAATAGGTGGAGGCCGACTGCAAGTCCGTGACCTCGGAGTTCAGGCGGTGCACTTCCAGCTTCAGCGACTGCCCGCGCTCCAAGAACCACGGGTCCTGATACGTGATGGAGACGTTCTCGCCGGGATCGCTCCCGAAGATGCCGGAGGTGGCGCCGCCGCTCAGCGACGCGATGTTCCGCGAGTACGCGAGCTGGATCTGCCGCCCCATCCCTTGGAAGTTTCGCTCCGCGAACGAGATGCTTCCGAGGATGCCACGCTCCTGGCTGTAACCGAGGCCAAACGAGATCTGCCGGTAGTTGCGCTCCTGAACCTCGATGATGAGGACGACTTTGTCCGGGCCGGATCCCGGCTGCGGATTCGCGCGGACATTTTCGAACAGCTGCGTCTCGAACAACTCGCGCAGATCTCGGTTAATGCGATTGAGATTGAAGACCTCGTTCTCGCGAACCGTCACGAAGCGCTGGGCGAAGATCGGCTGGGTGCGCTGCAGTCCTTGGAACTGGATGCGCTCCACGCGCCCTTCGGTGATCGTTAAGCGCAGCACGCCGGTCGCGTCGATCTCCACGTCGGAAACGCGCACGACCGGGTAGCCGCGGTCGAGATACAACCGCTCGATCGCACGGGCACCAGCCCGCAGATCGACGGTATTGAGAACCCGGCCCAGCTGCATACCAAGCGTCGTCAACAGTAGCTCGGTGGGTAGGACCGTGTTGCCGGTGATCGTGACTTGGCGAACTACCGGATTCTCCAGGACGACGAAGACGACGTCGACGCCGTCGGTGCCCTCTTGGATGCGCACGAGCACGTCGGCGAACAAGCCGGACGCGATGATCTGCTCCACGTCCTGGCGCACACGATCGCGACCCAGCGGCTCTCCGGCGCGCGAGCCGATACGGCCAAAGATCGTGTCCGCCGGCACGTTCTCGTTGCCGCGAACGATGATATCCGAAATCCGCGGTGGCACCGCCGGTGTGGCCGAGGGTGTCGCGACCGGCGTTGGCGCTGGCGTGGTTGCCGGTGCGGGAGACGGCGTCGTCGCCGGCGCCGGAGACTGAGCGGCCGCGCCAACCGGGCTGAATGCGAGCGAGCAGGCTACGAAGAGCAAGCCGGCGCGAAACCCTAGCCTTGTCAGGTGCACGAAACCTCCCATCTCAACGGGCACCTTTCCAAACAGGAGAATTGATTCCCGGTCGGTCCGGCTTATGCCTTCGTGCAGGCTACCATTCAAAGGCCGCCCGAACAAGGATGCGCCATGGATTGCGGCGATCGCTGCCGAGCACGAGCGCGTAGTTCGGCGCGAAGCGATACTCGAGCGCCCACGCCGCCGCCGTCTGTTCTCCTAACGTTGTCGTCACCGTGAAGTGGAGCTGATCGACGACGAACCGCCCAAGGCGGAGCTGCAACGGCCGCTGGAAATCGTAGTCGATTTCGAACTCGGTGAGGCCGAGCAGCTCGCGCAATCGCGTTTCGAAGTCACCCAGCAGAAGACGGCTGAGCTCTTTCGCGACGAGCGCTGTGATCGAGTTCCTGTTGAGTTGTCCGGCGAACCCCGTCTTCTCGGCGAGCAGCTGCGCGATGTGCTCCTGCGACAGCGACGGCTCGCTCGTCAGCACGAGGGAGAGCTCGCGCGGCGTGCCGCGAATGTTGGCGAAGATCGTCACGTCGTTCACGCGCGTCCGCGCCCGCGCGGTGATCAGCGGTTCCAGGCCGCGAAACTCCTGGAACGTTCCGGTTGCCTGCTCGAGCTCGAACGGAATGCCAAACGCGCGATACTGGCCGCCCGTTCCGACGATCGTGCCGTTCAACATCGGTCGGCCTAGCGCGCCACCGACGTGTAGTCCGCCTTGCAGCGCGACGCGCAGCGATCCGACGTTCGCGAACAAGGCGGGGCCGGCCGCGACTTCCATGTTGAACGCGATCGACGGGCCCGTCCCCGCGGTCGGACGCGACGGCGCCAAGACGGTGATGAGCTCACCGGCGCTGAAGACGAGCCGGCCGCCGGCCACCGGGTTGGCGGCCGGTCCCGTCAACGCGAGCGTCCCGTCGATCTGGCCGCGATAGAGATTCGGCACGTCGAGCGTGGCGTTCGAGAATCGGAGGGTCGCATCGACGACGTTCGGCTCGAGGTCGCGGAAGACGAGCTCGGCTCCGGCCATAACCCGGCCGGAGCCGAGCCCGCCTTCGAACTGCGTCAAGCGCGCGCGATTCTCGACGAACTGGAGTTGGCCGCGCAGTCCGTCCAGCGGCGTGTTGACGCCGAACAACTTGATGCGGCCGTCGGTCACCGTGAAGCCGCCTTCCAATCGCGGGTTGGCGATCGTGCCGGAGACCTCGACCTGCCCGCCGATCCCGCCCTGCGCCTGCTCGACCGCGGGGACGAACAGGCGCAGCACCGAGAGATCCGTTTGATCGGCCACGACGCGCAACGAAAGCTGGCGGTCCGGATCGACGCGGACGCTCACGGGATCGGCGGGGATTTCACCTGCGATCCGCAGTCGCTGTCCGCTGCGTTCGATCAACACCTGTTCGATCGTCAACTCTCCGTCCCGGTAGAACGCTTCCCCGATGATCCGATCCGCAACGGCGCCCTCCGGACCCGCGCCCGTCATCTCGAACGTCAAGCCGGCGCGAGGATCTTGCAGCGTGCCGACGAGCTGCAGCGTGAAACCGAACCGGCCGAGCAACGGCTGCCGAAATCGCAGCGGCATCCGCAGCAAGTCCACGGGGAGATTCTCACCGCTTACTTCGACTTCGCTGCGTCCGTCGAAGTTGAAGAACCCGATCGCCGCCAACCGGCCTTCGGTCGGCGTCGCCTCGAGCTGCTGAATGTCGACGCGGCGATTGGAGAGCGACAACCGTCCACGCGCGACGCGGATCGGGACGCGATTCCACGTCGCGTCGCGCACCGTCACGTCCAGCTCCGCTCGCGGATTCGACAATGGTCCGGCCAGTCGAAGCGTCCCGTCGATCGTGCCGCTGGCGTCGGCCGAGATGCGCCCCAATCGCAGCAAGGCACGAACGTTGCCGGCGCGCAGCTCCGCTTCCAGATCCGCGACGGGATCGCCGTCGAAGCGCAACGTGCCGCGCGCCGTGTAGAGGCTCGGTCCCAAGGTCAACGCGACCGGATCGAGGAACAACGTTCCCGCGCGCCAGCGAACCACTCCCTCGGCGCGGTCGAAGCGCTGCGCGTTGACAACGAGGTTGTCGGTGCGGATCGATGCAGTCAGGTCCGGCACCGCGACCGTTCCTTCGACCCGCCCGCGCAATTCGAGGTCACCGCGCAAGGCAAACGCCGGATTGCGCAGCAGGCCGAGATCTTCGAGTCGCAATCGGCTAGCCTCGAAATCCAAAGAGAGGCGTCCGTCGGCGTAAACTTGCCCGCGCGCGACCGCCGATGACTCGTTGCGCCGCACCGCCGCACGCCGAAGATCGATGACGCCGTCCCGCCACGCGAGCTCGGCATCGACGCGATCGAACGACTGCCCGAGGATCGATCCATCGCGCCACGAGAACGTTCCCTCGGCCTTGGGCACGGGGATCGTTCCCCCCAGCCGAACGGCGCCGGAGAGGACGCCGGCGACCGGCGTCGAGAGTCCCGCGATCCGGGCCAATCGTTGCGCGTCGGCGCCTTCGGTAGACAAGGTGAGCGACAAGCCGCCGAACGGACCCCAGGACGCGTCGCCTTCGATCCGGTAGAGATCCTCTCCGTCCCGGACGGACAACCGCACGAGGTGGAGCGCGCGCCGCGTCAAGAGAAACTCCGCCAGCACGTCATCGAAGGCAACGGTGCCGACGCGGCCGTCGGTTGCGGTCAACGTTCCCGCCAAGGTCGGCTCCGCGAGCGTTCCTTCTAATTTAAAGACGCTGGAGGCGCGCCCCGCGATCGGAAGGGACGACCCGAAGCGGTCCGCCACCGTCACGACGTCGACGTCTCGCGCCAGCCCGCCGATCCGAAGCCGCCCGTCGCGGGCCACCGATCCCCAAGCCGCTAAGGACGAATCGCCATAGCGCGCGCTGGCGTGGTCGATCCACAGGTTTCCGTCGTCGTACCAGAAGCTCAAGCGGGGCTCCATGACGCGCCATCCGGAGACGTCCGCGAATGGGGCGCGGACGAATCCCGCGACCCTTGTCTGCCCTGCCGTTCCGCTGGCCGCGATGACCCCCGTGATCTGCGCTCGGGCCGGCAACGACAATCCGAACCGGTCGCCGATCGATGTTGGTACGTCGGCGAGACGAGCGCCGGCCAAATACCGCAGCGGATCGTCGAGACCGAGCACGACATCGCCGTCGATCGAGCCGCCCGCGATCGACAACTGCAGATCGTCGAGCGCCAGCGTCCGCGCGGCGTAGCGGATGCCGCTCCGCACGTCGTGAACCGTCGTTTCGCCGAGGGTCGCAAACGGGGCGGCGACGTCCCCCTCGACGCGGAGGAACTGCGGCGTGCCTCGTACGCGCAGCGTGCCGCTGACGCGCCCACGCACGGCCGGTGCGTCCGGCGCGAAGAGCCGGCGCAGCGCCGCCATGTCCAGGTCGCGGCCAGCGACAGCGAGATCGACGCGTGGCGCGGTGCTGACGACGACCTCGCCGTCCACGCGGGCCGGCGAACCGCCGTACCGGAAGGTCACGTCGCGCAGGTTCAGCGTCCCCGGTCGCATCTCGACGCGGCCTTGCAAGCTGGTCAATCGGTCCGTGTGCGGCGCCAGCTGGACCGAGGCGTCGCGCACCTCCAGGGTGCCGGTGACGTCCGGGGCCTGATGGTACGAAGGAGCGTAAACGTGCAGCCGCGCGTCGACGCGGCCGGCCTCCCACCGCAATGCGGCGTCGCGCAGAAAGTAGGGCGCCAAGCCGGGAATGACGGCGTCGCGCGCGGCGATGTCGAGATCGATCGCCCCGTCGCGGACATCCACCCATCCGATCGCCCGCACGCCGGACGCGGCGCCGTTCGCGACGGCGGCGGCGGACAGGCGATGCAGGGGATCGTCGCGTGTATCGACGCGGGCCTCGAGCCGAGAGAACCCGACGCGGAACGGCGATGCGAGCTCGCGATCGAAGTCCGCGAACGCGACGCGGCCGCCGCGCACGACGATCACGGCGCGGAGCACGGGGCCCGCGGGCGCGCCGGGAGGCCACGCCTGGAAGAGCGTCTCCACGTTCCAGCGCCCGGCCGCGCTCCGTACCAGATCGAGCGCCAAACCGTCGACTTCGACGCGCCGGATCGCGGGAACGGTCGTCCGCGTGCCGGCCCATAGATCGCGCAGGAGCGTATCGACGTCGAACGCGACGCGAACGCGCGACGCCGCGACGAGAGGCCCATCGCGCGGCGTCGGTCCGCGTTCGACGCGGACGTCATGGAAGACGAGGCCGCGCCACGGATCGCCGCTGATGCGGGAGAACCGCACGGGGTGCCGCAGCGCACGCGTCAACTCCGCTTGGAGCGCGCGACGGGTCCAGTCGTCGACCCAGCCGCTCTGCCACAATCCGATCGTGACTCCAAGGCCGGAGAGGACGAAGAGGGCGACGAGGAGAGGAAAGTTTCTTCGCATCCGGAACCGGCGGCCGCTGAGCCGCGTATCGGCTATTCGACGACCATGCGCAGGACCGCTCCTCCGCCCACGACGTAAGGCATTCGGACGAGCCGGCCGGCGGACTGATCGAAGTTCACGAAACGACGGGCCGGATCGTCGCTCGGAGGCAGGCCCGCCGGCGTGAGTTGAATCAAGTAGTCGGTATTCTTGCCGAAATCCTCGAAGAACGCCATCTGATCGGCGAGGCTGCGAAACCGTCCGGCGGACCGCTCGCTGGAGATCCGTGCCCCGAACAAGCTGCCGACGG
This sequence comes from Armatimonadota bacterium, assembly GCA_016868955.1. GTDB lineage: Bacteria > Sysuimicrobiota > Sysuimicrobiia > Sysuimicrobiales > VGFF01 > VGFF01. Next base: position 9,811 of record VGFF01000021.1, read on the forward strand.
GGACACCATCGGGTACGGCGGCGCTGGAAAAGGAGAAGATGGCAAGGTCGTCCGCGGCCGGAAGCGGCGAGGGCGCAATGGGCATGATCAAGAGGAGGAAGAGCGTAAACGCGGCGACGGCGCGAACGATCCGCTCCATCGAATTCGCCATCGGCGAGACCTCCTCTCCGACATCACGACCGGCGGGACAGGCCGTTAGCCTGCCCTAAGTGCTGGCCGTGGTTCCGGATGAGCGATAGACAGGGCGGGCGGAAGGCGAATCCGCGTTCTCATGCTACCACAGCGCCGTCGACCCGACTGGCGCACTGCTCGGCGATGGGAAAACGACGGCGCCGTGGTCGCGACCACGGCGCCGATTGAGCTCAGGAACCACCGCCGAATACGGCGGTTGCCAACCTTCTACCGTGGACCGATCCGGGCGACCATGTCGCCTGGGCTGACGCGGTCCCCGACGCGAATCAGCACTTCGCTGACGATGCCGTCACGGTTCGCGCGCGCCGCCACCTCGCGCGGCTTGGTCGCCGTCTGGACGAAAATCAACGGCGTGCCCTCCTGAACGGCAGTCCCGGCGGCCACGGTCTCGATCACGACGCCGCCGATGCTCGCGCGCACCACCACCGCGGATGGCGCCGCGATCGCGGCTGCCGCGAATGTTCCGACGACGACTCCAGCCACCAACGCCGCTTGCCATCTCCCGATCCGCATCGAAGTCGCCCTCCTCTCCTGACCGACCTCGCGCATCGCCTTAACTGTATCCCAAAACGCACGTCAACCGGGAAATGTTCCCGCGCCGCCGTGCCCGGTGGCGCGCGGGCGGGGCACGAACGGCGCCGGGGGCGCGTCCGAGAACCCGAAACGGTACCGCAACGCCGCGACGATTCGCTCGCACGCGTGCCCGTCACCGTAGGGATTCGTCGCGTGCGCCATGCGCTGGTAGGCGTCGGCATCGGTCAGGAGCGTCGCCGCTTCCCGCACGATGGTCTCCGTGTCCGTGCCGACGAGCTTCACGGTACCGGCATCGACGCCCTCCGGGCGTTCCGTGGTCTCTCGCAGCACGAGCACCGGCGTTCCCAGAGCGGGGGCTTCCTCCTGCACGCCACCGGAATCCGTCAGGATCAAGTGCGCCCGGTTTTGCAGGTGCACGAACGGACCGTAGCTCGGCGGCTCGATGAGATGGACGCGCGGACGTGACCGCAAGACCGCCTCGACCGTGTCGCGAACGAAGGGATTTCGATGCATGGCAAAGAGCACTTCAACGTCGTCGAACCGCTCGACGAGCGTTGCGATGGCCGTGCAGATGTTGCGCATCGGCTCTCCCCAGTTCTCCCGCCGGTGCGCCGTTACCAGGAGCAAGCGGCGATCCCCAGACAACGCGGGGAGACCCGCCAGCGGCACCGTCCGTCCCGATATTTCGTACAGCGCGTCGATGACCGTGTTGCCGGTCACGTAGATGGACGCCGGGTCGACGTTCTCGCGCGCGAGGTTATCGCGGGCACGATCCGTCGGCGCGAAGTGAACGTCCGCGAGCACACCGGTCATATGCCGATACGCCTCTTCCGGAAACGGATGCGCCTTGTTGCCCGTGCGCAGCCCCGCCTCGATGTGCGCGATCGCGACGCGATTGTAGAACGCGACGAGCGCGCCGCAGAAGCTCGGCGCCGCGTCGCCTTGGACCACGACCATCGACGGCTGGACCTTGCGGACGACGTCGTCGAGACGCTCCATCGTCCGCACGGTGATGTCACTCAGCGTCTGTCGCGGTCGCATGACGTCGAGATCGAAGTCCGGCGCGAGGTCGAACAGCCGCAGCACTTGATCGAGCATCTCTCGATGCTGTGCCGTCGCAACGAGGATCGGACGAAAGCGTTCGTCCTTCTGCAGCGCCTTGACGAGCGGCGCCATCTTCACCGCGTCGGGCCGCGTGCCGACGATCGCCAGCAGGGGAAGCGGAGCGGTCGTCATCAGGCGTCGCGCGACCGGCGAATCAGGAGCAGCCCCATCCGTTTGGCGGAGACGCCGAGCGCGCCAGCGAGAACGACGAACAACTCCATCGTGATGACGCGGTCGACGCTGCCCGACAGGCATAGCGCGGCGACACCGAGCAGGCTCGTCGCGCAGTAGAGGACGAACACCGTCTCCCGCTGGCTGAGTCCGCGATCAAGCAGGCGATGGTGGAGGTGTCCGCGGTCGGGATAGAAGACGGGCAGCCCGCGCCGCAGCCGCCGCAGGATGGCGAACGCCGTGTCGAAGATCGGCACGCCGAGGGCGAGCATCGGCACCGCCAGCGACACCGCGGTGATGGTCTTGAACAGCCCGAGCACGGACACCGCCCCGAGCAGGAACCCCAGCAGCATCGCCCCGCCGTCGCCCATGATCACGCGCGCCGGATTGAAGTTGTAGCGGAGAAACGCGACGGCGCTGCCGACGACGGCTGCGGACAACGCGAGAATGGGCAATTCTTGGCGAGGCAGCGCCGCGGTGAAGAACGTCGCGCCGACGATCGCCGCGATGCCGGCCGCGAGACCGTCGACGCCGTCGATAAGGTTGACGGCGATCGCCGCCGATCCGACCCAGAACACCGTGAAGATCTGACCCGCGACGCCGAGGCCGAAGATCCCGCCCGTGAACGGATTCGAGAGGATCGGCGCCGTTAGGCCGAAAGCGACCGGGATCGCCGCGATGCCGTAGATGAGCGGGAACTTGATCTTGCCGGACAGCGGTCGAAGGTCGTCATAGACACCGAGCGCGGCCATCGCGATCGCGCCGAGGAGGATGCCGACGACCGGAGGCGGTGCCGACGCAAACGGAACGGTCATGACGAGCTGGCCTGCGGCCACCACGATCTGGATGGACTTCATCGGCAGCGTCACGGCCGCCGCGACGAGAATGCCGAGGAAGATCGCGATGCCGCCGAGCCGCGGCAGCGGGCGGCAATTGATCCGGCGCCCCCCCGGATAGTCGATCGCGCCCGTCCAACGCGACAGGTGCTCCGTCGCCGGCGTCGCCCAATAGGTGAGAAGCCAGGCGACCGCCACCGCGATGACGAACGGCGGGATCTCGGCGCGCATCAGGGCTCCACGGACGCGGGCTTACGCTCTCTCGGCGAGCCAACTCCGATCGGCGGGCCGATGAGCTCCGCCGTGACGGGCTGATCGTACAGCTCACTGACGGACGAGTTCGTGTGGATCCGCTGACTCGCCTGCGCGAGCAACGGCGCGACCGTGAGGACCCGAAGCTTGTCGAACCACTTCGCGGACGGGATCGGAATCGTGTCGGTCACGACGACCTCTTCGAACGGCGACGTCGACAGGCGCTGCACCGCGGGTCCCGACAGCACTGGATGCGTACAACAGGCGTAGACCGACGTTACGCCGCGTTTGAGGAGCGTATGCGCCGCGGTCACGAGCGTGCCGGCCGTGTCGACCATGTCGTCGACGACGATCGCGGTGCGGCGGTACACCTTGCCGATGACGTGTACGACCTCGGAGACCTGATTCGGCTTGTCGCGGCGCTTGTCGATGACGGCCAGCGGCGCGCCGATGACCTGCGCGAACTCCCGCGCCCGCTTCGATCCGCCGATATCCGGCGAGACGACGACGACGTTCTCGAGCCCCTTGCGGCGGAAGTAGTCGCCGAGGATGTCGCGGGCGGTCAGGTGGTCGACCGGCAGGTTGAAGAAGCCACCGAGCTGACCCGTGTGCAGGTCGATGCAGAGCACGCGATCGGCGCCGGCGCGCTCGATAACGTTCGCGATCAAACGGGCCGTGATCGGCTCGCGCGCTTTCACCTTGCGATCCTGCCGCGCGTAGCCGAAATACGGGATGACGGTCGTGATCCGAGCCGCCGACGCCCGCCGCAGCGCGTCGATGAGGATCAGCATCTCCATGAGGTTGTCGGCGGACGGCGTGCAGGTAGGCTGCAAGATGAAACAATCGGCGCCGCGCACGCTTTCGTCGATGCGAACCTCGATCTCGCCGTCGGGGTATCGGGAAAGCCACACTTCCGACAGCGGCAGATCGAGAGCATTCGCGACGCGGCGCGCCAACGCGACGTTGGCGGTCCCGGCCAACAGCTTCATCCCGTCGCCGCTCACGGCTTCGGCTCCTCGCCCGCGGCCTGGAGCGACCGGATGACGCGCGCCGGGACGCCGATCGCCAGCTTGCCTGCGGGAACGTCCTTCGTCACGACCGATCCCGCGCCCGTAACCGCGCCGGCGCCAATCCGCACCGGCGCGTTCAGCATCGTATCGCTGCCGATGAACGCACCGTCGTCGATGATCGTGCGGTGCTTCTCTCGGCTGCCGTAGCGTAGGTTGCACGTCACCGTTCCGGCACCGATGTTCACGCTCGCGCCCAGCATGGCGTCCCCAAGGTAGGACATGTGGTGGACTTTCGTCCCGTCGCCGACCTCCGCCTTCTTCATTTCGGCGTAGTTCCCGACCTCGACGCCCCGGCCGAGGCGGCAGCCCGGTCGCAGATGGGAAAACGGCCCGATGATGCACGCGTCGCCCATTTCGCTCTGCTCGACGACCGACCACCAGACGCGCACGCCGTCGCCGACGCGCGATCCGATGAGGTGCGCACCGGGTCCGATCGCACAGCGCCGCCCGATGACGCACGCTTCGTCGATCACGGAGAAGGGATGGATCACGGTATCGGCGCCGACCTGCGCGCCGTCCGCGATGTACGTGGTCGCCGGATCGACGATCGTAACCCCCTCGCCCATGAGGCGCTCGAGCGTCCGCGCCCGCAGCACCGACTCGGCACGGGCGAGCTCACCGCGCGAATTGATACCCATGACCTCGTCGACCTCCGCGACCGTGAGGATGCCCACGCGATGGCCTGCGGCGCGCAGCCGCGCGAAGACGTCCGTGAGGTAGTACTCGCCTTGCGCGTTGTTGCGATCCAGGGTCCGCAGCGCCGCGCGCAGCGGTGCGGCCGCAAAGCACGCGATGCCCGTGTTGATCTCCCGAACCGCGCGCTCGGTAGGGGTGCAATCCGCCTCTTCGACGATCCGGAGGAACTCTCCCGCCGCGTCCCGCAAGACGCGGCCGTAGCCACGCGGATCGTCGCGCACCGTCGAGAGCAGCGTCGCGCCGGCGCAGGCGGCCGCCTGCGCGGCGACGAGGGCGCGATAGGTCTCGGCGCGAACGAGCGGCAGGTCGCCGTAGGTGACGAGGACGTGCCCGGCCCGCTCGTGGACGATCGGCATCACGGTCATGACCGCGTGCCCCGTGCCGAGCTGCTCCGCCTGCATCACCGTCCGCGCGCCGGGCGGCAACGCGGCCCGAACCGCATCCGCCCCATGGCCGACGACGACGACCGGCGCCTCGTCGTCCGTCGTTGTCATGACGGCGCGGAGCACGTGATCGATCATCGCGCGACCGCCGACGCGGTGCAGGACCTTCGGCGTGGCCGAGCGCATGCGCTTCCCCTGGCCCGCCGCGAGGATGATGACGTCGATCGGCTCCACTTCGCCCCTCCCGGTCTGCGCCGTCACCCCGGCCCCGCGCGCAGCCGATGGATGCCCCAAACAAGGGGCCGTGCTGGCAGCGCGAACGCGAACGAAACGACGCCCAGGACGCGACGCAGCCATCGCAGACGATTGCCGATCGCGCGCAGGTGCGCGTTGCGCGCGTACGCGATCGCGCTGGCCATGATCGCAGCGGAGATCGCGAACTTCATCAGCGGGCCGATGTGAACGTGTCCCGCGTCCTCGGCCACGAGCTGCATGCCGATGGCTAGGACGATGAGATAGGCGGCCGGCTCGAGAATCGGTTCCCGCTCGATCATCGCGCTGAAGAACCCGGCGGCGAACCGCATCGTCACGATCCCCAACCCCACGCCGATGAAAACGACCCACAACTCCCGTGACAAGGCGATCGCCGCGACCACGTTGTCGAGGCTGAACGCGAGATCGGCCATCTCCATCGCGAAGACCACGCCCCAAAAACCGCGCGCCGCGGCCCCGGCGGCCGGTGTCGCGGCGGCGGTTGCGTCGTCGGGCACGGCCGAGACCCAGCCGAGGTGATCGGCGCCGATCTTGATCAGATAAAGGCCGCCGACCAGGCGTACCCACGGATTGTTCGCGACGAAGTTCGCGAGCAGCAACATCCCGGCGCGGCCCGCGTACGCGCCCGCCAAGCCCACCTTCAACGCCGCCGTGCGCTGACCGCCGAGCAACCGGTGGACCGGCGATTGAAGCGAGCGAAGCGGACGCGGCCAGGGGATGGGGTCGTGCCGGGGAAGGATCGCGACCATCGCGCCGAGGACGGCCGCGTTGTCGATCGAAAGGATTCCCTCCAAGAACAACAGCTGGAGCACGAGCAGGAGGGCTTGGCCGTCCATAACATAGAAATTGTACGGATCGGCCTGCTGCCGGCGCAAGGCAACCGGGATCGGGATACCAGCGGGTCCCTTCGCCTCGCACACTGAAACGGTGGAGGCGGCGTGAGCACGGTTCACATTCAATTCGAAATCGCCGACACCGGCGAAGACCTCGAATCGCCTTCGTGTCTACTCGCGATCGACGTCGATCGGATCCCGTTCCTGCGGATCGGCGAGGGCGCGCGCGCCTACGGCGTGCCCGACGAAGACACCTCTTACTCCCTGTGCGCGCTCTAAGAAGGCGTGCAAGCGTTGGTCCTTTCGCTGCTCGCCGAGCATCACGAAACCGCCGACATCGAAGACGCGCTGTCGGCGCCTCTCTTCCTCGCCGACTGCGGCGCACAATGTTGCGGCGCCCGCGCGTTCGTCGAGGAGGCCGAGACGAAGATCCAAGCCGCGACGCGCGCGCAGCCCGTCGCCGGGACCCACTGATCGCCCGATTCGACGCTACGTCAGCGACGGTAGGATGCGGTCGAGGATCATCATCGCGAACAGCAACGCCAGATAGACGAGCGAGAACCGATACAGGCGCCACGTCGCGTCCGAGCCACCGCCCGACCGCCACAATCGCCACGTTTTCTGGAGGAACATGCCGCCCAGCACAATTGCGCCGGCGCCGTAGATCGGCCCCATCGCGCCCGCCCAGCCAAGGGCGAGCGACGTCACGACCGTGACGACCGTGTACCAGAACATCTGCCGATGCGTCTCCGCTTCGCCGGCGACGACCGGCAGCATCGGAATGCGGGCGGACGCGTAGTCGTCCTTGAGCTTGATCGCCAGCGCCCAGAAGTGTGGTGGCGTCCAGAAGAAGATCACCAAGAACATCAGCACCGCGGGGAGCTCGACGCGTCCGGTGACCGCCGCCCAGGCGACCAGCGGCGGTACCGCGCCGGCGGCGCCCCCGATCACGATGTTCTGCGGCGTCGTCCGCTTCAGCCAAATGGTGTAGATGAAGACGTAGAACAGGATGCCCGCCGTCGCCAGGACGGCGCTGAGCAGGTTGACCCAGACCGCGAACGTCAAGAACGACAGCGTGCCGAGCAGCAATCCGAAGGCGAGGGCGCGATGCGGCGCGACGCGCCCGGCCGGGATCGGCCGCCGCATGCGCGTGCGTCGCATGACCGCGTCGACGTCGCGGTCGAGCACGCAGTTCAACGTGTTCGCCGCCGCCGCCGCCAGCGCGCCGCCGATCAGCGTGATCGTGACCAGGGCACTGTCAGGCACGCCCCGCGCGGCGGCGAACATGGCGCACAACGTGGTCACCAGCAGGAGGATGATGATCCGAGGTTTGGTGAGCGACAGGTAGTCCGCGAAGACCTGACGCCACGCCGCCCATCGTTGTACTTCCGAGGTCGACGGGCGGTCGACCGCGAGCATCGAAGAACTGTCACGCATCCAATAACCGCCTGTTCAACGATCGCGCCAGCACCGGGATGACGCCCACGCGGCTGCGCCTAGGGAGAGCAGCCAAGCGCCGACAATCAAATCGTGCGCCAGGACGACGCGGCCGTCGAGTCCTTTTTCCGCTATGACGACGAGCCAGCCGAACAACCCTACTGCGGACAAAACCGAGATCGCGCCCAACACGCGGGTCCGCGCCCTCGTCGCCGCCCACGTCGCGCCTCCCGCCGTAACCGCGGAACAGACTACGAGGACCACTCGCGCCGTCTCGGCCAAGAACACGCCGGTCCGGCCGATGACGGCAGGATAAGGGCATCCCGGACCGTCGCAGTCCCAGACCATGCCGTGCGGCAACAGCCCACCGGAAGCCGCCGCGACGATCGCCAACGTCGCCGCGATCAGGAATGCTCTGGTCGCGGGGGTCATCAGGAGGCTCGTCGCGGATCGCGCGAAGGTCGCGGGCATCGGCTACACTCCTTAGCGTCGCTGGACGGTCCGACCGTGTCAAACGCGAGATCGAGATACCTCAGGGGCAGGGAACGCCGGACGTTGGGCCGAACCTCGGGGGGAGTGTGAAGAGGCCAGGAGGGAGCACGTTGGTTTCGGAGTCCGCAGCAACGTCCGGCGAAGCACCGATCTCGTTCTCGAACCGAGAGTTGGCTCTAATAGGATTCGGCGTCACGACGGTGACCGTCCTCGCTGGTCTGTTGGTGTTTCTCTGGGGGCTGGGGCGTGCCGCGTCCGACCCCGCTTCGACCGCGATGACAACGCGCTGGTTCCTGGGCCTGTGGGACAACCTTGCCGTGCCGGGCACACGGAATCTCGTATACGCGAATTTCGTCCTGGCGTTCGCCGTGGGGATCGGCCAAGCTTTCGTCTACGGCACCGCGTTCGCGCCCGTCTTCTATCGAGTCGAGGCGTTCGCTCGTCGGCCGTGGCTGTGCGGCGTGTTGTTCGCACCGGTGTCGTGGACGGTGAATCTCCTCATCGTCGCGCCGATCGGCGGCGCCGGCGTCCTCGGCAGCGCGATCGCGAACGGCGGATATCCGTGGATCTCGCTCGCCGCGCACCTTCTGCACAGTATTCTCGTCGCCAGCGTCCTCGACGCCGTCCACCGTCGCAGCTAACGACGCGATGCAGCGTCCCTGCTCCCCGGCGGTCTGGCGCGGCTGCGGTCGGTCTATTCGCCGCCCTGCACCAGCCGGCGCGCGGCCTCCGCGACACGCTCGGGCGTGAAGCCGTAGCGCTTGGCGATCTCGGACTGCGGCGCCGACGCCCCGAATTGCCGCACGGCGAGGATCTTGCCGTTCTCGCCCGCGAAGCGCTCCCACCCGAGCGGTGACGCCGCTTCCACGACGACGCGGCGGCGGACGTCGGGAGGGAGGACCTCGTCGCGATACGACGCTTCTTGGGCTTCGAAGAGCTCCCAGCTCGGCAGACTGACGACACGCGCTCGAATTCCCTCGTTGGCCAGCAGATCTCTCGCGTCGACGCACAACGCCACCTCGGATCCGGTGGCGATCAAGAGAACGTCCGGTTCGCCGCCCTCTGCGTCGAGCAGCGTATAGCCACCTTTTGCCAGATCCGTGGCCGGCCCCATCGAAGACCGGTCGAAGACGGGAAGCGCCTGCCGGCTGAGGATGAGCGCGACGGGACCGTGTTGATGACGCATGGCGACGCGCCAAGCCTCCGCCGCTTCGTTCGCGTCGGCCGGCCGGATCACGATCGTGTTCGGAATCGCCCGCAGGGACGCGATGTGCTCCACCGGCTGGTGAGTCGGACCATCCTCGCCGAGGAAGATCGAGTCGTGCGTGAACACGTGGATGACCGGATACTCGGAGAGCGCCGCCAGGCGCACGGCCGGACGCAGGTAGTCGGAGAACTGGAGAAACGTCGCCGTATACGGACGAACGCCGCCGTGAGCCGCGATGCCGTTGCTGATCGACCCCATCGCGTGCTCACGGACGCCATAGTGCACGTTCCGGCCTCCGTATCCGATCGGTCCGCCGGATAGCCCTTGCGCGCCGGCAAAGGATACGGCCGGGTTCTGGAAGTCGCCGCTGCCCTTCACCGCCGTATTCGTCGATGGATTGAGATCCGCCGATCCGCCGATCAGGGTCGGCACGCGCGCGGCGATCGCGGTGAGCGCTTTTCCGGCGGCCGCACGCGTCGCGATCTTCTCCGAGGGCGAGAACCACGGGATGTCCTCGTCCCACTCTTCGGGCAGACCGCCGGCGAACGCCACGCGCCACGCTGCGGCGAGGTCCACATGGGCAGCGGCCCAGGATTCGAAGCGGACCCGCCAAGCCGCCGATTGGGCGGCGCCGTCCGCGCGCGCGCGGCGAAACACGGCAAGGGCTTCGTCGGGCACGGTGAACGGATCCCGATACGGCCAGGCCAGGCGTTCCTTGGCGCGCGCCACCTCGTCATCGCCAAGCGGGGATCCGTGCGCTTCGAAGTTGTCCTGCTTGCTGGGGCTGCCGTACCCGATGTGCGACCGAATGCAGAGCAAAGACGGTCGACCGACTTCCGCGCGCGCCTCGGCGATCGCCTTCTCGACGGCGTCGATGTCGTTGCCGTCGGCCACGCTCGCGACGTGCCAGCCCGCCGCCCGAAAACGCGCCGCGACGTCTTCGCGAAACGCCAGGTTCGTCGTGCCCGCTAACGAGATGCTGTTCTGGTCGTACAGGTAAATGAGCTTGCCAAGCCCGAGATGGCCGGCGAGCGAAGCGGCCTCGTACGACACGCCCTCCATCAGGTCGCCGTCGGAGACGATGCCGTACGTGTAGTGGTCGACGATCGGCTCGCCATCACGGTTGAACGTCGCGGCCAGAAAGCTCTCGGCGACGGCGAGGCCGACGCCGTTGGCGAACCCTTGACCGAGGGGTCCGGTAGTCACCTCGACCCCGGGCGTGACGTGGCGCTCCGGATGGCCCGGCGTCTTGCTGACCCATTGCCGGAACGCCTTGAGATCGTCGAGGCTCACGTCGTACCCGGTGAGGTGAAGGAGGGAGTAAAGCAACATCGACGCGTGTCCCGCCGAGAGAACGAATCGATCGCGATCGGGCCACGCCGGGTCCGCCGGGTCGTGGCGTAGGAATTTCGTCCACAGAACGTAGGCGGGCGCCGCGAAGCCCATCGGCGCGCCGGGGTGCCCCGACTTCGCCGCCTGAACGGCATCCATCGACAACGTGCGAATGGTGTTGACGCACAACAGATCCAACGACGAAGGGTCGATCGACACCGGTTTCTCCTCACTTCGGATGGGGCGCAGTGGAATTGCTTGCGGGCATTGTCACGCTTAATCGAACTATCCGACCATTGTCGGTCGCCAAACGCAACGAGGTTCACGATAACAGGAACGGGAAATCCGCTTCAAGAAACCGAGGCGCTGCTGACGTACGCGACGCGATACACGCACACCCCGTGGGAAACGACGTCCCTGTTGGACATGGAGCAGATCGTGCAGTTGTTGTTGGCGTTCGCCACCGAGTAAGGTCGTATGTCCCGGTTCCACGGCAGTGATCGTCGCATTGTTGCTCGGAACGTTGGTCTTGTCGCCGATGGCGACGCCGCCGGCCCTTCGCCTGATCGCCCATCGAGATCGGTTCCTGGCGGCCGTGCAAGTGAGGAGCATCTTGGTTGGCACGCTCGCCTCGGCGTACTCGGGCGCCCGCATCGCCGAGCCGATCGCGGATGCCCTTCGCGGTGTGCCGTCGCTCTCGCCCTACGCCGGCGCGCTCGGCCTGGCGGTCGTCGTCTCGTCCTTGACGTACGTGTCGCTCGTCATCGGTGATCTCGTACCGAAGCGGCTGGCGCTCGCGCACGCCGAAAACACGCCCGCCCGCCTCGCGCCCCCGATGGAGTGGTTCGCGCGCTTGATTAGTCCCGCCGTCGCGATCTTGACGGTGACCGCCAATCCGCTCGTGCGTTTGATCCGCGTCGACCGCGTGACGTCGCAGAAGCTGAGCGTCGAGGAGTTCGGTTAGATCGTCGAGGAGGGCCTGCGGACCGGCCTGCTGCGCGATACGGGCGCCGAGGTCTTCGAAAGCGTCGTCCGCATGACCGACCGCGGCGTCGCCGACATCATGACGCCGCGCACCGAGCTCGTCGCGATCCGCGCCGACGCCGCGACGGCGGCAGCGATGCGCATCATCAAGACGTCGACGTATTCGCGCTTTCTCGTCTACGACGGCGACCTGGACCACATCGTCGGCCTCCTCTACGTGCGCGACCTCTTTTCGCGGCGCCGCAGGGCACCGTTGGGCGCTTGATGCGCCCGGCGCTGCGCGTTCCCGAGACCGTCCGCGTGCTCGATGCGCTGCGCCAGTTCCAGCGAACGCGGGAGCACGCCGCCGTCGTGCTCGACGAATACGGCGGCACCGCCGGGTGGATCACGCTGGAGGACATCCTCGAGGAGGTCGTCGGCGAGATCCCGTCCGAGCATCGCGAGGAGCAGCTGGAGATCGTCGCGCGCGACGACGGCTTCTTGCTCGTCGACGGTCGCCTGCCGATCCATCAGTTGTTCGAGCGCTTGGAGATCGAAGAGTCCGCCGTCGACGCATCGCCAGCG
>VGFF01000022.1 GCA_016868955.1 Armatimonadota bacterium
CTCCGCCTCGTCGGGCGTCGGATGGAAGCGCCCGCGCACGATCCGGTCGCCGATGTCGAAGCGGAATTGGAGCTCGGGCGCGGGTTTCGTCGACGCCGCGAGGAGCGCCGCGAGCTGCCGCCGGGCATCGCGCCAAAGCTCGCCGGCGATCTCGTCGAAGCGCGCGATCGCGGCGTCGACGTCACCGAATCGTCCGAAGCTGAGGAGCAACGCGGCCGGCGCCTGGGCGTCAGGCCGCAAGAATGGCATCGTTCGGGCCGGCGCGACGCGGCGCCAAGACGTTCGCGCCGCTTCGACCGCTGCTTTGGGAAACGCGATTTCGTCGTACCCGACCACGACCTCCCCAGGGGCGGAGAAGCGGCGCATCAACGTTGGCGACGCGCAAACAAGGTAAGTAAGGTGAAGAGTCCGGCGCCAAGCAATACGCCGAGGCGGCCCAGTCGAACCTTCAGCAGAGGCTGATCGAATACGGTGATCCGGACCGCGGCGCTGCAATGCGGGCAGCGCGGGAAGTAGTCCATCGCACCAGTCTGGGTCGACGGAACGCCTTCCCGGATGCCGATTCGAAAGTGGACGCGGCGGTCGCACTCGGGGCAGCGGAAGTGCACGTTATCCGGGCGCGTTATCGTATTGGGCACGGAGGATCCTCCTGGCGGCGTCGCTCCCGAGAGAACGGGCGGAGTAGGTCTCCAGGATACCGCATCCGCCGCGCCGGCTGGCCGCGACGCCGCTGCGCGGCCGATTCCTCTTGTATCATCGAGAAGAGCACGAGCTGGGAGGTGCGGCGTGGAGATTCCACAGGACGTCATCGAGATCCTCAAGACCTGCAATGACCCGGAGATCCCCGTCAACATCTACGACCTCGGGTTGATCTACGACTACCAGCGGACGAACGGCCGCATCGACGTGAAGATGACGCTCACGGCGCTCGGTTGCCCGGTCGGCCCGATGCTCGCCGAAGAGATCAAGACGAAGCTTCGCGAGCTCCCGGACGTGGAGGACGTGGACGTCCAGATCGTCTTCACGCCGCCGTGGACGCCCGCGAAGCTCACCGATGACGGCCGCCTCGTCTTGCAGAGCATGGGTTATCCCGTCTAGGCCTCGTGCCCTTCGTCTGTCGAATCCTCGACCCCGACGTGCTGTCGGCGACGCGCCTCCGCGATCAACTGGCCCGCGCCGGTTGGCGAACGGCGAAGGCGGACGAGCGCCCGGACGCGGTGCTCATCAACCTCGCGCGCGGCGACGCCGCTTCGGTCGTGCGATCCGCGGCGGAACGCTGGCCGGCGGCGAAACTCGTCGGCTTCTGTGGTCATGCTGATCTCGATCGACGGACGGCGGCGCTCGCAGCGGGTTGCGGCGTCGTCCTCACGCACGGCGAAGCGATGACGCGGCTCGGGTCGTTGTTCGGCCGCCTCTTGGGAGATGACGATGGCGGATAAACGGAAGTCTCCGGCTACGAAGCGGCCGAAGGGTCCTCGCAAGGGCGCCTCAGGGCGCCGGACGATGTTCGATCGCGTGTGGCCGTTCCCGCTCGTCGCGATCGCCGCGGTCGGCTTGGCTTTCATCTTCGCAAACGTTGGGAAGCCGGCCGGCCAACGCGCCGGTCGTCGGCGACCACTGGCACGCCGAATTCGCGATCGAAGTGTGCGGCACGCGGTATCCGAAGCTGCCGGCCGGCCCGGGCGCCATCCACAGTCATGGGGACGACGTCATCCACATCCACCCCGAATCGGGACCGGAAGGTCGAAAGATGACGTTGTCCAGCTTCTTCGACAGCGCCAAATTCCGGGTCACCGCCGATGCGTTGGGCCTGCCGGTCGGGAAGGTTCACAAACGCGGAGATCGGTGCCCTGATGGCCGCGCCGGCACGCCTCGTATCCTTGTCAACGGGGCTGTGGTGACCGAGCCGGCCACGTTCTATCCGCAGAACGGCGACGTCGTCCGGTTCGTCTTCGGGCCGTAGCGCGAACGGCCGCGCGATGGGGCGCGCTGGCGAGCGGCGCGCGCCGATCGCCTTCTGTCTACCCGCCGACCAGCGTGTCGCTGCGTCGCGCCATCTCGACGTCCAGGGCGGTCACGCTCCCTGCCCCGTGCGTCATCCAGCGCAACCTGACACGATTCCAGCCGTGGATCTCGATGTCCGGATGGTGGTTCGCCGCCTCCGCGATCTCGGCCACGCGATTCGCGAACGCCATCGCGTCCCGGAAGTTCTTGTGCTTGAACTCCTTGGATAGTCCCCGCCCTGGTTCGAACTTCCATCCGATGAGGCCCTTCGACAGGTCGGCGATCTCAGCGTCGTGCACCGGCTTCTCGCTCACGTCAGCACATCTCCTCGCGGTCTTCGAACCGTCAGGAGGGCGCGACCGCCGCCGACAATTCGGCGACGAGCGCCTCCAGCGTCGCGCTGCGGCGAACGTCGGCGCGCCCACCCTGCAACTCGCGCAGCGACGACGGCAGCGTCGCAATCGCGTTGCGGCATCGATCTCGAGCATGGGCGAGCGTCTCGGCGAGCGTGCGACGGCCGCCGGTCATGACAGGCTCGAGCAGCTGACGGGCGCCGGCGATCGGCGGTTCGCCGGCCAGCGCGATCGTGTCGCGAAGGATGCCGTCGCGCTGCATCCGCCACACGTGCTTGCGCCCGGGCAGCGTCACCTTGCTGGTACTCGTCTTGATCCGATATCCGGCGGCATCCTCGACCAGCTTATAGACGCCCCCGAACGCGGGCGCGTCGATCGAAACACCCATCTCGGTGCCGACGCCGAACGCGTCGATCGGGGCGCCGGCCCCCACGATGGCGGCGATGCGATCTTCGTTGAGGTCACCGCTCGCGAAGATCTGCACGGTGGTCGCACCGGCGTCGTCGAGGATTCGCCGCACGGCGAAACTTTGCTCGATCAGGTCACCGCTGTCGAGGCGAACGCCGGCGAGCGCCTGGCCGCGATCGCGCAGCTCGCGCGCGACGATGGCGGCGTGACGCGCCCCCTGCCGCGTGTCGTACGTATCGATCAGCAGCGTGCAGTTCTGCGGGAAGTGCCGCGCATAAGCGCGAAACCCCTCGAGCTCGTCGTCGAATGACATCACGTAGGAATGCGCCATCGTTCCATAAACAGGCATGCCGTACACCATCCCGGCGAGAACGTTCGATGTGCCGGCGCACCCGACCAGGAAGCTGGACCGCGCGACCTTCATCGCCGCGTCCGTGCCATGGTCGCGGCGCGCCGAGAAATCGACCACGGGGCGACCGGCGGCGGCGATCACGACGCGCGCGGCCTTCGTCGCGATCATCGATTGCAGGTTGATTTGATTCAACAGGAATGTCTCGACGATCTGCGCTTCGATGCGCGTCCCCGTGACTTCGACGAGCGGCTCTTGCGGAAAGAAGACCTCGCCCTCGGGAATCGCGCGGACGTCGCCGGCGAACCGGAACCCGCGCAGGTAGCCGAGAAACGCCTCATCGAAGAGCCGCAGCGATCGCAAGTAGGTGATCGCCTCATCCGTGAAGCGCATGCCCTCCAAGTACGCCAACACCGTGTCCAGCCCGGCGCTGACGAGAAACCCGCGGCGCGGCGGCAACGAGCGCACGAACAATTCGAAGGTGGCTCGCTCGTTGCGGCCCTCGCGGAAGTAGCTCTGGGCCATCGTCAGCTCGTATAGATCCAGCAGCAGAGCCATCGAATCTTCGGTTACGAACGTGAGGCGGGGCTCGGGGCGGTGGTTCATCTCGCGACTGATCGTACCGCACGCTGGTTTTCTTGACACTCCGAAACGCCGATGCCAAACTAGCGGTCGGCGGGAGTGGTGCCGCTCTCGGGGGCGTGGTGTAGCCTGGTTCAACACACCTGCCTGTCACGCAGGAGACCGCGGGTTCAAATCCCGTCGCTCCCGCCAGTTTCACCCTCTCGGTTCTTCACTCTCGATTCCGTGCCTGGGTAGCTCAGGAGGTAGAGCAGGGGACTGAAAATCCCCGTGTCGGCGGTTCGACTCCGTCCCCAGGCACCACCCCTTTCTCTCGATTGCGTCCGCCGCTTCCCTGTATCCGCCTTCGTCGCTGCTCGATCGATCGTGACACGTTACAAGTCACGGTCAAATCTCATCCATGTGCAGGACGCGATCCTTGATGACAATGACCGGCCCCGCGCCCAGCCGCGTCGGCATCTGCTGCGGATCCACGGTCTGAATGTCGCCGGCGAGGCCGACCTCGACGCCGATCGCGCGGTCGCAGGGATCCTTGCCGAGCGACCCGGCCCCGACCCACCTCATCTCCTCCATGACCGCGGCCGCGAGCGTGACGTCGTACTTCAACTTCGCGCGGTCGAGCCGGCGGAGGAACGAGGTCATGATCGCCAGGCCGGCGCGCGCGTCCAGCGCCTTGCCGGAGACCGTGTTCCCCATGCGGCGTGCTTGGGAGGCGAACACGATCGGCGAGCCGATCTCGATTCCCTGCGCCGCCGCATCGGCGCGGCCGCTGGCGCCGATGTCGACGAACAGATCCGACCAATCGAGCGCCGTCTTCGCGGCCTGCTCGGCGGTGGGCACGTGCGCCGTCGCGATGCCGATGACGCCGTCCGTCCAGCCATCCGACGTCTTCACCTTGACCGAGTGGCTGCATCCGCAGCCACTCGGTCGGGCGGTTCAGCAGCTCGGATCCGTTCGTGCCGAGCGTAACCTTCAAGAACCCGCTGGCCGTGATCGACTTCACGAGCAAGCCGATCTCGTCGGAGTGCGTTTCGATGAGCAGTCGCGGTCCCTTAGCCGGGACGCTCGCGAGCACGTTGCCGATCGGCGTCACGCGGACGCTGGCATCCGCCCAGTCTTCCCGAAGGCGCTCCTTGATCGGGTGCTCATGGCCGGTCGGCGCGAACGGATCGCAGTAGCGCTGGACGAGTGCGAATAGATCGATCCCTGCACCATCCTCGCTCACAAGGGGAGACGACCCGAACCCCGCTGATATGGGGGCCCCAGAGGCGGCATTTCATCAGGCGAGATTTCGTTGCGAACGATAGGATTCCGTGCTTTTCGGGCGGAATACTTTCCGTGGAGCCCACTCCGTGCGGGACCCAAAGGATGAACGTCGCGACGCGATCGACCCCCCCCAGGTTCGGCGCGCGCGCACCGCGCCGGCGTGGCGCCGAGGGGGACGAAGCCAATGAGCAAGGTACGGGTCGCCTGCGTGTTGCCGCACGCGCGAACGGCGACTATTCGGATCTCGCAGCGGAGTTTGCCGCAACGAAGCCGGACCTCTTCTTCCTCGCCGAGCACGAAACCGTCGCGAATCGGCTCGCCGTGGCGATGCGAAACGCAGGCGTGATGGTGCCGTTCTTCGGGCCGAACGTGCTGAAGCCGTTTCCCCATTTGGCCACATTCGACTTTTCCGTGGAAGGGCCGTACTACACGAACGTCATCGGCGATGCCGGCGTGAAGCCGGCGATTGCGGCGATGGCCGATCGATACCAGGACAAGTTCCGCGAGGCGCCGACGCTGTACGCCGCCGAAGCGTACGACGCCGCCGGCGTCATCCTCGACGCGCTGCGCCGCGCGAGCCCCAACCTGGCGCGGGAGGCCACGCTGCGCGCGATCGCCGCCACGCGCGATTACTCGGGCATCACCGGACCGGTGACGTTCGACGCGCACGGCGACGCGCTCGTGCGCGAGATCGGCATCTACAAGGTCGAGAACAAGGAACGAACTTTCCTCGGCTTCGTCAACGACTTGCTCGCGGCCGCGCCCCGGCGGTGAACATGGAGTGCGCCGCCGCGGCGAGCGGAGTCGATCGGGCGCCAATCCCGATGGCGCGGCTGCAGCAGCAGTACGCGTCGATCAAGGATGAGGTCGATGAGGCGATCGCGCGCGTCGTCGGCCGGGCGGTCTTCACCGCCGATCGCGAAGTCGACGCGTTCGAGGCCGAATACGCCGCGTTCGCCGGCGCACGCCACGGCATCGCTGTCGGCTCGGGATCGGAAGCGATCCAGTTCGCGCTCGAAGCGCTGCAGATCCAGGACGGCGACGAGGTCATCTCCGTGCCGAACGTCGACGTATCGGCGTCGTCGGCGATCACGCACGCGGGCGCGCGCGTCGTCTGGACGGACATCGATCCACGCACGTACAACCTCGACCCCGATGGTCTCGAGGCGAAGATCACACCGCGCACGCGCGCGATCGTCGCCGTGCACATGTACGGCAACCCCGCCGACCTCGACCGCATCGGGGCGATCGCGACCCGGCACGGCATCCCGATCGTCGAGGACGGCTGCCTCGCCGTCGGCGCCCGCTACGGCGGCAAGGGCGTGGGCAGTTGGGGCGCGCTCGGGTCGTTCAGCTTCAGCCCGTTCAAGACCCTCGGCGCCTACGGTCAGGGCGGCATGATCACGACGAACGACGAGGGCCTTGCCAAGCGCGCCCGCATGCTCAGCCGCCATGGGTTCCTGCCGGAGACCCTGCGCGCGATCCACCATCAGACGCCGGGCGCGAAGTTCGACTACGAGATCGAGGGGCACAACGGCCTGCTCGACGAGATCCAAGCCGCGATCCTGCGCGTCAAGCTGCGGCACCTGCCGGCCTGGTTGACGCGCCGCCGCGAGAATGCCGCTGTCTACCGCGCGCGGCTCGCCGACCTCGAGCCGGAGCATCTGATGCTGCCCGTCGACACGCCCGGCGGTGAGCCCGTCCATCGCGTATTCGTATTACGCGCGCAGCGACGCGACGAGTTGCTTCGCCACCTCGTCGCGCATCGGATCAGCGCCGGCACGCATTACGTGCCGCCGTTGCACTTCCAGACCGCGTACAGGCACCTCGGCCTCGGCCGCGGCAGCTTTCCGCAAACGGAGCTCGTCGCCGACGAATTGATCTGCTTGCCGACGATCCCCGAGGTCGCCGCGTCGGAGATCGAGATCGTCTGCGACACCATTCGAGCGTTCTATCGAAGGTGACCAGCTCCGGCCGCGATGTCGGCCCGACCGTTTCGAAACCCGCATTTCAGGAGGGGCCCGTGTCCAACGCCCGCATCGCCTTTCTCATCTCCTCGCGGATGCAGCGCCCCGCCGTCGAGAACCCGATCTACCGCGGCGCCACGCTCGCGATCGAGAAGGTTCGCGCCGACCGCTCGCTGCCCGTCGCGCTCGACTGGGAGGTCTTCGACGCGCACGGCGACGTCCAGCAAACAGAGGCGAACGCGCGCCGGATCGTCGCCGATCCGTCGTTCGTCACCGCCGTCGGCCCGATGAGCAGCGACGAGGCGCTGACGAGCGCGCCGATCTTCCACGAAGCCGGCCTGCTTCAGGTGAGCCCGTCGGCGTCTCTGCCGAAGCTGTGCCAGAGCGGATATGCGACCTTCCACCGCCTGCTCGCGAACGAGGACGCGCAGGGTGGCGCGCTGGCTCAGGCGGCGTACCACCTGCTCGGCGCCCGCACGATGACGCTGATCAACGCCGACGACGTCTGGGGTAACTTCCTCACGGGGCTGCTGGCGCGCGAGTTCGAGAAGCTCGGCGGCAAGGTCACGGGGCATTTCAAGTACGGAAACGAAACGATGGAGTTCGCCGATCTCGTCCGGGACGCGGCGGCGACGAACGCGGCCGCGTATTTCTTCGCGGTGCATCCGATCGAGGGCACGCAGCTCGCAGGCGAGCTGCGTGCGGCCGGCGTCAAAGCGCCGTTCCTCGGCACCGACGCGATGAAGACCGCGTTCTTCCTGGGCGGCGGCGCGCCCGGCGCGGAAGCTTATCACACGCACACCGGAGGCGACTTCCGGCACTTGCCGTCGGCGCAAGAGTTTCGCAAAGCGTACGCGGCGCGTTGGCCGGAAGACAGCGCCTACAGCCCGGAGGGGCATGACGGCATCGCCGTCGTCGCCGAGGCCGTGCGGCGGGCCGGCGGCGCCGACCGCGCGAAGGTGCTGGCGGCGGTGCGGGACGGCTTCGACTTCAACGGGGTCACGGGGCGCATCCGGTTCACGCCCGAGGGCGAGCGCGTCGACTCGCCGGTCGGCTTCTATCAGGTGAAGAAGACGAACAGCGGGCTGGAGATGGCCTACCTCGGCACTACCGTGGAGCTGCTCGCCGCCGGCGCGAAGCGATAGCGGACGCGTTTCGCTCGATCTCGAACGAAAGAGGAGGGCCCGCGGGCCCTCCTCTTTCGTTTTCTATTGATCGCGGCCGCCGCTGCGCCGCCTTCTAGAGGACGCCGATCTTGCCGCAGAACGCGTTCGCCTTGATCGTGCGTCCGACGATGACGTCGAGCACGACACCCGCTTCCGGCGCTCGGATCTCCTCGAGCAGCGCGCCGTCGAAGTCGTAGACGCGCGAGAACAGCGCGCTAGCTTCGATCCACGCGCCCGCGGTCGTGACCGGCGCGTAGATGCCCGCTTCCTTCGTGCGCAGCATGACGCCGTGATCGATGACGACGGGCGCTCCCGCCCACGGCTGGACCTCGCCCGGCAGCACGCCGAGGTGACGCGCCGCGTTCACGATCGCGCTCGTCGTGCCGTTGACGTGGCGCTTGATCTTCAGGCCGCGGCCGCCGCACTCGAGCGTGATCGCCGGAATGCCGGCGCGAATCGCCTCGCCGGCGCCGGTGCCGGCGCCGATCGGACCGCCGCGGATGTCGATGACTTCGGCGAACGGCAGGCCGCACGCGACCGCGAGGTCCCGCGCCTTCTTGTCGACAGCGGCGTTGCCGGCGCTGTGCGTGATCGTGAAAAGGTCGATGTCCTCGTCATACTCGCCGCCATGGCAGTCGACGACCGCGCCGGCATGCCGCACGACCTCTTGCGTGATCGTGTGCGCGATGACCTCGGTCAGCGTGCCGTCCTTCTTGCCGGGCCAGACGCGGTTGAGGTTCTTGCCATCGACGGGGTTCGTGTACATCGTGTGCGCCGCCTGCGCCACGACGTCCGCGCACAACACGACGAAGATGCGGCCGCGGACTTCTTTCTCGTTCAGGCCGAACCAGAACCTCGCCGCGCCGTCGTGCGCCGCGTATTCGGTGGCGTGGACGCCGCTGATGACCGCGAGCGTCGGCCCAGGATGATCGCCCTCGACGATGCCGACGGGGATGAACGTCTCAACCTTGTTGTGCTTGTCGTGAACCTTGTGCCGGACAATGAACTTTCGTGCCATGGAAACCTCCGCATCCTCGGCGACATCCCCGGCGAGGGTTGATCGTCCGTGCCGCCACGTGGATTCGACGGCGCGCAGGAGAACCCTCGCGCGGCGAGGCTTACGGCACGACGACGACCTTGACGGCGTCGCCGATCCGTTTCTCGGCCGTCTCCAGGGCGACCGGCAGCGCATCCAGCGACAATCGATGCGTGATCAACGGCGCGCCGGAGATCTTTCCTTGCGCCATCAGCGCGACAGCGCGGCCGACGGCGCGATTGCCCTCACCGCGGATACCATAGAGGTAGATGTTGTTGCGCGCGACGTGGGCAGCGTCAAACAGGACAGCCTCGTGAGGGAACGCTGCCAGACAGACCCGGCCGCCTCGCTTTACCGCGTGCACTGCCTCATGGAGCGCGGTCGGCGCGCCGGAGCACTCCATGACGAGATCGACGCCGGCGCCATCCGTGATGCGCTCCACTTCCGCCGGAAGCGATTGCTCGCGCACGGCGACCGCGTGTCTGGCGCCAAGCGCGCGCCCCAGTTCGAGGCGGCGCGGCCGCGTGCCCGCAAGGATGACCTCCGCCCCAAGCGCGTGACCGCAAGCCACGGCCATCAGTCCGATCGGTCCCGGGCCGATGACGAGGAGCGTCGCGCCCGCGACCAGCCCACCCAGGACGTCCAAGCCGTACAGGGCCGTTCCCGCCGTCACGGCGAGGGTCGCCTCTTCGAAGGGCATGGCGTCCGGGATCGGATAGACCGTATTGATGTGGTTGACTGCGTATTCGGCGAACCCTCCGTCGGTCGTGAAGCCGTTGGCGCAATGTCCTTTTCGCCGACTGCCATAGTTCAGACAGGAAGTGTACATGCCTTCGCGGCATCGCTGGCAACGCCCACAGCCGGCGTGGATTTCGACGGCGACACGGGCGCCGACTTGCACCTCATCGACATCCGGCCCGACGGCGGCGATGGTCCCCGCGTACTCATGGCCGATGACGTGGCCTCGTCCAAACGGAAGTTCACCGTCTATCGAACCCGGGCGTCCATGGCGCAGCACCTCGAGATCCGTGCCGCAGATCGCCGCCGCCCCGATCCGCACGAGCACCTCCGCGGGTCCAGGTCGCGGCACGGGCTTCGATACCAAGCGCACGTCGTCGGGCCCGAACAACACCCAGGCGCGCATGGACTGCGGAATGATGATCGGCGTTTCCTTCAGGGACATGGTGCCTCCTTCCGGACGGGCCGCCGTCGTCTCGTCGCGCCACCCGATAGGGGGAACGACCCCGAGCGCATATGATATCCAATGTCGCCGGTAGGGGCAGGCTCGCGCATCGGCGGCGGCAGCACGGCCGGCGAATAGGCGTTGCAGACATGATTCGCGGCATCGGACACTGCGGGTTGGTCGTGCGGGACCTCGCGGCGACGCGGCGGTTCTACCGGGAATTGCTCAGCATGGAAGAAGTCGAGCGACCGCGGATATTCACGTTCCGCGGTGCGCGGTTTCGCGGCGGCACGTGCGAATTCCACGCCATTCTTGCGGGCGACACGACGGCGCCGCCGGGCATGCCCGATCCCGGCGCCGGCAAACGCACCGGACTGGCGGCGCACGTGGCGTTCGAGGTCGACGACCTCGCGTGCCTGGCGGCGCGTCTGCGCGCGGCGGCGGTGACCGTCGCCGGCGGTCCGATCGGCAGCGGCGATGGCGCGCACCAAATGTGGGTATTCGATCCGGACGGCTATCTCGTCGAGCTGTTCCAGATTACGGACACGCCGATCGAGGCGCCGGAGCGCGGCGCCGTGGGCGGTGGATTGGGCGAACGATCCGTGTGATCCTTTCACCGGCGCGGATCGATCGCGGCACGATCGACCGCATCGCTGCCCGGGAACGGACCTTGCTTGATCTCGACCACGCTTGTGCCGGTCTCCAGATAGCGGACGCCGTGGCCCTCCGCGAGCAGCAGGAGGTCGCCGGCGCCGATCGTCACGTCGACGACATGCGTCCCTTGCAGCTCGAAGATGCCGACGCGCATCCGTCCCCGCCGGCAATAGAAGATCTGGTGCCTCGCCGCGGACGACGGCTGGCCGACGAAAGGATGAAAGTGCGGCGCCACAGCGTGGCCCGGATCGCCGGCGAGCAAGAACAGCTGTATGGGCCAGGCATCCGGCGTCAGCTGACCACACGGCGGCGGCTCCGTCCCTGTGTCGGCGCGTACCAGGATCGCCAGGACGCGCCCGTCGCTCGCTCGAAAACGATCGATGCCCGCGCCGTCCGCGAGTTCCGGCATCGCCGCCGCCCGCCTAGCCGCGCTTCCCAAAGATGATCGCACGCGCCTCGTCGGGCGTGGCGATCGCGCGCCCCAGTTCCTTGGCGATGCGTACGACCTTATCCACGAGCTCGTGACAATGCTTGGCGTAGACGCCTTCGGCGACGTACGGATTGTCCTCCCAGCCAACGCGGACGTGCCCGCCCATACTGATCGCCTGCGCAAGCACCTTCCATTGTGTCGGCGGATCCATGACGCTGACATTCCAATTCAAGGGAAAGGGCAGGTTGTCCACCATGAAATTGAGCCCGTGCGGCGTCGGCGGCGTCCACGTCCCGCCCGGCCAACCCAGGAACAGCGTCGTCCAGATCGGATCGGCGAGGAGCCCGCGCTTTACTACGTAGCGCATGTTGTAGTACGCGCCGGTGTGGAAGGATTCGACTTCAACCTTGACCTTGTGGGCGTTCGCCGCCTCGCAGAACTCGATGAGCTCGGCCCGGGGATGCGACGCGTAGATCTCGTTGGCCGGATAGTCGGGATCGGGCTGGAAGTGCTCATCGTGCGCGTTGAAGCAGATGGACATCATGTCAGGCCCCAGCTTCATCAGCTCGCGCTTCTCCTCGAACCGCGCGCTCGCGATCCCGAACTGAATCACCGGATCGCACCGCTTCTGGATTTGATCCTTCATCTTCTTCCAGCCGGCGACGTCGACGCGCGACAGCTTGCGGCCGTCGGGTTGGATCTCGTCCTCGAGCTTGTGCACGCCGTGCATGTGGACGATTCTGGCGCCGGCTTCGACGCACTGCACGTACTCGTCGACGACGCGCTCGACCTCCACCGGCGGCGGGCAGTATGGATTGCGCGGGTACGACATGCTCGAATCGACGGTCACGGTGATGATCAATTTGTCCACGGCATCGCCTCCAGCGAGTCGTTTCGACGTACGCGCCGTCGTCACAGCACGAGATCGACGACGGTTTCTTTCCAGACGTCCACCAGCCCGCGAGGGCAGATCTTTAATCGACCGATGTCGACCGGCAGTCCCATGAAACCCAGGGTATGGAAGGCCGCCGGCAGGCAACAGCCTCGGTGCGCGAGTTGCTCGTCCAGCGTCCGCAGTTGACCAAGCACCGCCGCGCCGTCCTGGTGGGATTCCAGGCCGAACAGCGGCAACGGCAGGAGCGCCCGCACCTTGCCGCCGTCGGCGACGACGAATCCGCCGCCGGCGCTGGCCAAAGCGTTGGCCGCGACCGCCATGTCGCCGTCGTCGGCGCCGAGCACGATCAGGTTCTGCTGCTGTGAATTGTAGGTCGTCGCGATCGCACCGCTGCGCAGGCCGAAACCGCGGATCAGGCCGACGCCGATCTCGCCGGTGCCGCGCACGCGTTCAATCGCCGCGATCTTGAGGATGTCGCGGGTCGGGTCGGCGCGCACTTCGCCGCAATCCACCGCCACGGTCTCGCGGGCCTCCTCCGTCAGCAATGACCTGCCGCTGGCGACGATGACGCGGACGTCGACGCGGGACCGGTGGCCCGCGATCGCGATCGCGAAGTCGGCGGCGCGCACCGGTCGGGGCAGGCGCACGGTGCCGTAGGCCCAGGCCGGGAAGCGCGGATTCGGAAGCGGCTGCACCATCTGCCCCTGGCGGGCGACCACGCGTCCGCGCGCGACGACCGTGTCAACCGAAAACGCGGCCAAGTCCTCCACGAGCAGCAGGTTCGCGATCTTGCCGGGGCTGACGCTGCCATGGTCGAGCTGCACGCCCAAGCACTCGGCGGCGTTCAACGTCGCCATCTGCACGGCGACGATCGGCGGCACGCCTTGACGGACCGCTTGGCGAATCGCGTTGTCGATGTGGCCGTCGTCCGCGATTTGGATCGGCGAGATCAGGTCGGTGCTGAAGCAGAAACGGCGCGGATCCGCGCCGTGCTCGCTGACGGCCTTGCTGACGGCCGCGACGTTGAAGCAGCCGGATCCTTCGCGCATCGAGATGTAGAACCCGAGGCGCGCCTTCTCGACCGCTTCCTCTGCCTCGACGCACTCGTGGTCGTCGGTGACGCGGACGTACGCCATCCAGGCGCTGAGCCCGCGACCCCGCATCTCCGAGCCGTGGCCGCAGACGCGTTTGCCGCGCGTCTGCACGGCGTCGATCAGTTCGAGAATCCTCTCGTCGGCGGCAGCGATGCGCGACGCGAACGCGTCATCCATGCCGATGCACTCCGGCCAGTCCAGCATTTCCAGCACTTCGTCCCGCGTCGGCCATCCCGTATGCCCGAACGGTCCATTCTGGAAGTAGCCGGGCGTGCCGAGCGCGAACCATACCGTCAAGGGCAGTCCGCGCGCGGCGTCTAGACAGGCCCGCACGGCGCGGGCCCCGCCGACTCCCATCTCGCCGTAGAAGTCCGTGCAAATGCCCGTCGTGCCGCGGGGCAGGATTGCATTGGCCAGGGTGACGATGTTGAGCTGCGTCTCGTGCACGTGCAGATGTTGATCGATCAATCCCGGCGTGACGAAGCGGCCAGCGGCATCGATGACAAGCGTATCGGATCCCAGCGTATGGGCGGCGTCGCCGATGAGCGCCACCCGTTGGCCGGCGATCGCAACGTCGGCGGCGTGGATCTCGCGCGTGAAGACGTTTACGAGCCGGCCGCCGCGTACCAGCACGTCGGCCGGCCGCTTGCCCTGCGCCACAGCGATCAGGTCGCGTCGATCCACGCTCGTCACCTCGTCACCGCCACACGACGGGAATTCGCACGTGCGACGGATGCGGTCTGTCGTGCAGGATGGTCTGCGCCGCGATCTCGGGGCGGCGAGCCACAAGCAGTCCGTGCGCGGCGGCGCGGTTGCCGTGGCGATCGTAGGCGGGAAAACTGCTGCTCGACACGAACGCGGAGGCGGTGTCCCCGGGGAATGAGCGCCGCGATCGAACCGACCTGGATATCGTACCGATAGGCCGCCCCAGGTTCGATCGGCTTCGGATGCCGCAGCGATTCGCGGAATCGCGCGCGCTGGGTGCCCGCGCACAGATTGATCGTTTCGCCGGCGGGGCGGACGTGGGCCAACAGGATCGCGAAGTCGGTGTCGTCGGCGTCGGACCAGGCCCAGAGCTGGGCCGCTACCGTGCCCTGGATCTCGACGTCGCGGGTGAGCGGTCGCGATGTGTAGACGAGAACGTCGTTGCGCGGCAGGATCGGCCCCTGGTCGGCCGGTCCCATCGGCGCGACGCCGGGCACGCAGCACGAGCGCCCCCCGAGGCTGGGCACCGGGTCAGCCGGATCGTAGACGAACAAGTCCGGGTCTTCCGATGACGGGGGATCGGGATCCAGCCAGCCGTCTCCGTTGATTGAATTCGCAAGGCCATTGCTATGCAAGTACAGATTGAGCACGTCCGCGCCCGGGTCCGGCCAGCTCGCCGCCCGCCGCCATAGGTTTTCGCTCAACACGAACCACGCCGCCGGCGCGGGTTCACCACCGGGCGTGTCCGCGTCCTTCAGCCACCGATCGAACCACGCAAGCTGCCAAGCGTCGACGCGGTGACGCGCGGCGGCGCCGAAGTGGTCCGATCCGGCTGACGGTCCCCATAGGTTGTGGATCCACGGGCCGACGACGAGCCGCTGCCTGTCCCCGCCGTCGCTAAGACGTTGCGTCCAGTTGCGAAGCGTTCCCTCCAAGAAGGTGTCGTACCGACCGCCGATGCGCAGCGCCGGCACCCCGGGAGAGGCTGCGCCGGTCGGCAGCGCCAACGACTCCCAATAGGCGTCACGCGCGTCGTGCGCGAGCCAGTCATAGAAGAACGGCGCCAGCCGACGGAGGTCCGGTTCATGGAGGAATGCGCCGATGGGATCCGTCCACAGCCGGTTCGCGAGAGACCGCGCGGCATCCGCCAGGCGGGCTTCCGCCGCGGCGTCACCGCCGCGGCGGGCGTTGCCTTGCGCGAGGTGGAGCGTCCACCAGGCGACGAACGCGAGCGCCAGCGCCCCTTTGTGATACGCCCATCCGTCGCAGGGATGCGCACCCGCGAACGCCGGGGCGATCGCACGCAGCGCCGGTGGCCGCTCGGCGGCGGCGTACAACTGGGTCATGCCCACATACGAGAACCCGTACATGCCGACCGCGCCTTTGGAACCTGGCAGGTCGGCCGCCCAAGCCACAGATTCGGAGCCGTCCCGAGCCTCGTCGCGCATCGGATAGAACTCGCCGCCGGCGATCCCGAGGCCACGCACGTCCTGCACGAAGACCAGGTAGCCGCGCCGCGCGTACCAGATCGGGTGCGCATACGCGTGACTCTCCGCGACACGTTTGTCGTATGGTGTCTTGTGCAATAGGACGGGGAAGCGTCCGTCGCCCGGCGGGCCATAGACATCGGCCGAGAGCGTGCATCCGTCGCGCAGGACGCAGACGATGTCGCGTTCGACGCTGACTTCGTACCGCCGTGGCTCGGCCGCGATCACGAAGCCCGTCTCGCCTCCGCACGTTTGGTCGGCTTCATTGACAATCGATTATTGATGATCTATTCTGCGCCCGTCGAAATGGCCCCTCCTTCCGGCGAACGTGCTCCCGCTCCACCCGCCGCCGCGGGTGCCGCCTTCAAATCCGTCAACCAGTACGTCACCGATCACCTGCGCGAAGAGCTTTTCAGCGGCCAGCTCCGGGAGGGCCAGTTCCTCCGTCAACAGGTGCTGGCGCAGCGCTTCGGCGTCAGCGAAGTCGTGGTGCGGGAAGCGCTCCGCCGCCTCGAGGGCGAAGGGCTCGTGGAGACGCGTCCGCGCAAGGGCGCCCGCGCAACCTTCTTGTCCGTGGAGGAGCTCCACGAGCTCTACGAGCTGCGCATTCTGCTCGAGGATCTGCTGACCCGCCACGCCGTGACCCAAGCGACGGCGGCCGACCTGCGGGAAGCGACGATGTTCCACGACCGCATGAAGCGGGAGCCAGACACGATTGCCTGGCTCGCGCTCAACCGCGGTTTTCACGACGCGCTCTACGGTCCGAGCGGCAAAACGAAGCTGATGAAGTTCGCGGACTATCTGCGCGCGTCCATGGAACGATACCTGCGCATGAGCTTGACCGTTCTCAACGGCTCCGGCATCGCCCACCGCGAACACGCGGCGATCCTCGCCGCCTATCGCCGCAAGGATCCCCATCTCGCGGCCAAGCGCGTCGCCGCCCACCTCCGCCGCACCGAGCGCACGGTCTCAGAGTTTCTCGCAAAGCAACTGCGGACCCCGCCGGCGCCGTAGCGGCGTCGACCGCGAGCGCGGGCAAGGAGCTTAGACGATGAGCGTGAACGATTTCTCCGGCCGGACGGCGATCGTGACGGGCGCGGCCCAAGGCATCGGCGAAGGCGTCGTCCGCGGATTCGCGGCGCGCGGCGCCGGCGTCGTCGTCGCCGACTTGAACGCCGACGGCGCGGCGCGCGTCGCCGCAGAGATCGCGGCGGCCGGTGGTGCGGCCATGGCCGTCGCGATGGACGTCACAGATTCTCGGTCCGTCGACGCCGCCGTCAGGGCCGCCGCCGAGCGTTTCGGGTCGGTCGACATCCTCATCAACACGGCCGGCGGCTTCGGCAAGAGCGTGCCTGCGGAGGACATCGCAGACGACGAATGGCAGCGGATCGTGGCTCTGAACCTAACCGGCACGTTTCTGGCGTGCCGCGCCGTCATCCCGCGGATGAAGCAGCGCCGCTGGGGGAGGATCGTCAATGTGTCGTCCGAGGCGGGGCGCATGCCCATGATCGTGACCGCGCTGCACTACGCGAGCGCGAAGACGGCCGTCTTAGGATTGACGCGCCACCTGGCTCGCGAGCTCGGACCGTTCGGCGTCACGGTGAATGCCGTGGCGCCCGGCACGACGCTGTCGCCGCGCGTTGCGGCGTTGCACTCGCCGGAGCGCTTCGCCTGGCTAAAGCAGCTGACGCCGCTCGGGCGCATCGCCGAGGTCGACGACCAAGTCGCGCCGATTTTGTTCCTCGCCTCCGAGGGCGCCCGCTACGTCACCGGAGCCACGATCGACGTCAGCGGCGGCCGGGTCATGATGTAGGGCGCGGCGATCGTCGATGGAGCGCACGATGACCTCGCATTTCGACCTTATCGCCGCCCGCGGCATCGGCAAGTCGTTTCCCGGCGTGCGGGCGCTCGACACCGTGGACTTTACGCTGCGGCGCGGCGAGATCCACGCGCTGCTCGGCGAGAACGGCGCCGGCAAGTCCACGCTAATCAAGATCATCTCCGGCGTGTATCCGCCGTCGGCGGGCACTGTCGAGATCCGCGGGGCGGCCATGCAGACATTCACGCCGCACGCCGCGCGGGGCCTCGGTGTGGGCACGGTCTATCAGGGCCTCAGCCTCGTGCCGACACTCACGGTTCTGCATAATCTGTTCCTTGGCCAGGAATCCGTGACGAATCCGCGCCTCGGTTGGCTCAACTTGCCGGACATGCGGCACCGGGCGCACGACGTCCTCGCGCAGGTCGGGCTCGACGTCGACCCTGAAACGGAAGTGTCCGCTCTCAGCGTCTCGCAGCAGCAACTCGTCGAGATCGGTAAAGTCCTGCTCCTCGGCGCGGAAGCGTTGATCATGGATGAGCCCACCGACAAGCTCACGGCGCGGGAAGCACGGCGGCTGTTCGAGCTCCTGCGGGCGATGCGGTCCGCCGGCAAGGGCGTGATCTACATCACCCATAAGCTCGACGACGTCGCTGAAATCGCCGACCGCGTGACGGTGCTGCGGGATGGACGGCACGTCGCGACCGTGGCGGCCCTCGAGGCGTCGACGGCCCAGTTGATCCAGTTCATGGTCGGGCGCGAGCTGAGGGATCTCTTCCCGAAGCGGCCCGTGGCTTTGGGCGCGGAGCGGCTTCGCGTCGAGGGGCTCAACGTCCCCGGCGTGCTTTGGGATATCCGCCTGCACGCGCGAGCCGGCGAGATCGTGGGCTTGGTCGGCCTCGTCGGCTCCGGGCGCACGGAACTGGCGAAGGCGCTCGTCGGCGCCGTGCCCCACGTGACGGGAGACTTGTTCGTCGACGGACAACGCCGGCGCATCGCTTCCCCGGAACAGGCCGTGCGCTGCGGTTTGGCGCTGCTGCCCGAGGATCGTCATCGGGAGGGCGTTTTCCTGCACATGCCGGTTCGCGAGAACATCGTGATGCCGTCGCTGCGGCGGGCGTTCCTGCGATTTCGCGAGATGAGCGAAACCGCGCGCGCCTACGTGGACCGGCTCCGAATCCGCACGCCATCCCTGGACAGCTTGGTGATCCAGCTCAGCGGCGGCAATCAGCAAAAGGTCGTGCTCTCGAAGTGGCTCGCGAGCCGCGCGAACGTCCTCATCTTCGACGAGCCGACGCAGGGCATCGACGTTGGCAGCAAGGTGGAGATCTATCGCCAGATCGGCGAGCTCGCCGCCGCCGGCGCGGCCATCCTGCTGGTCTCCTCCGAGCTGCGGGAAGTGCTGGCGTTGTCCGACCGCGTGCTCGTCATGCGGCGTGGCCGCATCGCCGCCGAGTTCGCGCAGTCGGAGGCGACGCAGGAAGTGGTCCTGCGCGCGGCCTTCGGCGATCCCGCGGCCTGAGCCCGTCGCGATTTTCGAAGGAGATGCCAGGAATGACCGATGCCACCGCGCCGAACGCCCGCCCGGACCACGAGCCGCCGGGAGCTGCCCAGCGTCCGCTGCGAGGCCGCGCGTTTCTGCGGTGGGAGACGATCGGGGTTCCGGCGGCGATCGTCGTGCTGGCGGTCATCTTCGGGCTGCTGAATTCGTCGTTCTCGCAGCTCTCCAATCTCGCGAACATCAGCCGCCAGATCGCGCCCACGGGAATCGCGGCCTGGGGCCAGACCATCGTGATCCTGACGGCCGGCATCGACTTATCCGTGGGTTCCGTCGCGGCGCTGGTCAGCGTTGTCGTCGCCGACCTCGTTAAGACGTACGGTGAACTGGCTGGGATTAGCGTCGGCCTACTCGTCGGCGCCGGCGCCGGGCTGATCAACGGCCTGCTGATCGGCAAGGTTCGGATGCCGCCGTTCGTGGTGACGCTGGCGATGATGTCGATCGCCCGCGGCGCTGCCTTGACGTACACAGGGGGCGTTCCTGTCTTCGGCATGGACTCTCCGGTGCTCGACCTCATCGGGCAGCAAGCCCTGGCCGGCGTTCCCGTGTCCACGCTGATCACGCTCGCGTTGTTCGCCGTCGTCCTCATCATGCTGAAGCGCACGCGCTTCGGCTTGGCGCTGTACGCGATCGGCGGCAGCGAACCGGCGGCGATGCTCGCCGGCATCCCGGTTTCTCGCTATCTCGTCTACGTGTACACGCTGTCCGGCCTACTCGCGGCTGTCGCCGGCGTGCTGCTGACGGGCCGGATGAACTCCGGCCAGCCGTTGATCGGCAGCGGGCTCGAGCTGCAGGCGATCGCGGCCGTGTGCATCGGCGGCACGTCCTTGTTCGGTGGCCGCGGCTCGATCGTCGGCACCGCGTTCGGGTTGTTGCTCGTCGGCATGCTGACGAACGGTTTGGACATCCTCGGCATCTCGAGCTTCATCCAACAGATCATCATCGGCGTCGTCATCTTGATCTCCGTGCTGGTCAGCCTCGGCCGGCGGTAACGATGGTGACGAAGGGCAGGCGCGAAGAGGAGGTGAGGCTCGCGAGGTGGCTCGGAAGCTAGGAGACAGGACATCCGATTTCGAGGGGGGCTCATGATGAGTAGATTGAACGGGGTCTCGAAGGCCTGGGTCGGCCTCGCGATGGCGTTGCTACTGGTCGTCGGCGCTCAGTCCGGTCCGATCTCCGCCCAGGAGAAGAAAACGGTCACGATCGCTGTGTTCATGCCGAACGGCGGCGACCCATACTACCAGAACAAGTCGTACGGCTACATCCTCGGAAAGACGCTGGCGGAGCAGAAGTACTCCAACACCACCGTGAACGTCGAGCTGTTCGACTCCGGCGGATACGAGTTCTCGGACAAGCAGATCAGCCAGGTCGAGAACGCGATCCAACGCAAGGTGAGCGGCATCGTGCTGACCGCCGCGAATGGCCGCGCGCTGATTCCGGTGTCCAAGAAGGCGCTGGCGGCGAACATCCCGGTCATCAACGACGACGTGCTGATTCAAAGCGAAGACGTCACGATGAAGATCAGCGAAAACAGCCAGAACGTCGGACGCCAGCTCGCGGACTTCGTCGTCCGCCGCCTCGGGAACCGGGGCGGTGTCGTCATGCTCAAGGGTCCGGCCGGCGGCGACCTCTTCATCCAACGCGCGAAGGGAGGCAGCGACGAGTTCAAGCGCTATCCGGGGATCAAAGTGCTCGCGGAGCAATGGCATGCCTCGAACATCGTGGAAGCCACGCGGGTAATGGAGAACTTCCTGCAGGCGCACGGCCAGAAGATCAACGGCGTCTGGACGGGCAACACGACGCAGGCCTGCGCTGCTGGTCGCGTGCTCAAGCAGGCCGGATGGCCCACGTCGCGGATCGTGACCGTCGGCGCCGACCTCCATGACGAAGCGTTGCGCTGCATGCGCGACGGCCTGCTGACGGGCGTCCTGCCGGCGCAGCCCGTGAAGCTGGCGCGGCTGGCCGTGATGTACGCGGTCGACGCGGCGATGGGCAACAAGGTCCCGAAACGCGTCTACACAACAGACGAGATGGTGTTCACGACGCAATCGCTCGCCACGTTCGACATGAGTGACGCGTCCGCGCCAAAGGGCTGGAAGCCGCCGATCAAGTAGCGCCACTGCCCGGTTCTCGGGCTGGCCAACCGACGACGCGCGCAACATTGCCTGGGCCCGCGACTTCGTCGAAGCGGTCCGCCCGTTCTCCGACGGCAGCGCGTACTTGAACTTCCCGGGGTTTCTCGAGGAAGGCGACGCGCTCGTGCGCGACACGTACGGCGCGAAGCTCGCCAAGCTGGCCGCGATCAAGCGGAAGTACGACCCCGACAACGTGTTTCGGCGGAACGCGAACATCAAGCCGGCTGACGGATAGGCCAGCCGACGGACGGGCCGGTCGACGACCGAGCCGAAAGCCGCCCTGGCGCGTTCAGCGGTCGTCCAGGCGCCGCCGGTCTTCCTCCGAAAGGTGGAGGCCGGCGGCGCCGACGTTTTCCGCCAAGTGCGCGAGGCTCGAAGTCCCGGGGATTGGCAGGATGACCGGCGACCGATCGATCAGCCACGCGAGCGCGACCTGGGTCGGCGTGGCGCTCAACCGAGACGCGACCTCGCGCAGCGCGCCGCCGGCTGCGGCGAGCCGCCCGACGCCGAGCGGGTAATACGGAACGAACGCGATGCCGGCCCGCCCGCACGCCCGCGCCAAATCCTCCGACCCGCGATCGCTCACGTTGTACGCATTCTGTACGGACGCGATCGGCACGATGCGCCGAGCCGCTTCCAGGTGCCGGACCGTGACATTCGACAGACCGACGTGCTGCACGAGCCCTTCGCGGCGGAAGTCGGCGAGCGCGCCGACCGATTCCTCGAACGGCACCGCCGGGTCGGGGCGGTGCCACTGATACAAAGCGATCCGATCCAGACGCAATCGCTTCAAGCTGCCCTGCTGCGCAAGCCGCAGATGCTTGGGACGACCATCGGCTTGCCAGCGTCGCGGCCCCGGGCGCAGGCTTCCGCCATTCGTGGCGATGACGAGCCCGGCAGGGTACGGATGCAAGGCGTCG